>JAZKEM010000076.1:23683-34066 GCA_040387055.1 Pseudomonadota bacterium | reverse complement strand
ATGGCACTCTCCGAAGCCCGCATCCACGCCCTCGGCGACGAACTGTTTGCCGCCCTGCGCGCACGCAGCGTGATTGAACCGCTGACCAATCGCGAAGCCGATATCACGATTGAAGACGCTTACAACATTTCGCTGCGTTTCCTTGAACGCCGCAAAGCCGAAGGCGAGCGCATCGTCGGCAAGAAGATTGGCGTCACCAGCAAGCCGGTGCAGGACATGCTCGGCGTGCACCAACCAGACTTCGGCTTTCTCACGCACACGATGGAAGTGGCTGACGGCAGCAGCGTCTCGCTGACCAAGGCCGGTTTGATTCAGCCACGCGCTGAAGGCGAAATTGCTTTCGTCCTGAGAAAAGATTTGCGTGGCCCCGGCATCACGGAAGAACAGGTGCTCGATGCAACCGACTTCGTCGTGCCTTGCTTCGAAATCGTCGACAGCCGCGTACGTGACTGGAAGATCAAGATTCAAGACACCGTTGCTGACAATGCTTCCTGCGGCGTTTATGTACTCGGCCGTGATCGCGTCAAACCACACGATCTCGATCTGGCTGCGGTGAAGATGGATATCCGCAAGAACGGCGAACACGTTGCCAGCGGCCTCGGCTCTGCAGTGCAAGGCCATCCGGCGACGGCGGTTGCATGGCTCGCGAATACGCTTGGCAAATACGGCATTCCTTTTCTCGCTGGCGAAGTCATTCTGTCAGGCTCACTCGCACCGCTGCTGCCTGCGTTGCCGGGCGACCGTTTCGAAATGACTTTGGATGGCATTGGTAACGCTTCGATTTCTTTCGAAGCTTGATTGATTCAAGAGACTCACATGAAAAAAATTAAGTGCGCGATCATCGGGCCCGGCAACATCGGCACCGATCTGATCTACAAACTCAAGCGCAGCCCGGTACTGGAGCCCGTGTGGATGGTCGGTATCGACCCCACCTCCGAAGGCCTCGTCCGCGCTCGCGACATGGGACTGAAGACCACATCCGAAGGCGTCGATGGTTTGCTGCCGCATGTGCTGGCTGACGAAGTGCAGATCGCTTTCGATGCCACCAGCGCTTACGTCCACAAGTCGAACTCTGACAAGCTCAATGCGCTCGGCGTGTTGATGGTTGACCTTACGCCTGCTGCCATTGGCGGACTCTGCGTGCCGCCGGTGAATCTTGAGACGCACGCCAAGGCACAGGCGATGAACGTCAACATGATCTCCTGCGCGGGTCAGGCAACGATCCCGATGGTGAATGCAGTCTCGCGCATCCAGTCGGTGAGCTACGCCGAAATCATCGCAACGGTATCTTCGAAATCGATTGGCCCCGGCACGCGCGCCAACCTCGACGAGTTCACCTACACCACCTCGAATGCAGTCTGCGCCGTCGGCGGTGCTCGCACCGGCAAGGCGCTGGTGATCATTAATCCTGCTGATCCTCCGATGATCATGCGCAACACCATTTACTGCCTGACCGACGAAGAGCCGGATCAGGAACGCATCCGTGCATCGGTGCTGGAAATGGTGAAGGAAGTGCAGAAGTACGTGCCGGGTTATCGCCTGGTCAACGGCCCGGTGTTTGACGGCAAGAAAGTCGCGACCTTCATGGAAGTGGCTGGCCTTGGCGATTACCTGCCGACCTACGCAGGCAATCTCGACATCATGACCGCCGCCGCTGCACGCACGGCTGAAATGTTTGCCACCGAAATTCTGGCTGGTCGCTATCAGCTGAAGCCTGTGAAGGAGGCCGCGTAATGAGCGAGCTTAAGAATGTGAAGGGCCGCAAGGTCCTCGTACACGACATGGCGCTGCGCGATGGCATGCATGCCAAGCGTGAGCAGATCTCCACTGATCAGATGATCAAGGTCGCTACCGCGCTGGATGACGCCGGCGTGCCATTGATTCAAGTTGCACACGGCGGCGGTCTCGGCGGCAACTCGCTGCAGCACGGCTTTGCCATGCACAGCAACGAAGAATATTGGGATGCGGTGATCCCGAAGATGAAGCAGGCCAAGGTTTCGGTTCTGCTGATTCCGGGCCTCGGCACGATGAAAGAACTGCAGAGCGCGTATGACCACGGCGTGCGCAGCGTGCACGTTGCTACGCATTGCACGGAAGCCGACACCAGCCCACAGCACATCGCCTACGCACGCAAGCTCGGCATGGATACGACGGGCTTCCTGATGATGGCTCACCTCAACGATCCCAAAGGCCTCGCCACACAAGGCAAGCTGATGGAATCCTACGGTGCGCAGACCATCTACATCACCGACTCGGCTGGTTACATGTTGCCGAGCGATGTCGTCGCTCGCGTACGCGCGTTGCGTGAAGTGCTGAATCCGGAAACCGAGATTGGTTTTCACGGCCATCACAATCTCGGCATGGGCATCGCCAACTCCATCGCGGCCATCGAAGAAGGCGCAAGCCGCATCGACGCCTCGGTCGGTGGCCTCGGCGCTGGCGCTGGCAACACGCCGCTCGAAGTCTTCGTCGCCGTTTGCGATCGCATGGGCATCGAAACCAACTGCGATCTGTTCAAGCTGATGGACCTGACGCAGGACATCATCTTCCCGATGATGGATCACATCGTCCGCGTCGACCGCTCCTCGCTCACGCTGGGCTTTGCTGGCGTCTACTCGACCTTCCTGTTGCACGCAGATCGCGCCGGCAAGAAGTACGGCCTGCCGACGCGCGACATTCTTGTTGAACTCGGCCGCAAGAAGATGATCGGCGGCCAGGAAGACATGATCGAAGACACCGCGCTGACGATGGCTAAAGAGCGCGGTTTGTTGAAAGCGTAATTTTTAAATTGTTCTTGCTTAAACAAAACGCCGCTCACTGAGCGGCGTTTCTGTATGTGTAGTGCATCTACATTGACGCTGCGGCGCTTAAGCATAGACTGCTGCTACAACGCGAGAACAAACTCACTGCGACACTTGCAGCAAACCCGCACCCTTCTACCGCGGGACATGGACCGTCCACTGCAAATGCACACCGCATTTGAGAACGCTGTTTATGGAGAACCCTCATGAGCAAGACTTATCAAGGCAGCTGCTTTTGTGGCGCTGTGCAATTCACTGTCACTGGCGAGCCTGCAGGCATGGGCTATTGCCACTGTGAATCTTGCAGGCGCTGGTCAGCAGGCCCCGTCAACGCCTTCACACTTTGGAAACCTGAAGCAGTGAAAGTAACCAAAGGCGCGGACAACATCGGCACTTACAACAAGACTGAAACCAGCTATCGCAAGTGGTGCAAAACCTGTGGTGGCCACATCTTCACCGAGCATCCGGGCATGGGCCTCACAGATGTTTACGCCGCAGTGATTCCGGATTTCCCCTACGAAGCTGGCGTGCACGTTCACTATCAGGAAACCCGTCTGCACATCAAAGATGGTTTGCCGAAGATGAAGGATGTGCCGAAAGAAATGGGCGGCTCTGGAGTAGCAATCGCCGAATAACAGCCTACCTCTCTAATCTCCAATCAATAGATGTAGGATGACTGCATCGACTTTTGGAGATTAGAGATGACCACCGATTTATGGATGCTCGTTGCAACCGCATTGCTGTGCCTATCAAATCCCATCTTGTACGCCATTGGACGTTTCTCAGTGCCGGGCGGCTATTCATGGTCCGTAGGTAATCGCGATAAAACGTTGAGTATTCCTGCGTGGACTGCACGTGCTGAGCAAGCGCATCGAAATATGATTGAGAACATCGCCGCGTTTGCGATTTTGGTGTTGGTGGCGCATGTCTCTGGAAAAGCCAATGAAACCACTGCACTCGGCGCAACAATTTTCTTCTGGGCACGAGTGGCTTATCTCGCAATCTATACCGCAGGTATTCCTTATCTGCGTAGTGCTGCGTGGTTCACGGCTTGGGCAGGCGGCATCATGATTTTGGTGCAGCTGTTTAATTAAATCGTAGGGTGCGCTATGCGCACCATTGCCATTTGATTGCGCGATGGTGCGCACAGCGCACCCTACATCAGGGCAGTCGCCAACTTTCCTAATGTACGCAAAGCCTGCTCCAACGCAGGCGTCCACGACACCGCGCAATTAAGGCGAATGTGATGGTGATAACGACCATCCGCGGAATACAGAATGCCCGGACTAATCGCGATACCTTGCTTCGCTGCACGGCGGAACATCTCCATCGCATCAATCTGCTTGGGCAATTCAATCCACAGCACAAAGCCGCCTTGCGGACGCGCAACGGTAGTGCCGACAGGAAATTCGCGCAGCACCGCATCGGAGATACGCGCCACAGAGCGTGCAAGCTCTGTCCTCAACCTTCGCAGATGCCGCTCGTAACCACCCGTTTCGAGATAACGACTCACAATCAGCTGTGGCAATGATGCTGTCGCGCAAGACGTGGTGAATTTTCGGCGACTCAATTCACGTTGATGCCTTCGACTCAGTACCCAACCTACGCGCAGACCTGGCGATAAAGTTTTGCTGAAAGATCCGCAATGCAGAACACGATCATCTTCATCAAAAGCTTTAAGCGGCGTCGCGCGACCACCCGCGAATCCAATCTCGCCGTAAATGTCATCTTCAATCAGCGGAATCTCCGCAGCGTTGAGCAGGCTCACTACTTCACGCTTGGCCGCATCCGGCATCACGCTGCCGGTCGGATTATTGAAGTTCTGTACAAACAGCGCAGCGCTGATGCGATGTCGTTGTATCGCACGACGCACATCATCAGGATCGATACCGCGCACTGGATCGTTGGGCAATTCGACCACCCGCAGGCCGCATTCTTCGGCGATCTGCAGCAGGCAGTAATAGGTTGGTGATTCCATCAACAGCGTATCGCCGGGGCGCGTCAGCATACGGACGCAGAGATGGATCGCTTCGAGTGCGCCGGTGGTGATCACCAAATCGTCTGCAAGCGCAGGTACGCCACAAGCACTGAGTCGTCCGGCGATTTGTTGGCGCAGACGTTCAAGACCCGGCGACATCATGTAAGACAGCGACTGTTCGGGCTGTTCTTTAATCAGGTTGCGCGCGATGCGATTCAGCGCTGCAACCGGCATCAACTCCGGTGCCGTTGTCGCGTGACTGAGTTGCAGCAAGCCCGGCTGCGAAACAGTGTCGAGCACTGACGACACCAGATCAGCAGAGATCAGACTCGGTTGCTGTTGCGACGCAGAGTTGATGGTCTGCGGCAAAGTTCGCACGGCTGTAGGCGCTGCGCGAACGAAGTAACCCGAGCGTGGCCGCGATTCGACCAGGCCCAGTACTTCCAGATGCGCATAAGCACGGAGCACTGTGGTAACGCTGTACCCGCTCTGCGCGCCCAACTCGCGCACCGAGGGCACACGGTCACCCGGCCTTAACTCACCCACCGCGATGCGGGTCTGCAGACCCTGCGCCAGAGCGACGTAACGAGCGCCCTGCGGGTCGGCTGATTCTGTATCTGTATCTGATTCAAACATGGCAATAAAGCACGGCTGATACCCTTAAATAGGGAGTTTCAAGCCATTCTGTACTCTATCTGTATCTGTGTAAATGCTATTTTTTGTATCTGTTATTTATCAGGGCGATCCGCAGAATAAGCGCTCCAATGATGGAGTAAAGCCATGACCTCGCAGACCTACCAAAACCAGCCCAGCTCGCTAACTGCCGACCGGCCTGTAGCGCCCGCAAGCCGCAAGCCCGGCATGCTGGAGCACGGCCAGCTCGCGGTGGTCGTGCTCAGCATTTTCGTCGGCCTCACTTACATCGCCCGCGCCTTATTGGCGGGCTGATGTCGGTTGACTACCACTGCGTCGGCTTGGGATTACGTTCTTCGAAATCACGCTGGTGCCAGTACGGATAGATTGGCGTTTGCTGGCTGGCTGCGTCGAGCTTGGCGACCTGTTCCTTCGTCAGGTTCCAACCTAGCGCGCCGAGGTTCTGCTTGAGCTGTTCTTCGTTGCGTGCGCCGATGACGATATTGCTCACCGTTGGACGTTGCAGCAGCCAGTTGAGCGCAACCTGCGGCACCGTCTTGTTCACTTCTTGCGCGACTTGTTCAATCGCGTCGATCACTTTGTACAGGTATTCATCTTCAACAATCGGGCCGCCTGTTGCGCCACCTTGTTGAATGCGTCCTTCACCCACCTGCCCGCGACGAATCTTGCCGGTGAGACGTCCCCAACCGAGCGGGCTCCAAACCATCGTGCCAACGCCTTGGTCGAGTGCGAGTGGCATCAGCTCCCACTCGTAGTCACGGCCGATGAGTGAGTAATAGCCTTGATAGCTAACGTAACGACCGAGGCCGTAACGCTCAGACGTCGCCAGCGCTTTCATCAGATGCCAGCCAGAGAAATTGGAAGCGCCGATGTAGCGCACTTTTCCTGACGTCACCAGATCATCAAGTGCGCGCAGTGATTCTTCTACGGGCGTCAGAGCATCAAAGCCATGCATGAAGTACAGATCAATGTGATCAGTGCCGAGACGCTTGAGGCTCGCTTCTGCCGCTTTGATCAGGTGGAAACGCGATGAACCTTTATCGTTCGGACCACTGCCGGTAGAGAACGTGGCCTTGGTCGAGATCAGCACGTCGTCGCGACGACCTTTGATGGCCTTGCCGAGAATTTCTTCTGATGCACCTGCAGAATAAATATCTGCAGTATCAAAAAAGTTGATGCCCGCTTCGAGGCTGACATCGACGAGGCGCGTCGCCTCTTTCACATCGGTGCTGCCCCACTTTTTGAACATCTCCCCAACGCCACCGAATGTACCGGTACCGAGGCTAAGAACGGGAACCTTGAGGCCTGAACGGCCGAGCTGTCTGTGCTCCATGACGACTCCTACTTGGATTTGTGACTTTTAAAAATGGCTTCGAGCACGCCGGGAAAGCGCTTGTCGATATCCGCTTTACGAACTGTGTTGATCACCTCAACGCCCTTCTTCTCAGAGCGGATCAGACCGGACTCACGCAGGATCTTGTGATGAAACGAGATCGTCGAAGGCGGCAGATCAACGCACGCTTTGTTGCAGCTCATGCCATCACAGCTCATCAACTTAGCAACGATGTTGCGACGCTCAGGATCTGACAGCGCATGCAGCAAACCGTCGAGCGAGATGTCTTTGGCGGTGGGGTGGTGAAAAGGTCTAGGCATGGCGCGCACCTTAATCCTTTTAATTCCATACTTCAAGAATATTGAAATAACGAATTCATCTTTTAGCAGCGATATTCTTTGCAAGATTTAAAGGGAAATAAGGCCTCGCCTTATAAATTCATAAAGTTACAGACAAGGCCACGCCTCAGGCGGCACAATACAAATTCGTTCCATACCGCGAGCGCAACATGGCCAAGTGGTCCCCCAAAGACATTCCTTCCTTGAAAGGCAAAATCGCCATCGTGACGGGCGCTAATAGCGGCCTCGGTCTCGAAACCTCTGCTGGCCTCGCAGCAGCAGGCGCAACCGTGGTGATGGCTTGTCGTGATCCGAAGCGCGCTGAAGACGCACTGGCCGATGTGCAACGCCGCGCGCCTAAAGCCAAGGTCATCACGATGGCATTGGATCTCGCAGACCTCGCATCCGTTCGTGCATTTGCCGCCGCATTCAAGCGGAAATTCAAGAAGCTCGACATTCTCTGCAACAACGCTGGCGTCATGCATCTGCCGTTTCAAAAAACGCGCGACGGCTTTGAGATGCAGATGGGCACCAACCATCTCGGTCACTTTGCATTGACAGGTTTGTTGTTCGATCTGATTGATGCAACGCCGGGTTCACGCATCGTGAGTGTGGCCAGCGTCGCGCACAAATTCACTAGAGGCCTGGATCTAAGCAATCTCAACTGGGAGCGCGGTCGCTATAACAAGGCCGATGCTTACGGTAAGAGCAAACTCGCAAATCTGATGTTCCACTATGAACTAGATCGTCGCCTCCAAAAGCGTGGCAGCTCAGCAATGGCAGTCGCTGCACATCCCGGTTACTCCGCAACCAATATTGGTTTCGGCACCAAGGAAAAAACACCGCGACTGAAACGCCTCGCAATGAACGCAGGCAATCGATTTTTTGCGCAGCCTGCAGATATGGGCGCACTGCCTTCGCTTTATGCTGCGACCGTTCAGCATGTACAGCCAGGCGATTACATTGGGCCAGATGGTTGGTTCATGCAGTTCCGCGGACACCCGACGAATGTTGACGCTCGTCCTGCAGCGCGCGATCCAAAGCAAACCGTAAAGCTATGGGCGCTATCCGAGAAACTCACTGGCGTGACATTTCTTGGCCCCGTTCCAAAAGCAGTAAAGAAGAAACCCGCAATCAAGAAAGCAGTCGCCGCGAAGAAGAAACCTGCAGTGAAAAAGAAGGCGGCCTCTAAAAAGAAAAGGGCCCCGTAAAGGGCCCTTTTCGAAATCCGCTAGTGCAGCTGCTGACGAATCTCGCGTATCTCGCCATAGTGCTTGAGCACACCTTCATAGTGCCGCTCTAGCAATTCGTGAATTTGTGGTGGCGTGTCTTCGCGAACGGCACGCGCCAAGCTTTCAGCCGCAACGCGCTCGTCTTCGGCAATTTCATCGAGCAGCACATCTTCGTTATGACCTTGCGCACTGGAACGCAAATGCAACCAGGTGCGATGCAAAGTGTTGGCAAAAGTGCCAAGCGCCTTGGGCGCGCCACCCAGATCTTTCACCGCATGTTGCAACTCGGTGGCCGCCTCGCCGAAAAAGCGCGAGTAAGACATCAACGAGTTTTTAAGCACCGGGTGATAGGCCTCTTCTGCCGCTGCACGTAAGCTGCTCTCGCCGTCTTTCGAAACAACAATCAGACGGTTGAGCATCGTGATGGTGTCGAGATTGTTCATGGCATTACTCCTCTTTGTGCCAAGTCGGACCGCACCTGACGCATGCCACGAAACGCCATAACCCACGGGTAACCTGCGGATCACGTTTCGACAGCGCAGGACGGCTGATTTGAGCCTAGCGCGATCCTCAAGGCAGTCAAAGCCGGGCTGACCAACGGTACAACCTTGACCCGCCCGCCCCGTGGCCCGATCATCCCGCCCCTTGAACGCCACGCCCACCACCGCCGCCAACCCAAAAGCCCAAGACTGGCGCGGCGAGTTGCTGCGCAACGGTCACACCTTTTTGCGCGCCACAGCTTTGCAGCCCTTGCTTGAAGCACAAGGCAGTCTCGGCGATTGGTATGCCTTTGCTGCCAGCTGGGGCGACATGCCTCACGACACTTATATGGCCGATGGCGGACGCTATCGCCGTCGTCGACATGCCGTATTTGTGGTGACCGCTGATGGCCGCATCGAACGTCAGCCGCATCAGCCGCACTATCAGAGCCGCGACTACAACACGCTCAATGGCGGCGTCGAGCGCTGGTTTGAACCCATGCAAGCGAGCATCGGCGCCAGCAGCAGCCTCAATGCCATTCTGCGTTTCTGCGGTGAAGTTTTTAGCGCGCTCGCGCCAAAAGTTGCGCGCTGGCATGTGGAGACGCACCAGTTCCGCATCGAAGCACTCTCCGACATGCAAGGCCTGCCAACACCAGAAGGCATGCATCGCGATGGCGTTGATTACGTGCTCGTCTTGCTCGTGCGTCGTCACAACATCGCCAGTGGCACCACAACGATTCACGCACCAGATGGCAGCAGCCTCGGCAGCTTCACGCTCACGCATCCATTCGACGCCACCTTGATTGATGACTCACGTGTGTTTCATGGCGTGACTGCAGTTGAGCCACTCGACGCAACGCAGCCTGCACACCGCGACGTGCTCGTCGTCACCTTTCGCCGCCAGTGAAATCTTCACTGCCGCTACGCGACGGCGTCGGCCCCAGCAGCGTGCAACTAACACGCGGGCCATGGACAACCGTGCTGGAATTTCTTGAGGCGCGCTTTCCAGAAATCAGTCTCGCCGAATGGTGGTCGCGCTTTGAGCGGGGCTTGGTCGTAGGCGACGACGGCGCGCCTATCGCTGCGAATAGCGTCTACGTTGAAGGCCTCAATGTGCACTACTACCGCGAGCTGGCAGAAGAAACTGTCATCCCTTTTCAAGCAGAAGTGCTTTATCAGGATGAGCATCTGCTCGTTGCCGACAAACCACACTTTCTGCCAGTGATGCCTGCGGGTCGATTCTTGCAGCAAACGCTGCTCGTGCGACTCAAACGTGAATTCGGTTTGGACCATTTGGTGCCGCTACATCGCATTGATCGCGGCACCGCGGGCGTGGTGTTGTTCTCTAAAAAACCGCAAACGCGTGGCGCGTATCAAACGTTGTTTCCAAGGCGCGAAGTGGAAAAGTTTTATGAAGCGCTGGCACCTGCACTGCCAGATGTGAAATTTCCACTGACGCGTCAAAGCCATATTGCAGAAGGCGAACCGTTCTTTCGCATGTGCGAGATTGATGCTGCGCCGAACAGCGAAACCCATATCGACGTCATCCGCACGCACGGCGCACT
>JAZKEM010000076.1:6027-23583 GCA_040387055.1 Pseudomonadota bacterium | reverse complement strand
TCAATCCACGTCGCAAACGTATCTGCGTATTTCTTTAAGAAGCCCGCAGTACCTTCGTTATTAAGCTTGCCATCAGCACCAAACAATTTATCGGCAGCGCCGATATAAGCCTCAGGCTGTTGCAACACAGGCATATCTAAAAACACGAGCGACTGACGCAGATGATGGTTGGCACCAAAGCCACCGACGGCACCAATCGACGAACTGATCACGCCGCAAGGCTTGCCACTCCAAGCGCTCTGACCATAAGGACGCGAGCCCACATCAATCGCATTCTTCAGCGCGGCAGGCACGGAGCGGTTGTATTCAGGCGTCACGAACAACACGGCATCAGCTGCGTTAACCTGCTTGCGAAATGCAGTCCAGGCTGCTGGCGGCGTGATCTCTCCACCTTCGAGATCTTGGTTGTAGAACGGCAGATCACCGATCTCTACGATTTCAAATTTAAGAGTTGGCGGCGCAACAGCAGCGAGTGCATGCGCGATCTTGCGGTTGAAGGATTCTTTGCGAAGACTGCCGACAATGACGGCGACGGTGCGAGTGCTCATGCGCTTTCCTGTTTTTTTGAGATAAAGCCAGACTAGCGGGTCATGCCATGTTTTCCTAATGAACCCGGCATGACTTTGGCAGCTTACGTTTGTTATTATTTATACAATAAATAATCATTAAGTATTTATTTAGAACTCATCCTCGGTGTATTTACCCAACACGAGTCCGCATGGCACTTAATAACGATGCACTGGTCTACCCTGCGTCTTGATAAAATCTTTACGTCCCACAGTTTCTCCATATCTCACCGTTCTGGAATCCCCATGAAGTCCGACGCATCACCGCGCGCGCTGTCCCCGCTCCCCACTCTGATTTTTTCCTCACGCTGGTTGCAGCTGCCCTTGTACCTCGGCCTAATCATTGCGCAGGGCGTTTATGTGGTGCTGTTTGTTAAAGAACTGTCGCACCTGATTCACGGCGCGTTTGAGCTCAACGAGCAGCAGGTGATGCTGATCGTGCTGGCACTGATCGACGTGGTGATGATTTCCAACCTGCTGATGATGGTCATCGTCGGCGGTTATGAGACCTTCGTTTCGCGCCTACGCTTGGAGAATCACCCGGATCAACCGGAATGGTTGAGCCACGTGAATGCTTCCGTGCTGAAGGTAAAACTGGCGATGGCAATCATCGGCATCTCCTCAATCCATTTGCTCAAGACCTTCATCGAAGCAGGCGCACTCGGCGCCTTGCCTCCCTGCGCCACGGCTGCTGCTGGAGTCGCTTGCAGCACCACCACCGAAGCTGGCGTGATGTGGCAAACCATCATTCACATGGCCTTCATTGCTTCAGCCATCGGCATTGCCTGGACGGATCGCCTGATGCTGGCGACCGCGGCACACGGTAAAGCTGCGCACTAATTCCCGGCCGGGTGTTAACGAAAAGCCGGCCATTCGCCGGCTTTTTTGTTTTCCGGTGCCATTCTCTACATGCCTGCGGCGATGAGCCGCATATAATTAACCCGATTCGGGCACCTTCATTTTAGGTTTTGCCCTGTAAAGCGCCCTTCGGAGGGCTCGTGAAAATCATCAAGAAGTCCAACAAGCTGGCCAATGTTCTCTACGACATCCGTGGACCCATCACGGACGCCGCCAAGAAAATGGAGGACGAAGGCCAAAAGATCATCAAGCTGAACATCGGCAACTTGGCCGCGTTCGGCTTCGACGCGCCTGAAGAAATTCAGCAGGACATGATTCGTAATCTGTCGAATTCGGCAGGTTATTCCGACAGCAAGGGCATTTTCGGCGCACGCAAAGCCGTGATGCACGAAACCCAAATGCAAAACATTGTGGGCGTCACGCTTGACGATATTTATCTCGGCAATGGCGCCAGCGAATTGATCGTGATGGCGGCCAATGCGCTGCTTAACGAAGGCGACGAGTTGCTCGTGCCGATGCCGGACTATCCGCTGTGGACCGCATCAGCCAGTCTCGCAGGCGGCAAGCCCGTGCATTATCTCTGTGATGAGAACAATTGTTGGATGCCAGATTTGATTGACATCAAATCCAAGATCACGCCGCGCACCAAAGGCATTGTGGTCATCAACCCCAACAATCCAACGGGCGCGCTCTACTCTGACGAATTGTTGCTGGGCATCATCGCCATCGCGCGCGAACACGGTTTGGTGTTGTTGGCCGACGAGGTCTACGACAAGGTTCTGTATGACGGCAACAAGCACACAGCGATTGCCAGCTTGTCTACCGACGTGTTTACGCTCACGTTCAACTCACTGTCGAAGAGCTATCGCTCCTGCGGTTATCGCGCAGGCTGGATGATTGTGTCTGGCGACAAAAGCGCTGCACGCGATTACATCGAAGGCCTGAACATGCTCTCCAACATGCGTCTGTGCCCCAACGTTCCGGGACAGTGGGCTGTGCAGACCGCACTCGGTGGATACCAGAGCATCAATGATCTGGTTGGCGAAGGCGGACGCTTGCGTCGTCAACGCGATCTCGCTTACGAACTGATCACTGCGATTCCTGGCGTCACCTGCGTCAAACCACAGGCTGCGCTGTACATGTTCCCGCGGCTCGATCCCAAGATTTATCCGATCAAGGATGACCGCCAGTTCTTCCTCGAAGTGCTGAAAGAAACGCGAGTGATGCTGGTGCAAGGCACGGGCTTCAACTGGCCGACATCGACTCACTTCCGCATTGTGTTCCTTCCACATGAGGACGATCTGCGCGAGGCTATTTCGCGTATCGCGAAGTTCCTCGAAAGCTATCGCAACCGTCCGATCAAATAGCTCGATGCACAAAATTAAGAAAGCCGGCCACTGCGCCGGCTTTTTTGTGGGCAAAGAGCGGCGAGGCTTAGCGCCTACGAATACGCACTACGGACAGCCTGCTTCATTTCCCAATATTCATCTAAATAATACTTAGTGTATTATCATCTAAATAGTATTATTGTTTGAGTGCCGCCCCGGTGAACCAGAACGCGTGTCGCCGACTAGTGCTGCGCTGCGGACTGGTCGATTTGATATTGCCGTCGCGCTCAAGAAATCGAGCCCGCCAGACGTAAAGCTTTTGATATGAGGCACAAATGCGTACCTTCCTTAAAGTATTCGCCGTACTCATTCTGTCCTCGCTCGCCTGGCTGGCCTGGTCTCTCATGCCGCCCGCGAAAATTCCTGTTCTCGCGGCGCAATCTTTGCCCGCGAACTTCATTTGGGGCGTGTCCTCCTCCGCATATCAAAGCGAAGGCGGAGAAGTCGACAGCAACTGGAGCCGTTGGAACGCATCGCAGCCAACGCAAGATCGCTACGGCAAGGCGATCGACTTTCGTCACCGCTATCGCGAAGACGTTGCGCTCGCGCGTGACTTGGGCGTCAACACTTTTCGTCTCGGAATTAACTGGGCGCGCATCGAGCCCAAGAAAGGCCAGATCGATCAGGTCGAGCTGGCTTACTACGACGATCTGATTCTTGCGATCAAGCAAGCTGGAATGAAGCCGCTCGTCACGCTCGATCACTTCGTCTACCCAGGTTGGGTTTCCGACCAAGGCGGCTGGGTTAATCCGCAAACCGTCAGTGACTTTCTTAACTACGCCAACTTAATCGTTGGGCGTTATCACGCTGATGTGGATCTATGGATCACGTTCAACGAAGCAGCATTCGGCGTCGGTGGAGAGAAAAATATTCGTCAGCTCAGCTGGAGCGATACCGGGCACGTGCGTGACAACATCGCTGCCGCGCATCGGCAAGCCTATGACCTGATCCATCGTCTCGATGATCAAGCCACGGTTACTTCAAACATTTACTGGATGGGCGATCGCTTTGGCAGCGGCGCAATCAACGGCCTTCTCGATTGGACTTTTTTTGATCTGGTCGCAGACAAGTGTGACGTCATTGCGGTCGACTATTACGCCGCTGATATCCCGAAGGTCATGCGCGCTGGCGTAGAAACACATTGGAATTGGCCAGTCGATCCTGCAGGTCTTTATCGCGCGCTCAAGATGCTGCAAGCGCGCTATCCGAACAAACCACTTCTGATTGCTGAAATTGGCATGTCGACGCAGGACGGTGCACCGCGCGCCGATGGCACAAAGCGCGAAGACATGATCCGCGATACGGTTTATTGGACCCAGCGCGCAAAAGCAGACGGCGTCAACGTCATCGGCTACATGGTCTGGTCGCTGACGGACAATTTCGAATGGGGCAGTTATACGCCACGCTTCGGGCTCTACACAGTCAATGCGCTCAAAGATCCTGAATTGAAGCGCATCCCGACGGCGGCAGTGCCTGCTTACAAAGAGGTGATTCGCAATCACGGCGTAGGGCCAGATTATCTTCCGGTGTTGCCGCAGTAAATCCCGCAATAAAAAGCCGGCCTAATGGCCGGCTTTTTATTTCCGCGGAAGAAGCATCACGAACTAATCAGGCACTTTGCACATCGCACGGAACAATGTCTGATCTTGTTCAATCGCTGCGCGTAATGCCTTGTGCAAAGGTTCACGCACCAGTGTCTTGGTGCCTAAGTAAGCATTCATATTCAACTTGGACAAACGTGCAGCGTAGGCCTGAGCTTCTGCCAGCACATCGGCTTCTGGCACTACGCGATCAATGAATCCTGCGGCAACAGCATCTGCAGGACGATAAATTTCCGAGGTCATCATTGCGCGATTGAAATGCGCGGGGGCCAAACGTGCGCGGCAGATTTCGACGGCGGCGCGTGGCATCACTAAACCAATGGCGACTTCGTTGGCGCCGATTTTGTAGGCGCCATCAGCACCGATCACATAGTCACCACAGGCTAGAAGAAAAACGCCCATCGCTAATGCGTGACCGTTACTTGCGATGACGACGGGTTTTGGAAACGACAACAAGCGCTCTGCGATTTCAAAACCGCCTGTAAGCATCTTGACTGCAGTAAGGCCGCCTGCCATCAGCGTTTGCAGATCAAAGCCTGCGCAGAAGGTTCCTTTTCTTCCAGTCAGAACAACCACCGCTTTATCTGCGCGCGCCTGATCCAAGGCTGAGTTCAGCTCCAACTGCATCGCCGGTGAAAGCGCGTTGGCCTTGCCATCGTCCATCGTGATGGTGGCGACACCGTCTTTGAATTCATACGTAACCAATGCGTCCATGACAAAACTCCGAAATGAAAAGATGATGCCGCGGACTATAGGGAACGTATTTTTGAGCTGTCACCATACGGGCGTATGGTGACTTTTATTTTCAGCTGACTAGCCTCGAATGAGCAGCCAGATGATGTCCAGCATCAGCGCAATCGTGGCAAGCCCACCAATAATGAAAAAGATCGACCGCCACGGTTGCTTACCTTTTAGGTAAACGAAAGTGTGCGCTAGGCGCGCGACTACGAAGATGCTGAAGATGATTTGTGCGACACATGCTGAGCCGCCAGCCAACACAAATACCAAGCCGAGAAACAGAAACGGATAGATGTTGGCCTGCGCGTTGGTATGTGCGCGCAATACGCGAGCGACCTCGGGAGGATCCGCCTCAACAAGTACCCCGCCAAACTGCGCGGCGTCTTCTGGATTGATTGCGGTCTTGGTCTTGCCACGGGTTGCGCCGCTGAACGCCCACAGGAAAATCAGATTGGCGCTGAGCACCACGCAGGCGATGGCATAAGCGATGAATGCCGGATTGCTCTGCAAACTATTCATAGCGTTCTCCATTTAACTACATCAATAAAAGTCTAATGCCCTCTACGCGTTGCAGCATCCGGACTGAACATCATTTGGTGCATATCGGTGCGATTCAATCGCCACCAGTCCTTGCCCGCTTCGTTCACCAGATAGCCAGCCTCATACGCGCCTGACATTAGATCGTGATACACCGACACGCCACGCTGCCATGCCTGTGCATCCGGCGCGTAGCGGAAGTTCACATAAGACGCGCGCCAGAGTTGGCCGCGCATATCGTAGTTATCCGCCCACAGTGCATGCCAGGTATCTTCGTCAACGTAGAGCATGCGACGTCCATAGATGTGGCGCACACCGGTTTTGAGCGTGGCTTCAATCACCCACACGCGATGCAATTCGTAACGCATGAAATCTGGATTGAAGGTATCTGGTGTCAGCAGTTGCTTGTACTTGAGCGCCGGATCGTTCACGCGAAACGCGTGGTAAGGCACCAGCATTTCTTTTTTACCAACGAGCTTCCAGTTGTAACGTTCAGGCGAGCCGTTAAACAGTGCATCGTCATCAACCGTGCGTAGACTTGATGGCGGCGTGAGGTAATCAAAGTTGATATCAGGCGCTTGGCGCACACGGCGCGTGCCCGGATTGTAGGCCCACACATGCGTGCTGCCATCTTTGAAATCGGTCGGCTGAAAGCCGACGCCAATGCTGCCTTTGTCGCGCTCTGGCAATAACACTTCGCCATAGAAATATGCGGCAACCGTTTCTTGCGTCGACATACGCTTTTTAGGATCAGCGTACGGGCTCAACGTCATATAGCGTTGCTTGCCCCAAGCAATGCGGCCGCTCGGAAACACGTCAGCGATATCTACCACCGCAGTTTCGTTCCAGGGTCCGCTGCTGAGAATCACATTCCAGATGGCTTCAAGTCCCGTCTGTGGAAACGGAAATGCGATTGCGCCTGTTGTTGCCTGTGTGCCCAAACCGTCATGCACCAGCTGCGCGCTCTCTGCATTTTTCTTGACGACATCGCAGGCCCAATCTGGCATGCCGAAATCGCGATGACTCGGATAAACCGGCATGCGAAAAGTCTTGGGATACTTTTTCAGCATCGCCTTCTGGCCTTCGCTGAGCTTGGCAAGGTACTGCGCCATATTGTCGGCGGTGACGGTGTAGAGCGGCTTCTCTGCTGCGTATGGGCCCGGTGTATAGGTTTTGGGATCACTCAAGCCAGGCCACGTATCCAACCATTTGCCGGTGTACGCCGCTACACCACTCGCAGTGCCAGCGCGCTCAGCGCCGATACAGTTGAGTTTGTCGCTGTTGAGTTGTTTGATTTGATCAGGCGTTGCTTTTGCGATCACTACACTGCTGACAAACATCAGCGCCAATCCCGCCAACTTCATTTTATTTAAACGCATCTCTCTCACTCGCATAAAACAAAAACCACTGCAGTGCAGTGGTTTGCTTTTTAGTTTTATAAATATATGCCGTACTTATTTCATCTTGAGCGCGACTTTCATCCACTCAGGCATGTTGAAGGCGTAACTCTTTTTCTCCACGCGCTCGCTGATGCGCCAGCCTTTTGGCGTTCGCACGTATTTGTCGATGTACCAAAGACCGAGGAACATCGTGTCGGGATCACCGCCTGCAGGGTTCGGCACCACCATCGGATTAAAACAAGCCATCTTGCCAGTGGCCGTATCGCCGGTAATGTCGCAGGAGAAATTGCCGTTGAGATGCATAAAATCCGGAAACGCAGCCAGCGCCTGCCCCAGCCATTCCTTCACTTTTGGATAAGGGCCGTCAATACCGCCCATGGCGCGGTAGTCGATGTAAGCATCCGGCGTGAACACCGCATCCAGTTTATCCAGTGCGCGTTCATCAATCGCGTAGGCGTAGTCCACCGTGAGGCGTTCCAGCTCCATGCGATCGGAGATTTCTTGCAGAGTCAGCATCCTTACTTCCTCAAGCCGCGAGTTGTGGATTGCCCGCGAACAGTACTTTCATGATGCCCTCGCTCATATCCATCGACAGCGTCGAGGTGACGATGAAGCGCGTGCTGGTGATCTTCCAGTCTTTGCCGAACTTGCGGTATTCGTCTTCGTAATAGCCGCCGAGTTGGGTAAAGCCTTTGGATTTGGTTTCCAGCAAGCAGTAATGCAGGCTACACGTTGCGCGCGCGTGATCAGCCGAGACCAGTTCAATCTGCGGATCAGCGCTGTGGTGCATTTCCACCATATTCGGATGGCAGGCGACCTCGGTGTAGAGCTTGACCAGCGTATCGGCGTTATCAAAAGTGCCGACGATGCCGTAGTCGATGTGAACCTTGCCGTCAGCGAAGCAGGCACGCATGGTGGCCGGGTCTTTGCGGTCGCAGGCGAAGAGGTAACGGGCCTTGAGACTGCGGATCGCCTCCAGACTTTCCAAAGCGGCAATTCGCTGTTCCAGACTTGCGTTGTCCATTCTCTTCTCCTAATTAGATTTATCGCGATGCCGCAGTTCACCGCAGTGGCAGGCAGGCCGAATCCTCCGTTCGGCTGAGAGAGCCATATTTACGCCGGTTTTCTAATGCACTCAGACGATGCAATACCCGTGTAAATCATTGACCGTAAGGGGTGTTTTTAGGCGACAATCGACCATAAACATATAAAGCGGGCGACCAGACCTGCTCATCTATAAAAAGCGTTCGCGAAGTACATGGGGGTAAACGATGAAATTTAAGCTGCTGCTGCCAGCAATTGCTGCGGCCATTGCGATTGGTATTTTAGGTTTCTTGTTGAAGATGACGCAGAGCGTCGATGGCGACCTGCATCGCGCACGTCTTGAAAACATCCGCGCGGTCAACAATCTCGATATCGAATTGAACCGCCTCTTCACGCAGACACGCGCCAGCTCACTCGCCGGTTCGGCCGCTGACCGCACCAAGATCACCCAGCGCCTCGGCAAAGATCTCGACGCACTCGACAAAGGCCCAACGGCCCTGCGCGGTCTAAACAAGGATCTCGATAAGAAACTCGATCAGTTCCTCGACACCATCGAAGCTAAATTCGAATTGGGCTTCGACTTTGAAGCACGCAATACGCTGTTGAACCAAGGCCTGGTCAACAACATGGACGCTGTGCCATTCAACAGCGATGCCCTACTCGCTGCTGCACCGCCTGCAAAGCAGGAAGTCCTGAAGCCGCTCCTCATGCAGCTCAAAACCGAATTGCTGACACTCAGCGTCACGCCGACACCCAACAACGCCGCAACCATTCGCGATTTGATTTCGCAGATGAAAGCCGGAACCGAAGCGCCGTCTGAAGCCTTCACCGCAGCGCTGGACAGCCTCAACGGCAACTGCGAAGAAATTATCCAAGACAAAACCGAGATGCTCGACAAGCTGTCGTCATTCTTGGGTCGCCCAACCGGCGAACAGTTGCAGGGCGTAGAACAGGCCTACACGGCTTGGTATCAGGCACAGGTCGCAAACGCTAACCAATACCGCGCCATCCTCGTCGGCTACGCCGCGTTGCTGCTGTTGGTGCTGGCTTGGTTGGGTATCCGCCTGCGTCGCAGCTACGGTGAACTCGACAACGCCAACAGCAAGCTGGTGGATGCCAACGAACACCTTGAAGATCAGGTTCAAACGCGTACCAAGGATCTCTCCAGCGCTTTGAGCGATCTGCGTAACTCGCAGGCGCAGCTGATTCAATCTGAAAAAATGGCTTCGCTCGGTCAGATGGTTGCCGGCGTTGCGCATGAAATCAACACGCCACTGGGTTACGCACGCAGTAACGCGTCCATCGTGCGTACTACGCTCGCCGACATTCGTGATCTTTGCTCGGCACAAGATCGCGCACTCACCTTGCTGACCTCAGCCGATGCATCCGACGAAGAAGTTGCCAATGCATTGAGCGATGCTGACGAACGTCGCCAGCTCGTCAACCCAACGGAAGTGATGGGCGATCTCGACAATCTGCTCGAAGACACCGACCACGGTCTGGTGCAGATCGCGGATCTGGTCTCCAGCCTCAAAGACTTCTCGCGCGTCGATCGCTCACGCAACGACCAGTTCAGGGTCAACGATGGCATCGATACCGCGCTCAAGATCTGCCAGAACCAGCTCAAGAATCGCGTTGAAGTCATTCGCCAGTTCGGCGATCTTCCTGAGATCGAGTGCTCACCGTCCAAGCTCAATCAGGTGTTCCTCAATCTGTTCACCAACGCCGCACAAGCGATCAGCGATACCGGCAAGATTTTTGTACACACGTCGGCAGAGCAAAACGGCGTCAGCATTCGCATCATCGACAACGGCTGCGGCATGAGCGATGAAGTTCGTGCGCGCATCTTTGAACCGTTCTACACCACCAAGCCCGTCGGCAAAGGCACGGGCCTGGGCCTGTCCATCGTGTTCCGCATTATTGAAGAGCACGGCGGTACAATTGACGTACATTCCGTGGTCGGCAAGGGCAGTGAATTCACGATCCGCCTGCCACTGAAACAACAACGTCCGGCTGATAACGAAACAGCCCCGTCACTCGCAGCCGCTTGAACGCAGGACTTCACACATGACCGCTAGCACCACCGCCAAAGCGCGCATCCTCTTCGTTGACGACGAGCCGCGCATTCTGACGACCATGCGTATGCTGTTCCGCAGTCAGTACGAAGTGTTTTTTGCTGAGAGCGGCCAGAAGGCGCTCGACCTGCTGAAAGTTCAGGCTGTAGACGTCATCGTCAGCGATCAACGCATGCCCGGCATGACCGGCATTGAACTGCTGCGCACCGCGCGCGACCTCAATCCGAATGCAATGCGCATCCTGCTCACCGGCTACTCGGACCTCAACGCGATTATTGGCTCGATCAACGAAGGCGAAATTTTCCGCTTCGTGAACAAGCCATGGTCCAACGAAGATCTGTCTGTCACCGTTGCCCGCGCCGTTGCTGCTGCACGCACCAGCGCTGCACTTAGCGCCGCCGCACAAGACAACATTGGCGCCCCTGTTGGCCCTCAGCCTGGCGTGTTGGTGCTGGATGATGATCCGTCGGTGCCGACTAAAGTACAGAGCATTCTCGGCAGCGATTACCGCGTGTTTGGCGCCACCACGATGGAAGAAGCTGTAAACCTGATGGAGCGCGAACGCATTGGCGTGGTGCTGTCTGACACGCGCGTGCAAGACCATCCGGTGATCAGCCTCATTGGCACACTCAAACAGCATCATCCAGAACTGGTGTCCGTGATCCTCACTGATCGCGCGGATGCCGGTCAGGCGATTGAACTGATTAACCAAGGTCAGATCTATCGCTTTATCACCAAGCCAATTCACGATAACCAGTGCAAGATTACGGTGAACTCGGCGCTCAAACAGCACGAACGCCTGTCGCAAAACCCAGAGCTGCATAAGCGCTACGAAGTCGAAGCGACCACCACACCGCCACCGGCAGCTACCGGCACCGGCAAATTCCTGGATCGCATTCGCTCACTGCGCTCCTGGGTAAAGCGCGCTTAAGTTTTTCATTTTCAAATAAACGCCGACGAGAGATCGTCGGCGTTTTTGCTTGTGCGCCATGGCGCTGTCACCAAAGCATCACGAATCTGCAATGGAACCGCCGCCGCTTCGTCATTCGTGCTCATTAGATTTCGCAGTACCCAATTTTTAGTAGGTACTTGCAATGCATAAGAACGACGAATTCTCAGAAATACCGCGCGCGATTGATCCCGCGGATCCCAAATACTTCGGCAACATTCTCAAAGCCAATCTGACACGTCGCCAAGCTTTGCTCGGCAGCGCCAGTGCATTGGCCACGTTTACGCTGGGCGGCCTCGGCCTTAGCGGCTGCTCAATCGACGACAACAACACCGGCACCGATGCGGGCCCTACCAACGCACCTAAGCTTGGTTTTAATGCCACAGCAAAAAGTCTGGCTGACGTCGTCACCGTGCCTGCTGGCTATAGCGCCAACGTGCTTTATGCGCTCGGCGATCCGATTGCAGCAGGCGTTGCGGTTTACCTGGGCAATGGCAGTGAAACCGGCGCGTCTTACGCGCAACGCGCAGGCGATCATCACGATGGCATGCACTACTTCGGCCTCGGCAACGATGGCAAGTACAGCCTCACGGAATCTGCTCGCGGCCTGTTGGTCATGAACCACGAGAACATCACGCAAAGTTATCTGCACGCGGCAGGTCCAACCACCGTCGCCGGCGTGCGTACAGTGGAAGATGAAGTTCTCAAAGAAATGAACTGTCACGGCGTTAGCGTGATTGAAGTCAGAAAAAATCCCGCAGGCAAATTTGCTGTGGTGACGGACTCGACATTCAATCGCCGCATCACGCCGCTCACGGATATGGACTTGAACGGTCCAGTGCGTGGCAGCAAATTCGCAGTTTCGAAACTCTCTCCTGCCGCAACTAAAACGCGCGGCACGATTAACAACTGCGCCAACGGCTACACGCCTTGGGGCACGTATCTCACTTGCGAAGAAAACTGGAAGTTCTATTTCACGCGCGCAGCGAGCGATACCAGCAGCCCATTGCGTAGCAGCTCCGACAACGCAGCATTTGCGCGCTACACCATCAACCCAGGTCAGGTAGATAGCTTTAACTGGGCCAGCATGGCTGGCGACCAGTATCAGCGTTGGAACTGTTCCGTCACCGGAACCTCCGCAAATGGCGCTGACGATTTCCGCAACTTGCCGCAAACCTATGGCTACGTCGTTGAGATTGATCCTTTCAATCCAACCTCAACGCCACGCAAGCGCACGGCGCTCGGTCGCTTTGGTCACGAAGGTTGCTGGCCTGCAAAAATTGTCGCTGGAAAGCCACTGACCTTCTACATGGGTGACGACGTTGCAGGCGAATACATCTACAAGTTTGTCTCGACGGCAAACTGGGATCCGGCAGATGCCAACAAAGGCATGGCTGCAGGCGACAAGTACATGGATAGCGGCACGCTCTACGTTGCGCGTTACGACGCTGACGGCACTGGCCAGTGGATCGAACTGACGCAGGGCAAAAACGGCCTCAACGCCGACAACGCACTGTTCCCTTTCACTTCGCAGGCTGCGATTTGCGTCAACACGCGTCTGGCGGCTGACAGCGTTGGCGCCACCAAGATGGATCGCCCAGAGTGGGCTGCAGTTAACCCGCTTAACGGCGAGGTTTATTTCACGCTCACCAACAACAGCTCACGCGGCAACGCCGCCATGCCGTTGGACGCAGCAAATCCACGTCGCTACACCGGCGGCGCTGCAGGCGGCGTTCCTGGCTCTGGCGGCAATATCAACGGCCACATCATTCGTTGGCGCGAAACGGGTGACAACCCGACAGCAACGTCGTTCACGTGGGACATCTTCTTGTTCGGTTCACGTGCGGGTTATACGAATCCAGCCGTCAACGCTTCCGAACTCACCGCAGAAAACGATCTGTCGAGCCCAGACGGCTTGTGGTTTGCACCCAACGGCCAGCTGTGGATTCAAACCGATGACGGCGCTTACACCGACACCACCAACTGCATGATGCTCGTAGCAGCACCTGGCAAAGTGGGTGATGGCGGCGCGGCATCGCTGAACGGTCAGGCAACTTTCAAAGGCAAGGCGCTCGGCACCGACCTGCGTCGCTTCCTCGTTGGCCCCAAGCAGTGCGAACTCACCGGCATCACGATGACGCCGGATAGCAAAGCCCTGTTTGTGCAGATTCAGCATCCGGGCGAGAACGGCAACATCGCAGCGCCGGGCAGCAACTGGCCCAACCTCAGCGGCAACGCAAGCGAACTGGGCACCGTCGGCGCCCGCCCACGTTCGGCCACCATCATCATCACCAAAGACGATGGCGGCGTAATCGGCGTGTAAACAGGCTTCGATATTGATGGCTGTAGCAAGCGAACAGGCCCGCATCTGCGGGCCTGTTTTTTGTTGTCCCACGATATGACCGCTTAAGGTCCCTTTCGCTACTACAAACAGGGGAAGTAAGCCCCGCCTGCGAGACCTACTGTCACTAGCTAGAAAACGACAGTGTGGAGACGTTGGTGATGGCAGCCAAAGACGATGTAATTTCCGGCAAAGCGTGGGACGATTTCTGCGATGCACTCAAGCACGCAGGCAATCAAATTCTGCGCCCGGAAGCACCCACCGATGAACTGACACGCGCTGAAGGTTATCGCTACCTCACGCGCCTGCTGCGCATTGGCCTTGAGATGCATCTGGAATTTTCCGATCCGGATTTCCCGGGCTTCTTCTTGCCTTCGCACGAGACCGGCAAGATCGGCGCCGACAATCCAGACAATCTCTACTACTTCGCCAAGATCAATGGCGCGAATGACTACGTGATTCGCGGCACACGCGGCACGGTGTTTTATCTTTCGATCGGCACGCAGAAAGGTGGCTACGAAACCAACGGCAAGATGGAGCAAACCGGCTTCATTGATGCAGCGAACATCCAGATGGACGCTGAAGGCCGCTTTGAGTTGATCCTGAGTCAGAAGGAACAACCCGGCAACTGGGTACGCCTCGAACCCGGCAGCAACGCTGTGATCGTTCGTCAGACCTTCCTTGATCGCAAGACTGAACGCCCTTCGCAGTTGAAGATCGAACGCGTTGGCAGCGATGCAGCGCCCAAGCCGCTCACTGCAGAACGTTTGCAAACCAGCCTCGGCAACGTCGCCAAGTTCGTTGAAGGCACGGCGACCGTGTTTGCCAACTGGGCGCAGAGCTATCTGCCGCACCCGAATGAAATTCCGCCAGCGAACCAAGCCGTGTGTCAGGCCGCTGGTGGCGATCCAAATATTTTTTACTACCACTCGTACTGGCAGCTCGCCGAAGACGAAGCGATGGTGGTTCACATCCCACGCATTCCTGAATGCCGCTACTGGAATTTGCAGATCAATAACTGGTGGATGGAGTCGCTCGACTACCGCTATCACCGTATCTGCCACAACCAGAACTCGACACAACTTGATGCCGATGGTGGCGTAACGCTGGTGCTCTCACACAAAAATCCGGGCGTTGCTAACTGGCTGGAAACCGCAGGCCACGACCGCGGCACGCTGTGCTTCCGCTGGGTCGGTGCCAAAGAACACGTCCATCCGCAGACGCGCGTTGTAAAACTGAATTCGTTAATTGAGGAGAAGCGCGCATGAGCGCCGCCACACTGAACCCAGATGCACTGGAGCGCGCTGCGCTCGAACAAGCAGCAGGCCTGAAGAACTTTGGCGATCCAACATATCGCAAAGGTCTTGAAGTGCTTTGCGATTCGCTGAATACCGAAGCCAATCTTTCAGATTTCGGTCGCGGCCTGTTGGAGCACAAGATCGTTGAGATGCTGGTCAATCGCCTGCGCATCGAAGAGTTCTTCCGCCAGCACCCGGAAATTGAGAACGAAAAGATTGGCGCGCCAGTCGTTATCGTTGGCCTGCCACGCACCGGCACCACGCTGTTGCAGCGCGTGCTTTCTTGCGATCCCAATCTCTACTCGATGCACTGGTGGGAGTCGCGCTATCCAGTTCCGTTCCCCGGCGAAGACATAAAAAATCCCATCGAACGCATGGAGCGTGCACGCGGTGAAGTGAAGGTGATGGTCGATGCCATGCCCAAACTGATGGCGATTCATCCAATGGATGCGGATCAGGCAGATGAAGAAGTGATGCTGATGGAGCATTCCTTCATGTCATCGTTCAATGCCTACGCCAATGTGCCGAGCTACATGAAGTGGCTGCACAACAGCGACGAAACACCGGCCTACGATTACCTCAAGCGCATCCTCAAGTTCTTGCAGTGGCAGCAGCGTCAGCGCGGCATCACCGCAACGCGTTGGGTGCTCAAGGCTCCGCATCACTTGCTGCGCATGAAACTATTGCTGAAGGAATTCCCCGGCGCGCAAATCATTCAGACGCACCGCGATCCGGTCGACACCATTCCGTCCATCGCCAGCATGATCCACACGCTGTGGGGCATTTACGGCAGCGGCCCTGATGCATCAGCGGCTGGCCACGAATGGAATGATCTGATGGCCCGCGCCTTCCATCACACGATGGACGTTCGCGAAACCAACAACACGCCATTTCTGGATGTGCGCTTCATCGACACCGTGAAGAAGCCTTTCGAAGTGGTCGATGCCATCTACGCTCACACCGGCATGACGCTCTCACCAGCAGGCAAGCAGGCGATGGAAGTGTGGATGGAAAAGAATCGTCGCGACAAACGCGAAGCGCATGAATACAACCCGAGTGATTTCGGCCTGAGTGAAGAACAGCTCAAGCGCGACTTCGCGGATTACAGAAAGAAATACATCGAAGCGTAGTGCGCCGAGCGCACCGCATCGAACAAATAGAACATCACAATCACAAGGAGAGAACACAGTGTTACTCAAAGATAAAATCGTCATCGTTTCCGGTATCGGCCCTGGCCTCGGCGTAAAGCTCGCTGTTGAAGCCGCACGCGAAGGCGCTGCTGGCGTTGTTGCCGCTGCGCGCAGCCAAGAAAAACTGGACGACGCAGAAGCGCGCGTCAAAGCCATCAACCCGAACTGCAAAGTACTCAAGGTCGTCACCGACATCACCGACCGCGCACAGTGCGAAGCACTCGTTGCCGCAGCGATCAAACAGTTCGGCCGCATTGATGCGCTCGTGAACAGCGCCTTCATTCACGGTGATATGGATTACGTCTCCAACGCTAATCTCGATGCCTGGGCTGCTGTCATGAACACCAACCTGATCGGCACGCTCAAGCTGACGCAGTCTGTGTTGCCACAGATGAAGTCTCAGGGCGGCGGCGCCATCGTCATGATCAACACCATGGCCGCACGCACGCCTCCTCCGCTCGGCGAAGCGGGTTATGCCGCGTCGAAGTCCGCGCTCGCCAACTCGGCCAAGTATCTGGCCAAAGAAGTCGGCAAGGACAACATCCGCGTTAACAGCATTCACATGGGCTGGATGTGGGGCGCGCCGGTTGAAGGCTACTTTGTATGGCAGGCACAGGAAACCGGCGTGCCTTTGGAAACGCTCAAAGCCAAGATTTCTTCGACTATCCCATTGGGCCGCATCCCAACCGATGACGAATGCGCACGCGCTGCGTTGTTCCTCGTTTCGGATTACGCCAGTGCCGTGACCGGCGCTGCGCTTGATGCAAATGGCGGCTCGTACATGCCGTAAGGCATGCACGGCGACCATGGAAAAAGTTATCTATCTAGTTGAGCGCGATCCCAAGGTTGATATCGATGCCTTTGGAAAAAACCTGCGCGTGTATCTCACTTCGCAACTACGCACCATTCCATCGGTGCGTAGCTTGCAGGTGAATGTGGCGGATTCTGTCGTTGCCGCTGGCGAAGGCCTGAAGCAAACGAATAGCAATCCACCACTGGAAGCCATCGTGCAAGTTTGGATGGATAGTGCAGTTGCGCATTTGCGCGCACCTATCGACGCAGCAATTGCCGCCAACACGGCGCGCTTTTCTGCGTATCTGGTGACCGAATCGCAGCCGCTGCGTAATCACAAGCATCCCGCCAAGCTTGGCGAACGCACCGAAGGCTTTGCTCAGATTGCGCTGATTCGCAAACCTCTGGCGCAGCCGTATGCCGAGTGGCTGGATGTGTGGCACAACTCGCACACCAAGGTCGCGGTTGAAACTCAGTCCAACTTTGAATACATCCAAAACGCTGTCATTCGTCCATTAACGCCGAATGCGCCGCCATTGGATGCGGTGGTCGAAGAAGGTTTCCCGATCGCTGCATTGAACGATCCGTATACGTTCTTTGATGCGGTGGGCGATGAAACGAAGTTCCAAGCCAATCTCAAGGCGATGATGGATAGCGTGTTTCGCTTCATCGACATGAGCAAGATTGATGTGGCACCGACGAGTCAGTACAAGCTGCTTTGATTTTGTAGGGTGGGTAGAGCGTAGCGAAACCCACCGTCTTATCAACGTGCGCCATGG
>JAZKEM010000076.1:0-6017 GCA_040387055.1 Pseudomonadota bacterium | reverse complement strand
CCTACGTTAAGACCCAAATAAAAACGCCGCTCTCAGTGATGAGAGCGGCGTTTTTATTGAACTAATAAATCTCAATTGCCTTTGTAAAACCCATTCGGATCAAACATAGCCTTCGTTGCTTTCACGTCACCTTCGACATTGCCGAACTTCATCTGCGTCTTGGTGCCTTCTCTGAGATCGCTCATCTCAAACTGAGACAGGTACCAGAACTTGCCCGACTGCGTGAGCGCGCCAGCCGAAGCGGTAAGTTGTTTACGCAGCGTGGTGCCTTGATAGAAATCTGCTTTGAGCGGTACACAGGTTTTCTGATCCAGCCACATGCGAACCAGCGTATAGCTGGGGTTCTTCAACTTCTTGGTTGGCGTGAGTGTCAGCACGTGCACAGGGCGCTGATCAATTTCGCTTGCGGCTTCGAGCTTGCCGTCGGAACCGGTGAAGGTGTTTTGAATCAGCTTAGCGTCGGTGTAGCTAAAGTCGGTACCGAGCAAGGAGCCATTCGCAAATGCGCCGGTGATGTGGCGCACGCGACCAACACCCGGCAGAAACACAAACATATCGTCTTCTGGGCTGCCAACACGTTCACGCACCAAATAGGCGGCGCCAGCGACATTGGCCGGCGCGGTGATACGAATGGAGATGCGAGCCAACCCGTTGTCGCGCTGCGCAGTGAGCTTGCCACGCAACACGCGCGAGGCGCCGGTGCGATCCGTCGAGTTGAATTCGATTTCTTGTGCGCGGATGGTTTCCGGCACATTGCTGCGCATACAGCCATAAACTTTTTGGAATTCAGCATCGGCAAAAGCCGGCACCGATAACGCAAGCAATAAAAGTGTTGCGATGGTTTTCATGACGATCTCGACTCCTGCACTTGACCGTATAGATGTTGCAACGCCTGTGCCAATCCGGCCTGACCGACGCAGTACGGATTCAGCGTATGTCAGTGCCGAACAATCAGCAATACGATCTATGGACTAGTTTTGCGACGCAGATCGCCGAATGAAGACTTATTTCGTCGGCAGCGCGTAGTAGTCAGGACGGCCAGCCGTCCACAGCTCGCCCCAGAGCTTGCCGCCACCATCCACCGTCAGCACTTCACCGGTGATGAAGCTGCCAGAAGATGCACTGAGATAAATCACAGACTCAGCAATTTCCATCGGCGTGCCCGGACGCTTGAGCGGATTAGCCAAGGGGAATTCTTTGACTGCCTCTGGCGGATACACATCCAGACCTTCCGTTGCGGTGAGGCCAGGAGCAACGCAATTCACGCGCACGCCCAGCGGCGCCCACTCCACTGCGACGGTGCGCGACGCGCCGATGATGCCTGCACGTGCTGCAACCGTATGCGCAACGCCCGGCATGCCGCGTTCAATCACCACCACGATATTGACGATGGAGCCTGGTGTTTTCTGATCGCGCCAGTACTGCGCAGCGCGCTGCATCATGAACCAGGTGCCGTTGAGGTTGTTGTTGATCACCGCCATCCAACCCTTGGGCGCGTAATCAATCGCGTTCTGCGGAAACTGACCGCCCGCATTGTTGACGACGTAATCGAGACGGCCAAACTTTTCGTGGATCTGCTTGTAGAGCGCATCGACTGCTTCTGGCTCGCGTACGTTCACTGTCATCGCCGTCATGTTGGCGCCTTTGCTTTGTGCAAACGCGACAACCTTCTCCAGCTTCTCCAGCGTGCGGCCACAGATCACAACGGTTGCGCCAAGGCGTGCGAACAACAGCGCCGACGCACGACCAATGCCGCTGCCACCACCGGATACCAACGCGACCTTGCCCTTGAACAAATCAGAGCGGTAAACCGTTTCTGTGTTCCAGAGGAATTCGGGGTCGTTGAGTTGGACGGTGTCGGTGGTCATTAACTTTTATCTCTAAATTAAAGTGTCCCCTCTCCCCGCTTGCGGGGAGAGGGAGCAAATCCAAAACTACTTACGCAGCAACTCGCCCGCAATAATCATCTTGCGAACTTCCGTCGTGCCTGCGCCGATCTCAAGCAATTTGATCGAGCGATACAGACGGTTGATTTCAGATTCCCAGATGTAGCCCGTACCACCATGTACCTGCACGCCGTGGTTGAGCACTTTGTTCATCGTCTCGGCGACGAACATCACGCCTGCTGCGGTGATCTTGTGAATGTCACCACGGCCGCCTTCGTCTTCGCTGATCGAGTTGGCTGCGCGCAGCGTCTGGTAGGTGTAGAGGCGCATCGCTTCAACCCACACATACATCTCGGCGATCATCGACTGCACCATCTGGAAGTCAGCAATCGGGCGATTGAACTGCTTGCGCTGCTTGGCGTAATCAATCGCGAGCTGCAATGCGCGCTCGGCGATACCGAGGCAGATCGGCGAGATCATCGAGCGTTCGAGATCGAGGCCGCTCATCACCACTTTCACGCCGCGATCGACTTCGCCAACGAGGTTTTCAACTGGAACCTTGCAGTCTTCAAATACCAGCTCAGCGGTCTGCGAACCACGGAAGCCCATCTTGATCAGCTTCTGCGCAACCTTGAAGCCAGGGAAATCTTTTTCGACGATGAAGGCCGAGATGCCCTGCGCGCCTTTCTCTTTATCGGTCTTTGCGTAAACCAGCAGCACGTCGGCAACAGGGCCATTGGTGATGTAGATCTTGGTGCCGTTAAGGATGTAGTGGCCGCCTTCAAGACGTGCCGTCGTGCGCATAGAACCCAGCGCGTCAGAACCAGCACCCGGCTCGGTCAAACCGAGCGCGCCAATCAACTTGCCCGAGCATAGACCTGGCAGATATTTCTTCTTCTGGTCTTCGTTGGCGTTACGCAGAATGTTGTGGAGGCAGAGGTTCTCGTGCGCAACCCACGACAGCGCCAGCGCGTGGTTCCAGCGGCCGAAGGCCTGCAGGATCAAACCGCTGGTGAAGACGTCCATGCCTGCGCCGCCGTACTGCTCTGGCGCGGTGATGCCGAAGTAGCCGGTTGCACCGATCTTCGGGAAGATATCTTTCGGCCACCATTCTTCATCGTCCATCTTCTGGGCGAGCGGATACATCTCGGCCTGAGCAAAACGATCTGCGTTATCCAGAACTTCTTGCTCATCATTAGTGAGGCCAGAAAAAATCTGCGCGATGCTTGTGCGATCGGCGTTGTGATTCGACATGGTGATATCCCGAGCGGTAACGATTGAAATAGGAAATGCCCACACTTGGTGAGCCTGACTCACGCATTTTAAGCCAGAGGGGGCCGGACGCTTCGTCCGATGTGGTGAGGTGAGGCGTCGCGCTTAGCGAGCACTGCTCGCTGCGACGCCGAACGCCTGGCCAAGGATGGCCAGGCCGTTAAGTCAATAAATAGGCACCCCGTCGCGCCATGGATGGCTACATAAACTCCCCAACAAGAGAAGAGCACTGCTCGCCGCGATGCTGAACGACCGACCATGGATGGCCGGGCCGCCCCCTTAAGAAAGCAGCCCAAAATCCCCCCGCACCCAAAAACTGGCCATCCCTATCGGCCGAATTGCGCAAAAAATTATCCAGCCCCTGTGGGTAGCAGGTTAGCGGTAGCTGTAGACCGCTGAGAGGTCGTTCGTTTTGGCTCGTCGGCGCAAATCTGACGGCTGTCGTACCGGGCCGCTCGTGCCGTAGCTCTTGCGTGAGCATTCAATCGTCCTCAGCAACAGCCGACGCAGTAATCCGATGACTTACGCCGCCGCCCTCGTCCGAATTTTCTGCGCCCCCATGCTGCTTGCTTCCAGCGCGGTCATTGCAGCCCCCACACAATTCAGCGAGCAACTAGCCGACTGGCGTAATGCAGCGACGACAAAAATCGCGGCCGTTGCGTCCACCGCCCAAGCCCCACTTGCACTCGTCGCCTCGACTAACGTCGGCGAGAGCATCATCCGCGAACTGGTCCTGCTTAAAGGCCACGCCATGCTCGGCACGCGCTATGTCTTCGGCGCAAACGAAGCAGACGCCGTGGATTGCTCAAGCCTGATTCAGCAACTATTCGAAAGCGCCGGCATTGAATTGCCCCGCACCACCCAAGATCTAGCCAGCATCGGCGAACCCGTGAACAGCCAGTCGCTACAACCGGGCGATCTGCTGTTCTACAGCTGGAAAAAGAATCGCCTGCATGTCGCAGTCTACGCAGGGGATGGTTTTGCGATCCATGCTTCTCCCGACAAGCGCAGTGTTGTAATGACTGAACTCAACAAGGTCTGGGATAAGCACTTCATCGCTGCGCGGCGCGTGGTGCAGGAAGACAGCATTTAATCCGTAGGGTGAGTGCCGCGCAGCGCATTGAGCAATTCAGGTAGCGAAGGCCGGAATTCTTCCGCCACCCGCTCCCATCCTTTAGCCGCCTCAATCAATGGCTGCGAATCACGCATCCGATTCGCCGTGCGGCCGATCGCATACTCAATGCCTGCAGGCCCGGCATAAGAGATCAATAACTTCGAAAATCCCTGCGCCTCAATCGCGCGGCCACCGGCATGGATGAACCATGGCCCGGCTTGTTCAATATCGTTTGATGCGCGCAGGCAGAAATCTGGCAGTGCTTCGTCGCTGTAACGGCTCCAGTCGCTCGCCAAGATGTGATCGCAAACCAAATCCATCACGATGCCGGCATATCGCCGACGTCCTTGCCCAAAGCGCTCGCGTGCCGCAACGCTGAGTGGATGACGATCGGTCGCCGCGTCGATCTTGCGATGCAGACGAATGCCCCGCTCTATCTCATCTGGATACGCCGATAAATCCGCGCCACGGGCGATATCGCCGAGTATTGCACCGGCGAATGAAGTCTTCGTTTTTTCAGCCAGCCACAAATGCGCGAGAAAATTCACGCGGTGACTTCGTCCACCAAATTCCAAGCCAGCGCTTTTTGCGCATCGATACGTTTGCCGGAGAGCATCAACCAGCCCGCACGTTGACGACCAATGCGACGCGCAATACTCACCGTGCCACCAGCGCCGGGAATCAAGCCAAACTTCAATTCCGGCAACTGAAAATAAGCATCTTCAGTCGCAACCATGCGACTTGCGAATGCAGGGAACTCGATGCCAGAGCCGATGCACGCTCCATGCACATTAACCGTCACGCGCACAGCGCATTGCGAGAGCAGACGCCCCGGCAATGCGAGACTGCGTACGACATGGGCCGTCGCCGGATCAGGCGCACTGCCAAATTCCGTGAGATCGCCGCCGGTTGAAAAACATTTTCCGCGACCACTGATCTGCACCTGCGTGATGCTGTCATCAGCCACCACCAGTTGCAGCGCTTCGACCAAGGCATCGCGCATCTCAACCGTCATGCCATTGCGATTGGAAGCGCGGTTGAGTTCCAGTGACAGTACATCGCCGTCACGCGACACCAACACCGCATCGCCACTATCGCTATGCGCCGCAGGTGCAGCTGCGCGATTGGCATCCAACCATTTTTTAAATTCTGGCCCGGCCTGTAGCGTTGAATACGCCAAAGACTCGGCCACCAAAGCATCCAACAGTGGCAAGCGTGCATTGAGCCGCAACAGCTGCACCAACACTGTCGCCGCGATCGGGCTTTGTTGAATATTCGTAATTAAGGGTGCGGCCTCAGCCACATTAGCAACGCGAGCATCGCAAGCGCGGATGACGGCCCATTCATCGCCCTCACTCGCAAGACCAATCACCGGACAGGCGCGTTCTTCTATCCATGCAATTAATTGCTGCGTCTGCATTTCATCAATGGATCCGCTTGTATCCAGCAAAATAAATGGCTGAGTTGAAAGCGGTGAACGCTGACCCGCATCGCCCGCAGTTGCGCAGTCCAGCGCATCGGACAAAGTCAAAATCTCTAAGTTGGCAGCGGTATCGGTCATATCGATCTGATCGCCCATGACATCGGGCTGATGTTTGTGGCGCTATAGAGAGGATACACAAAGCACTGCCTAATCGGCACAGCGGGTCCCACAAAAACAGAGTGGGCCGCTATGGGCCCACTCAAGCAGTACAGAACTACTTAGGTTTGTGGATCAGGTCATTCCTAACGTTCTGCACGCCTCC
>JAZKEM010000075.1:0-2569 GCA_040387055.1 Pseudomonadota bacterium | reverse complement strand
TGCGCGCCCTTTATTGTTTCGCCTGGACTTTAGCAATGAAACCCGAAATTCACCCCGGCTACGCAGACGTTGCTGTTAAGTGCAGCTGCGGTCACGCGTTCACCACGCGTTCCACCACGACCAAGCCTTTGTTCTTGGACGTTTGCGCTCAGTGCCACCCCTTCTACACCGGCAAGCAGAAAGTTGCTGACGTCGGCGGTCGCGTGGACAAGTTCAACAAGCGCTACACCACCAAGAGCGCTACCGCTGCTTAATAAGCTGTTGCGGTTTGCATTTGTGCAAGGCCGCCTCCGGGCGGCCTTTCTATTTCAGGAGACAGGACACTTGTCTTGTCGTTCCTTGCGCGAAGAACCATGAACGAAGACCTTAAAAAGGCCGCACTGGACTATCACGAGTTTCCACGTCCAGGAAAACTCGGTATTGAAATCACCAAGGGCTTTTCGACGCCCGAAGAACTCTCACTGGCCTACACGCCTGGCGTTGCCGAGCCGGTGCTGGCGATTCAGGCCAATCCTGAAGACGCTTATCGCTACACCGCCAAAGGCAACCTCGTTGCGGTGATTTCCAACGGCACTGCCGTTCTGGGACTTGGCGACTGCGGCGCCCTTGCCAGCAAGCCAGTGATGGAAGGCAAGGCCGTTCTGTTCAAGAAATTTGCGGATATCGATGTGTTCGATATCGAAATCAATGCGACCGAACCCAAAGATGTCATCGACACCGTGACGCGTATCGCGCCGACGTTTGGTGGCATCAATTTAGAAGACATCGCTGCGCCGTCTTGCTTTGAGATTGAAGACGAGCTGATTAAGCGCCTTGATATCCCAGTGTTCCACGATGATCAGCACGGCACGGCGATTGTGCTTTGCGCAGGCCTGATCAATGCCTTGGAACTGGTCGGCAAAAAGATCGAAGAAGTTCGCATTGTTTGCCTTGGCGCTGGCGCGGCAGGTATCGCCTCAATGCGCCTTGCGGTGGATTTAGGCGCGCGTCGCGAGAACATGTTGCTGGTTGATCGCAAAGGCGTGATTCATCGCGACCGTGACGATTTCTCCAAACTCAATAAAGAAAAGCTCGAATTTGCTTCCGCAGCTTCAGCCGAGCGTCGTTCGCTGGCGGGTGCGCTGGCGGGTGCCGACGTGTTCATCGGCGTGTCCGGCCCTGGCTTGATGAAGCCGGAATGGTTGATGCTGATGGCGGAAAATCCGCTGATCTTCGCTTTATCGAATCCTGTGCCAGAGATTTTGCCGGAAGCGGCATGGTCCGTGCGTAAGGATCTGATCATGGCGACCGGTCGTAGCGACTACCCGAATCAGGTGAACAACGTTCTCTGCTTCCCGTTTATTTTCCGCGGGGCGTTGGACGTGCGTGCGCGAACGATCAATAGCGCGATGAAAGTGGCCGCTGTTAAAGCCATTGCTGAGCTAGCGAAACAGCCAGTACCGCAAGAAGTGCTAGCGGCCTACCGTAAAAACTCGTTATCCTTCGGTCCTGATTACATCATTCCCAAGCCGATCGACCCCCGTTTGCGCGATATCGTCGCACCGGCGGTCGCTCGTGCAGCAGTGGATAGTGGCGCAGCCCGCCTGCCCTATCCGGCGCATTACCCAGTTTAGTTTTTGAGATGGAGAGCAGCATGAGTGACGCGAACTACAGTCTCGTTAATAACAATACGGGCGAGAAGATTGACCTGCCGGCCATCAAAGGCACGCTGGGTCCTGTCGGCTTGGATGTCGGCAAGGTTTATGACAAACAGGAAGTCTTTACCTACGACCCGGGCTTCACGTCGACCTGCTCGACCAAGAGCGCGATTACGTACATCGATGGCGACAACGGCATCCTGCTGTATCGCGGCTACCCAGTCAGCGAGCTGGCTGAGCACTGCACTTTCATCGAAGTTGCTTATCTGATTCTGAACGGCGAACTCCCGAATGCAGACCAGCTGGCGAAGTTTGACTCCAGCATTCGCAAGCACACGATGATTAATGAAGGCCTGAAGAGCTTCTTCAACGGCTTCCATTACGACGCGCACCCGATGGCCATGCTGACCGGCATCGTCGGTTCGATGTCGGCGTTCTATCACGACACCACCAACAACAAAGATCCGCGTCACCGCGAGATCTTTGCGCATCGCATGATCGCCAAGATCCCGACGATTGCTGCTGCTGCCTACAAGAAGTACTACGGCCAGCCGTTCATGTATCCGCAGAATCACATGGACTACAGCTCAAACCTGTTGCACATGATGTTTGCTGTGCCAGCTGAACCGTACAAGATTGACCCTGTTATCGCTAAGGCGCTGGATGTGCTGTTCATCCTCCACGCTGATCACGAACAAAATGCTTCGACCTCGACCGTCCGTATGGCGGGTTCGACCGGCACCAACCCTTACGCTGCAGTGGCCTCGGGCATCGCGGCACTTTGGGGTCCTGCACACGGTGGCGCTAACGAAGCCGTGCTGCACATGCTCGAAGAGATCGGCACCAAGGACAACGTTGCCTCGTTCATGGCCAAGGTCAAGGACAAGAACTCCGGCGTTCGCCTGATGGGCTTCGGTCACCGCGTGTACAAG
>JAZKEM010000074.1:0-3991 GCA_040387055.1 Pseudomonadota bacterium | reverse complement strand
TTACCGGGTTCCCTTGTGACAAGCCGAGCATCGCAGCACTGATCGGTTATTGCCGCGCGAATAGCGCGGGCGAGGCAGGAGCCGAGCGTGCGTGCCAGGCCATGGATGGCCTGTCACGCACCCCGATCAGTGCGAGAAGCACAGGGAACCGGAACGCTTTTTGTTCCGGCGCAGTCGCTAGGGTGCCCTTTCTTTTGGTTACATTTTCTTTGGGCACGCAAAGAAAAGTAACTCGCGCCAGAGCGCGAAATACGCCAGCTCAAAGATAAACAGGCAGTAGCCAAGAGGCGCAAAAAAGACGGTGGGTTTCGCTTCGCTCTACCCACCCTACATTCATTGCACGTTTACGAGATGGTGCGCGCAGCGCACCCTACAGATCACGCAGCCGTGGCGTAGCCAATATCCCCATCAAAGAACGCAGCCACCTTGGCACGTTGCTCAGCCGCATCCGTCACACGATTAATCGCAGACCAGAATTGCTCGCGCCCTTCTTCATCCTGGCAATACCACTGAATGTGCTTACGCGCGACACGTAAGCCGCGGCCTTCGCCGTAGAAGGAATAAAGATCGTCGAGATGTTCCAGCAACCAGCGACTCACTTCAAAACGTGAAGGCGCAGCAAGTTTTTCGCCGGTCGCGAGATAGTGTGCGATCTCGCGGAAAATCCACGGGCGGCCTTGTGCCGCGCGACCAATCATCACCGCATCGGCCTTGGTGTAGTCGAGTACGTACCGTGCACGCTCTGGCGTTGAGATATCGCCATTCGCCAGCACTGGAATGCTCAGCGCCTGTTTGATCGCAGCGATGGTGTCGTACTCGGCGTCGCCTTCGTAAAGATCTTGTCGCGTACGGCCATGCACAGCGAGTGCCGCAATCCCACTGTCTTCTGCGATACGCGCAATCACCAAACCATTTTTATGTTCACGCGCCCAGCCAGTGCGGATCTTCAGCGTCACTGGAACATTCACAGCTTTAGCAACAGCAGCGCAAATTTCTCCGACGAGTTTTTCGTCTTTCATCAACGCGGAGCCGGAATCGACCTTGCAGACTTTTTTAGCCGGGCAACCCATGTTGATGTCGATGATCTGCGCACCATGATCAACATTGAAGCGCGCAGCGTCGGCCATCATCTGCGGGTCGTAGCCTGCGATTTGCACACTGACCGGTTCGGCCTCACCGGCATGATCACGACGCAGTCGCGACTTTTCGGTGTGCCACAGCGTGGCATCAGAAATCGTCATCTCGGACACGCACAGACCCGCGCTCAGCTTTTTGCAGAGCTGGCGAAACGGAAGGTCTGTAACGCCCGCCATGGGTGCAAGCACCACGGGCGGGTCGATGAGATAGGGGCCAATTTGCATGTGCGTATTGTCGGGGATTTTGATCCCCTACGACAGCATGGCCCCACCTAGGGCAAGAAAACTAGGCGAAACCGCGACTTACGCCGCGGTCAGAATCATGTCCGCAGCCTTCTCGGCAATCATTGTCGTTGGCGCATTGGTGTTGCCGCCAATCAGCGTCGGCATGATGGAGGCGTCCACCACGCGCAAACCCTGCACGCCACGCACGCGCAGCTCTGGGTCGACCACCGCCATCTCGTCGACGCCCATCTTGCAGGTGCCGATGGGGTGATAAACCGTTTCAGCGTTCTCACGTACCCATGCTTTGATCTGCTCATCGGTCTGCACATCCGGGCCCGGCTGCAGTTCTTCACCACGATGCGGCGCAAATGCGGGCTGCGCCATGATCTCGCGGCCTTTCTTGATGCAGATCACCATACGTCGCATGTCGTCTTCATCTGCCAGATAGTTGGCTTGAATACGTGGCGGCGCGAGTGGGTCTGATTTTTCCAGCGTCAGTTCACCAATGCTGCGCGGGCGTAGATTGCAGAACATGATGGTGTAAGCGTACTTAAAAACCGGAATCAGATTGAGCGCGTGATGCGAATACGCCAGTGGTGCGAAGTGAATCTGAAAATCCGGCGCCGGCTCACTTGGATCGCTCTTCATGAAACCGCCTGACTCAGCCACGTTGCTGGTGAGCAAGCCACGGCGACCAAAAATATATTGGAATACCGCCTTGATGCTCGACCACAGCGACATCGGATTCAGCGAAACAGAGAAACGTGTTTTCTCACGCGCAGACACCACTACATCCAAGTGATCCTGTAAATTTTTACCAACGCCCGGCAACTCATGCACCGACTCAATACCGTGACGACGGATTTCATCTGCGGGGCCAACGCCAGAGAGTAGTAATAACTGCGGCGAATTAATTGCGCCGCCACTCAGAATCACTTCGCGCGTAGCGCGCACATCGTGCAGCTTGCCGCCGCAGGAGTAACGCACACCCACAGCACGCTTGCCTTCAAACAATACGCGCGTCACTTGCGCACTGGTGATCACGGTAAGATTCGAGCGGGATTCTGCTGGACGCAAAAACGCACGTGCATTGCTGCAACGTTCGCCATCCTTCTGGAATACGCGATAGAAGTTGAAACCTTCCTGCTGCGCGCCGTTGAAGTCTGGCGTTGTGGGGTAACCCGCTTGCTTCGCAGCAGCGAGAAACGCATGGCTTAGCGGGTTGGTGAAACGCAGCGCAGAAACGCTTAATTCGCCGCCCTGTCCGTTGTATTGATCTGCGCCGAATTCGCAGTCCTGCGACTTCTTGAAGTACGGCAACACATCCGCGTAGCTCCAGCCCTTGTTACCCAGACTCGCCCAGTGGTCGTAGTCCCAAGCATGGCCACGGATATAAACCTGTGCGTTGATGGATGAACTGCCGCCGAGTGTTTTGCCGCGCGGCCAAAACATGCGGCGCTTGCCCATGTGTGGTTCTGGTGCAGTCCAGAAATGCCAGTTGTGGCTCTTGCCACGCAGAAGCGGAATGACGCCTGAGGGAATCTTGATGAATGGGCTCGTGTCTGCAGGACCGGCTTCGATCAAACAAACTTTGTGCTGACCGCTGGCGCTCAAGCGATTGGCGAGTACACAACCTGCTGAACCACCACCAACGATCATGTAATCGTACATTCCATTCTCCTCAACAACGATTGAACAGGCCGCAATTTTTAAGCCTGTCATTTGCGCCACTGACAGCACACTTTACAAAGCGTAGTACCACGCCAGTAGGGGCTGAAGTATGAGGAGATTTTCTCTGGAAATGGAAATTTCCAGAGAGACGGTTTTATGGATTACCGGCCGTTCCGATCTCGCCTTAACTACCCAGCTTAGGCAGCGCATCCCAGGTGCGTCGATCATGCGCAGGAACAATCACGAGTTCCGGCATCGCCGCCTGCAACTGATGCATGTGCACGATGAGATCGCGCGTGCGTGCCTCATCCCAATCGACCAGCTTGCGCGAGATCCATGGTTTCTCAGCGGGGATCTCAACGCCTTCGTTCTGCCAAACCAAATCGCCAATCAGTGCGTAACGCTTGCCGCCTGGCACCGTGATGAATGCAATGATCGAACCCGGCGTGTGGCCCGACGCTGGCACCAACACAACGCTGCCGTCATCGAAAACGTCATAGCTCTTTTTAAAGCCGAGGTAAGGCCCGCTCGGAAAGTTGTAGACGCGATAGTTGAGTTTGCCAAAGCTGCGAATCAAAGCAGTGGCATCGTCACCGTACTTGATAAAGCTCATTTCTTGATCGTTGACCCAGACTGGCACGCCGGGCAGATCAGCAAGTCCGCTCACATGATCCCAATGTGAGTGCGTAAGAATCACTGCCTTGAGTGTAGAAGGCTCAATCCCTGCCGCATGCAATTGTGCGGCTACGCTGGGCTCTTTCTCATACTTGGATGTTGCCTGCATCAAAGCAGGAATCGTTTTGAAGTGCGCATCAACATCTTTGCCAAAACCCGTGTCGAACAACAAGGTGCCTTGAGGATGTTTGATCAGGATACCGCCCATGCCAAACACGCGGGGCTCGGTGATGTTGCCGCCGCGATAAGCAAACGCGGCTTGCGACAACATCTTGCCGGCTTCG
>JAZKEM010000073.1:0-12740 GCA_040387055.1 Pseudomonadota bacterium | reverse complement strand
TTTTTCACATGCCATTTGACTGTGCCTGGAGAAATATCCAACTCTCGCGCCGCGCCTTTAACGGATAGGCCCGTTCCGAGTAGCTCTAGAATTTCTATTTCACGCCGCGTCAGCAATCCAGCAATGGGCGTATTCGCCGCTGGGATTTTGTAGGTCTGAACGATCGGCAATTGCACGGAATCAGTAACAACAAAAGAACCGTAGCTATTTGCCATCTGCTCATGACCTTGAGCGTGCGTTTGTACCGAGAGTGACTCACGGGAAAATAACATTGGACTACCTTTCAGTGCGGGAAGCAGAAGATGCAAAACTCGCTAGGGAAAATTGTGTCGGAATATTACTTTCGCGTTGCGGTTTTCTAAAAAATTAGGTGTTTCCCCTTAACACTGAATAACAGGATCAGCATCCCCTGCGAGCAACAGCAATCACTAACTATCGTCTTCAACCTGCTCCTGACTAGGACGCAGCGACATGCGGGTCGTGTTGACCATCTGGCTCATTGAAATCATCGAATTGATTTCCTGTACACCATCAATCTTCGAGAGTTTCTGCCAGACGAAGTGTTCGTACTCCTCGATTCCGGACACCAAAATCTTCATCAGAAAATCGACGTGTCCCATCAGCGTGTGACATTCAATCACCTGTGGATACGCACTCACTGCTTCAATAAACTTTGGCAACACATCGCGATCGTGGCGCGACATTTTCACGTACGCGAACACCATCACTCCTAAACCGACTTTGCGGTGATCCAGTACAGCAACGCGCGCACGGATCACGCCCTTGTCGGTGAGTCGCTGAATGCGCCGCCATACCACTGTCTTTGATGAGGCAACTTTTTCAGCAATTTCGGCAATTGGCGTCGTAACGTCTGTCTGCAAGATGTCGAGAATCCGCACATCCAGAGCATCTATCTTTGGAAACATAATTCCTACAAGCTGATCATTTACGGAATTTACTATCCATTATTTCGCCATATAGATCAACTTAAGAATATTTTTCCACTATTTAGTCAATAAAATGTTCCAAAGCCCTTCCACAATGGGCATTGGAGGAAAACATGTTCGATAGCCGCAGCTTTGACGCTCATGAAAGCGTGACCTATTTCTCTGACGCAGCCAGTGGCTTGCGCGGGATTTTAGCGATTCACTCCACCCAACTTGGACCCGCGCTCGGCGGCTGTCGCGCCTGGTTCTACGATAACGATGAGGCCGCCCTGCAAGATGTTCTGCGCCTGTCTCGCGGCATGAGCTACAAGAACGCCGTCGCCGGCCTGCCCCTCGGTGGTGGTAAAGCGGTGATTATTCGCACACCGGGCCAAGCCGTCAGCGAAGCACAGTTCGAAGCCTTTGGCCGCGTTGTCGAACAACTCCATGGTCGCTACATCACTGCAGAAGATGTCGGCGTTTCAGTTGCCGATATGAGCTGCGTCGCTCGCAGCACCTCTTATGTCAGCGGATTGCCTAGCCGCGGTCAGGCCGCAGGTGGCGATCCTTCACCTAAAACCGCCTATGGCGTCTATTGCGGCATTCTCGCCGCCATTCAGGCACGTCTCGGCACACGCAACGTCAACGGACTTCGCGTCGCCGTACAAGGTCTCGGTAGCGTCGGACGCCATCTGTGCGAACGCCTGCATGCAGACGGCGCAAAACTGGTCGTCGCCGATATTAATGAAGCCGCCTGCGAAATGGCGAAGCAACAGTACGGCGCCAAAGTTGTAGCGCCTGATGAAATCTTGTTTCAGAACGTTGATGTTATTTCGCCCTGCGCACTGGGCGGCATCCTAAACGCACGGAGCATTCCAAGAATTCGTGCGCCCATCGTCGCTGGTGGTGCCAACAATCAGTTGGCCACACCAGAAGATGGCGAGCTGTTACGCAGCCGCCACATCCTCTACGCACCGGATTACGTCATCAACGCTGGTGGCATCATCTGCGCGGCTGCCGAATATCTGCACACCGAAAATGAGCAAGAAGTCTGGGAACGTGTTGCCCAGATCGAACAGACGCTTCTTGAAATCTTCAAAGAATCTGAAGCAACCAAAAAACCCCCTCATCAGATTGCAGATGCACTCGCGCTTAAACGGATTGCGCTTGAGAGCAGCGGCAAAAACCTTACGAAGAAAGTCATTGTATGAACCGCCCCGCAACGATTGCAGCGCCACAAGCCGCTCTGAATTTGTACATTCCAGAGCCGAAGTCACGTCCTGGCGATGTGCCGGATTTCAGTGATCTCGTCATCCCTCCGGCAGGTTCAGTGGCAAGGCCTGATACCAGCGCCGCTGAAAGCACGCTGAGAGACCTGCCATTTCAATTGATCCGAGTACTGGATGACAACGGCACCGCCGTAGGCGATTGGGATCCTCAACTGTCGCCTGAAGTTTTGCGCAAGGGTTTGCGCGACATGCTGCTGACTCGCATTTTTGATGACCGTATGATGCGTCTTCAGCGCCAGGGCAAGACGTCTTTCTATATTAAGAGCACAGGCGAAGAGGCGATTGCCGTTGCACAGGCTTTTGCTCTTGATACCCAGGACATGCTTTTCCCTAGCTATCGCCAGCAGGGCCTGCTGGTCGCCCGTGGCTTTCCACTGGTCGAAATGATTTGCCAGTTGTTCAACAACTCACGCGATCGTCTTAAGGGACGCCAGCTGCCAATCATGTACTCGGTGCCAGAACACGGCTTCTTCTCGATCTCAGGCAACCTTGGCACACAGTTTCCACAAGCGGTGGGCTGGGCGATGGCCTCCGCCTACAAAAAAGATACGCGCATCGCAGCAAGCTGGGTGGGCGATGGCACCACCGCCGAAGGCGACTTTCACTATGCACTGACCTTCGCCTCGGTTTATCACGCGCCGGTCATTCTCAACGTCGTCAACAACCAGTGGGCAATCTCGTCGTATCAAGGTTTTGCTGGCGGTGATGAAACCACCTTTGCCGCACGCGCCTTGGGCTATGGCCTGCCCGGCCTGCGTGTCGACGGAAACGATTTTCTTGCTGTTTATGCTGCGACGAAATGGGCCGCAGAACGCGCGCGCAATAACCTTGGCGCTACGTTGATTGAGCTTTATACCTACCGCGCAGCGCCTCATTCAACGAGTGACGATCCTTCCAAGTATCGCCCCGAAAGCGAAGCTGCGGCATGGCCACTGGGCGATCCGATTGAACGCTTAAACAAGCATCTTGTGAAACTCGGCGAATGGTCCGAGGCACAACACAAAGCACTGACCGCAGAACTCGAAGAAGAAGTACGCGCAGCGCTTAAAGAAGCCGAGAGCTACGGCACCTTGCATAACTCAGAGGAGGATGTGCAGAGCATGTTTGAAGATGTGTTTGAAAAAATGCCTGCTCACTTGCAGAGCCAACTTGATGAACTGCGGAGTGTCGGCGCATGAGTAGCATGAGCATGGTGCAGGCCATCAACTCTGCAATGGACGTAATGCTGGCGCGTGATTCCAACGTGCTGGTCTTTGGCGAAGACGTTGGTTACTTCGGCGGCGTATTCCGCTGCACTGCTGGCTTGCAGGCCAAGCACGGGCTCACTCGCGTATTCGACACCCCGATTGCCGAAGGCGGCATCGTTGCAGCCGCTGTTGGCATGGGCGCTTATGGTTTGCGTCCGGTAGTCGAGATTCAATTCGCTGACTACATTCTTCCGGCTTTCGATCAACTCGTTTCTGAAGCCTCGCGCCTGCGTTATCGATCAGGCGGCGGATACACGGCACCCATCACGGTGCGCTCCCCCTGCGGTGGTGGCATCCATGGTGGACAGACCCATAGTCAGAGTCCTGAGGCGTTGTTCACGCATGTCTCCGGTCTCAAAACCGTCATGCCATCGAATCCTTACGACGCCAAGGGATTGTTGATCGCTGCGATTGAAGACAATGATCCTGTGGTTTTTCTGGAACCCAAGCGTTTGTACAACGGCCCGTTTGATGGTCACCACGACAAGCCTTTAGTGTCGTGGGCCAATCACCCGGCCGGTGAAGTACCCGAAGACTATTACCGCATTGAGCTTGGCAAAGCTGCCATCGTTCGCCCCGGCAAAGCGGTGACCGTGCTGACCTACGGCACGATGGTGCATGTCTGCCTTGCTGCAGCTATCGAATCAGGTGTCGACGCAGAAGTTATCGATCTGCGCACGCTATTCCCTATCGATCTCGAAACGATTGTTGAATCGGTAAAGAAAACCGGCCGCTGCGTTATTGCGCATGAAGCCAGTCGCACTTCCGGCTTTGGTGCTGAACTCGGACAGTTGGTGCAAGAAAACTGTTTCTATCATCTGGAAGCACCGATCCGTCGCGTCACGGGTTGGGACACGCCTTATCCGCATTCTCTCGAATGGAAATATTTCCCCGGGCCGCATCGCGTTGCGTATGCCCTCAAGCTTGTGATGGAGGATTAAGGCGATGGGACAATATCTATTCAAACTGCCAGACGTTGGTGAAGGCATTGCCGAATCCGAGATCGCAACCTGGCGCGTAGAGATCGGCGATGTCATCAAAGATGATCAGCCGCTAGTCGACATGCTGACGGAAAAAGCTGCCGTCGAAATCCCCTCGCCTGTCAGTGGTCGCGTGTTGGAATTGCGCGGCAAGCCCGGAGACATGATTGCAGTCGGCGCTGTGCTGGTGGTGATCGAAACAGATGCCGCCGTAGAACAGTCCTCTGCATCTGCACCCACGGCTGCTCCTGCTCCTGTGCAGACTGCAGCAGCACCCGAAGCTGCGTCCGTTCAAACAGCGCTGCCAGCATTGCCTGTAGTTGCTGAAGACACGCAGAATCTAAAAACTCAGACCTCACCGGCAGTGCGCAAGCTCGCCAGAGAACTGAAGGTGGATCTCAGCTGCGTAAATGGTAGCGGCCCACGTGGCCGTGTCATGCGTGAAGACGTGCAGGCTTCAGCTGCGGCTCCGCGCAGTACCGCATCTGCTGCTGTCGCCAAACCACAGGCTACAGATACGGTTGAAGCCGTTCGCATCATCGGCATGCGTCGCAAGATCGCAGAGGCGATGCAGCGTTCCAAGCAGCGTATTCCGCATTTCGCCTATGTTGAAGAAGTTGATGTCACCGAGCTCGAAGCACTTCGTCAGCACTTGAACACGCTGCATGGCAAGACTCGTGGCAAGCTGACGATACTGCCCTTCTTGATGCAGGCGCTGATCAAGCTGACGCCGAAATTCCCTCAAGTGAATTCCAACTACGACGACGAAGCCGGCGTTCTCTATCGCCACTCGGCATTGCATGTCGGCATTGCTGCGCAAACGCCACAAGGCTTGGTGGTGCCCGTCGTTCACAATGCACAGACGCTGGACCTGTGGGGCTGCGGCAATGAAATTCGCCGTCTTGCTGAGGCTGCTCGCGGCGGCAAAGCGAAGCGCGAAGAACTCAGCGGCTCAACGATCACCATCACCAGTCTCGGCGCGATGGGCGGCATCGCCTCTACGCCTGTCATCAACGCACCAGAAGTCGCCATCATCGGCGTCAACAAAATGGTTCTGCGTCCGATGATTCGTGACGGCGCAGTGGTTGCGCGTCAGATGATGAATCTATCGTCGTCCTTCGATCATCGCATCGTCGATGGTTATGACGCCGCTGAATTCATTCAAGCGATCAAGACGATGCTGGAACATCCGGCAACGCTGTTTATGCCTTAGCCTTAAAAGCGCGAAGGCTCACTATTTAATCAGTGGGCCTTCGCGTCATTGAGTTGGGTTTGTATTTCCGCGACTCGAGCGCGATTCAATGGGTAGTTCCAAATGATCGCTGCAGCCCCAATCAAGCCGAGCGCAGGAAGCAAGGCAGCAGTGAGCTTAATACCGAACACAGCAGCGTCTGATTGAGACGCCGCTGTGGCATCGAATCCGAAAGTGCCAGCAATTGCCAAGGCTATTGCCGCTGAAATTCCCAGCAGTGATTTCTGCAAGAAAGCGAAGATGGCGCCATAGAGCCCAGCGTTATCTTCGCCCGTGATCAACAAACCATAGTCGACGATGTCCGCCGACATCGTGTAGACGATCACAGCACCGACCAAGGTGAACATAATGATCGGATACAACAAGAAAGCCAAAGGCAGCGCCATCGCGCTTGGCGATACAAAAGCGAATGCGATACAGGCCATCGCACCCGTGATCAATGACACCGCCCAAACGCGATGACGTTCAAAGCGTGTCGCCATCGCGCTCCAGAAAGGAATACCAATCAGACTCGCGAGCAGTGCAATCAGCATGATTGCTGGCAGTTGTTTACCCAGCTGCAAATAAGTATCGATGTACAAATAAGAGACGCCACCCGTCATACCGGCGAGCAGATTTACCGGCAGAAAAGCAGCCAGCAGTCGCAACAGTGGTTTGTTCTGCTTGATCGCGCGCAATGCCTCGCTGAATCCAAATCGCTTTTGAGCGACAGGCGCCACGCCCTCACCACTAGACACGTAACTCACTGCGATCAATGTCACCAAGGGTAACGCGATCACGCAGATGATTGCGGACAGACCGAGTGATCTGAAATCGAGCTCAGTACTATCCGAATATCCTAGCTTCATCGCCAGAAATGGAATGATGAAGAACAGCAGTTGCCCGCCCATCTGCGCCAACGCCCGCCACGCTTGTACTCGAGTGCGCTGTACATAGTCTGTCGACAGGCTGTAACTCCAGGCTTGCAATGGAATCTCCATCAGCTTCCAGCCCAGATAGGTCACCGACATCCAGATTCCGAAGTAGATGGCATCAACAATCTGAGTCTGAGGTGGACGAAACAGGCCCCAGATGCCAATTGACGAAACGATTGCGCCAGCGATCACCCAACTTTTTCGCGAGCCGCGACGTGCGTACGTTCGATCGGATAAATAACCAATCAGCGGATAGGTCACCGCATCAAATATCTTGCTGAGCAGGGTCGCAGCCGCGAGTGCAGTCAATGCCAGACCGGCATGCTTTGCGTAGATGGCCTGTATCTGTCCTTCCGGACCATGCATGACGCCCAGAATGAGCGTCGGCAGGATGAAGGCGGTCAACAAGCCGCGCTTAAGCGGCGCTGCTGCGCTGTCGCTCACGACGCCAGCAGTTCTGGACGGGAGGCGTTCAGCGCTACTGCGAATTTGAAAACTTCGCGAGCAGTATCGGCAGCTCCGGCAGCGGTGAAGACAAGATTTCCGTGCGAGTGCGGCAGCGTCATCCAGCGAGCGTTGGGCTGGCGAATCTGTGCACGATGCAGGCTCTGGATATGCTGCAATCGCTTGGTCATCACCGCGTCTGGCATGGAGAGCATGCGCCCCACCACTCCCTCCGGTTGATCGAAACAATCTGCACTAATCACGAGTCGCGGTTGAGCGCCCGATGATGCTGCGATCGCAGCGCGAATATCGTGCAACAGCGCCAGCTCTGCAAGAGCCGCACGCAATGAAGCAGGTGCGCTGAAGGAAAGCTTCTGCATGCGCGCCCCTTCTTCGGACGGCAGCATTTCCGAGAGTCCGCTAAACACAGGATCGCGAAGGCCGAGGCGCGCGCAGAGGATGGCGAATCCGCCGATCCACTTCACCAACGCCAGCGGCTTGTCTAGCTGCGCATCGTCAACTTCCTGCGTGTTGTCGATCTGCACCAAGGCAGCGATTCGATCAGGAATTTGCGCTGCGTGCAGCGCGCTGATGAGCCCGCCAAAAGAATGCCCCACGAGCACGACAGGATCATGAATACCAAGCCCATCAAGCATCGCCACAAACTGCGCACTGATGCCAGCCGGCGTTTGCGGACGCGACAGCGTGCTGCCACCGATGCCAGCGTGACTGTAGAACAGAAGGCTTGCGCGTCCAGCCAGTTCTTTCTCGACCCAGGCCCATTGTTCCAGCGAAGCGCCCCAACCGTTCTCGAAGACCAGCACCGGACCACTTTGCGCAGGCAACCATCGATAGCGCAGGCTGCCGCCAAGAACATCAATCATCTTCGCCGTGTTTTCCATCATGGAGATTGAGGTCACTGGAAATCCATGCTCATGCGAATGCTGATCGCACGTGGGCGGTTGTAGATCCAAGCTGGACCACCTGCGAGCGAGCCACCATCGTTGTAGCTCATGATCGCGCGCTTGTCGGTGAGGTTGCTGACAGTGAGCGCGACCGACGGTGCACCCAACCAATCAGGCCGGGTCAGCGACATGTTGAAGTTATAAGTCTGGAAGTTGTAGATGCTGGCGCCGTGATTGATGTTGTTGAACGCGGAGCTCCAGTAGACGTGACTCAACGCCGCGTAGGTCGCCCACGGCCCAATCATCGGGCTGTACGCGAGCATCGTCGAAGTCTGTATCTTCGGCGTCGCTGGCATCTCGGTACCGGCCGGCACGATATTGCCATCACCCGGATCGTAGTCGGTCGCCGTACGCGCACGCGTGTAAGACCCGGCAACACTCAGCTGCAGATTTTCAATCGGTGTCAGATAAACCACCGACCCTTCGACGCCTTGGCTGCGCACCTTACCAACGTTGTCGATATAGAGACTTGGAATCGCTCCACCCGACGCTTGACCAAACTGTGCGTTGCTCCAATCAAGATCGAACACCGTCACGTCAGCCTGCAAGGTCTTTTCAAGCCAGGTCGTGCGAATGCCGATTTCACGGCTCCACAAATCGCTGGAGGCGAACTCCACCGGCACTGGTCGTCCAGTGACTGGATTGTTCGCTGGCAACGATAGCGTTGGTGGTGCGTTGGCTCCGCCGAACTGGAAGCCACGGGCGATGGTGGCATACGTCATCACATCGTCCGTCGGTCGATAGGTCAGCGAAACCTTGGGATTGAAGCCGCTTTGGCTTTGATTAATCTGCGCGGTGTTCGGCACCACGACTGTCGTAATGTTGCGCTCGCCGGAGAACGCGGTTTGGTAACGTCGCGCGCCCAGCGTCAATTGCCAGCGTTCACCAAGGTTCCTCGAGACCTCGCCATAGAGCGACGTCTCCGTCGCCTGTGGTTGGATTGATGTGGTTGCAATCACAAGACCGCGCGGACTGATCAGGACCGGCAAGGTCGGCAAGCCGGAGGTGCCGGCGATATAAGCTTCAGCGCGGGCATCAGCGACGTACTTCATCTTGAAAGCGCCGACGATCCAGTTCCAATCACCATCGCCTGGCGATACCAGTCGCAATTCGTAGGTATAGCCTCTAGTCTTGGTATTGGCGTAGGCACGTAGCGACTCGGTGTTTTGCGCACCGGTTGATCCCGCATCGACGTCGAGGATCGCGTGCTTGTGCTGATAGGAGTTCTGGAAAACCAGCGTGCCAATATCGTCGAACTCATATCGCGCATCGACGCTAGCCAGATCGAAGCCACTCTTGATGTTGCTGGGGCCGGCCTGCTTACTGTTCTGCAGTTGACCATCGGCATTGTCGGCGGAGAGCGCTGCATGCTGCTGCGTGCTTTGCTTCTGGTAAAGCAGATTCACGCTCAATTTATCCAGCGGCATCCAACGCAGCTGTCCACGGCCGCTCCATTTATCACGGCTGTCGGCATCAGGCTTGTTCAGTTGGATGTTGTCGTAGACGCCTGGCGCGTGCTGCTGCACGCCAACCACTCGCAGCGCCAGCGTTTCGCCAATCGGCACATTGACGACGCCGCCGTAGCTGAATTTCGCATCGCCCTCGTTGACGCTCAGATACTCGCCGAAGCTACGGGCACTCCACTGATCCAGCTTGGGTTCCTGCGGCACATAACGGATCGCACCGTTTAGCGCCGATGCGCCGAAGGTAGTTCCTTGTGGTCCCTTCAGGATTTCAACGTTCTTCAGATCGTATGGATCCAGATCTGGCGTAATGAAGTTTGAGTAAGGATCGGTGAGTGGAATATCGCCGATGAACTGGCCGACCGTCTGGTTACCGGAATTGCCAGCACCAGCACTGGCATTGCCAGGACCGACGCCACGCACCGAGATGCTGCGTCCACCCGCTTCGCCAGCGCTGCTGTCCTGCAAGGAGATGCCGGGCACCTGCGTGATGAAGTCGTTCAGATTGCGTGCGCCCATCTTCTCCAGATCATCGCCGCTGAGGGCGTTGATGGTGACTGGAATATCGCGTGCCGATTCTTCACGCTTGGTCGCGGTGACGATGATCTCTTCGATCTGATTGCGTCTGGCCGGTTCCGAAGCTGGAGCCTGCGGTTTTTCAACTGGCAAGGGGATGGTGTCGTAAAGCTCCGGAGCGCTCGATGCATTCGAGTTTTCTGGCGGCACCGTGGCGTCGGGAGGCGTGGCTGTATCAACTTGCGCCGCCTCCGCTTGAGGCTCTGCCGTAGATGTCGGCGTGCCGTCCGAGATTGCGTCCAACAGATCATCGTACGAAGTGTCCGCTGGAGCTGCCGCAGCCGGCGCAGGCGCGTCTTGCGTCGACGCACTGCTCGCAGGCTCCTGAGCCTGAGCACAACAAGCAATACTCACGAGCAGTACGCCGATCAAATAGCGCTCAAATAACGATACGCGTCTGGCATTCATAACTTCACTTCCCGGTGAAACAAATAAAAAATGAGCGCTTGTTTTTTTATTTATAATCCTCGACCATGAAAAAAGCAAATAAATATTGAGATCAAAATGCCAAAAAGAGACGGCGCACATATGGATGCCCGCCGGGGACAGATCATTGACGGCTTGCTCGCGAGCATCCGCAAGCATGGTCTGGCGAATACATCCACCCAACATGTCGCAGCGGCCTGCGGCATGAGCGTGGGGTCAATTTACGTCCACTTCAAAAGCAAAGAAGCGATTCTTCATGCAACGGTACGTCGCGCCAACGCGCAGCTAGAGAGTGGCGAGTTCTACAAGCAATTTGGCGATCCCAGTAACTTTCTGAAGATCATGGATAAAATTCTCCATCACATTGGTCAACTGGCGAACGACCCCGTGCACGGAGTCGTTCTCGAGATCATGTTGATGGCACGTCATGATCCTGTGCTGCGTAAAGAGATCGAGATCAACCAGAAAGTACGATTCGATTTCGTTCGTCAATGCATCGCCTTAATACCAGGTGCGCAGAGTCTGCGAAATGCGGAGCTAGATACACTGGCCACTGCTTTTACCGCACTGTTAGCGGACGCCGAACAACGAGCACTAGCCGGAATTGATGTTCAGCGCAGTTTAAAAATGGCCACCATTCGCCAACTCATCACGGCCTTGCTTCCCGCATCAGGCAAGGCGAGAGCCCCCCGCCTTTCGAAATGACGCGCTATATCGCTAATCAGCGGACTTTGTCAGCCTCACGCTAATCACCGTGGGGATAGCTTCAAATTTTTTGCCGAGATAACAGCACTCGCTCTCACTCAGCGTGTCAATCTCTAATTCGATGGATAATACTTCGCTGTCGTGCAGACGGGCGCATGCCAGTCTGGGCAGTAGATTACGCGTGCTGAACAGATCCAATATCCGCGAGAACACTGTCGGATCGTTCTCCGCCGAGATGTCGAAACGATGAGCGGATATCACTTTTGATCCGCTCGCGATTGACGCCAGAAATTAGCGATGAAGTTCTCCCGAAACCATTCGAGTCAGCATATCGAATGCCTCATCAAGCTCCTTTGGATTTTCACGAAGCGCCCATAGGCTGAGCGTAATCAGCCCACCCATCAGCAGGCGTGCGGCAATGGCGTCACTGGGCCTTGGCGCACGGCCAAGTTGGGCGCTGAGAACATTGCCAAGTTCGGAACTCAGTTTCTGATTCGACTGATTGATGTCCCCTGTAAGTTCAGGGTTGTACATGCTCAATGCAGTGAGCTGCGCGGAAATTTTTACGCGTTTGGGATCTTTAAGGACCTTACTCATCAGCGCCCAAAACTCGGTTAAAGGCTTTTCGCTAGATGAAGTCCCGAATCTCTCACGCAGGCGATCAACCTCACGCCGCTGATCGGTGTTGAAAGCCTCCAGCAACATGGCTTCCTTGCTGCCGAAATAATAATGAACCAAGCCATGATTAACGCCAGCCGCTGCAGCAATTCGCTTGACGGTTGCAGCCTCCAAGCCCTCCTCAGCCAGCACCTCTAACGAGGCTTTAAGCAGCGCGCCACGAACATCAGCAGCGGCCGCTGCGGTTCGCACCGCACGGACCTGGGCTTGCGGGGTCACCACTTTTTTTACTCTATTTTTTAGAGCAATTTTTTTCTTGGCTTGCGGCATGTTCTTCTCAATTACGCTTTAGTTGCTCTTTCTGAACTGCACACGCGTGTGATCGACCTGCTTCAATTCATTGCAACCCAGCAGCGCCATGTCTCGAAGCAGTTCAGCTTTCAGTAGCGACAGCGCATGCGTGACGCCTTTCTCACCACCTGCCGCCAGCCCATAGAGATAGGGCCTGCCGATGGAACAAGCGTTAGCTCCCAAGGCCACGGCCTTCAAAATATCCGAGCCACGGCGGATTCCGCCGTCGACGATTAGCTCCAAATCGCCGCCGACGGCATCGCGTATCGGCGCGAGGCAGTCAATCGCAGCAGGCGAACAGTCGAGTTGGCGACCGCCATGGTTAGAAATCATCAGCGCTGTGGCACCGATACCTTTAGCTGCTTTAGCGTCATCGGGTCGTGACAGACCCTTGATCACAAAAGGACCACCCCACTCTCCTGCAAGCCACTCCGCGTCCTTCCACGACACGCTCGGATCGAACTGACTATTCACGTACGCCATGACGCCAAGCGAGCCACCTTTGAGTGCATCTACTCGGTTAGTCACATTGGCAAGGCTGAAATCCGGATCGCGCAAATAGTTGAGTGACCATTCAGGCGAAG
>JAZKEM010000072.1:0-5771 GCA_040387055.1 Pseudomonadota bacterium | reverse complement strand
GCTTGGCAGCGTACTGCGCAGCATTGGCCGAGGTGATCTTGAGGATTGGCTTTTCGTCAGCGTAAGGGCCGGGTTCAAATCCAGACTTGCCCTTCATGCCCGGCCAGGATTCCAGCCACTTGCCGGTGTATTCCGCCACGCCCGATGCGGTGCCTGCTTTTTCTGCACCGATGCAGGTGTACTTGGGACCGCCGAGTTCAGCAATTTTATCTGCGGGCGCTTTGGCCAGAACTGACAAAGGCAGCGATGCGACGCCACCAACAAAAAGACAAGACGCTAGAACAAGCTTCAACTTCATTGCGATCTCCTCACGACATCGACGTTCATTTGTTTTGGTCTCAAATCGGACCTTTTTTGAGCGAGTCCTATAGACCTCACTCTGGCAATACTGCCAGCTACCTTCGCGCTATATGCGCAGCCCTGATCTGTTGCACAGCAAACCGGGCCCAATAAAGGCAGCACCCCATGGTAAAGCAGGGGCGGCTGGGTGCCTCGTCCAAACTGGTTAAATATTTAGCCTAATGCCGCCTAATCCGTGTAAACCTCAAAGGACTCCTTAGGAGAACCGCACTCTGGACAGGTCCATTCTTCTGGCAGGTCCGCAAAGGTGGTACCTGCAGCGATGCCGGAACCGGGAATACCTACTGACTCGTCGTAAATGTAGCCACAGATCACACAAATCCACTTTTGCATTGTTCTACTTTCCCTATCTAGGTAATTAAAGCCTACGGCCCGCCATCCATGGCAGGCTTTCGGCCCCGCCGCGAGCCGAAGCTCGCTAAGCGAAGCTGTCCCACTTCAACGTTTAATGAGCCGCCTTAACGTTGGTCTTCACGCGCAGCTTGTTGATGCGTCGCGCGTTGTGGTGGGTGTATTCGTAATCGATATCGCCGGTGCCGTTAACCAATTCGGCATTCGGGAATCGACTGATAAATTCTTTGAGCATCAACATGCCCTGCACGCGCACCAGATAGGTGCCAATGCAGAAATGTGCGCCTGCACCAAACACGAGATTGCCGTCCATGCGACGCGTGATGTCGAGCTTGGTGGGTTCTGGCCATTTCACAGGGTCATGCCAAGCAGCGCTGATGTTGACGCCGATGGCTTGGCCTTTCTTGATGAACTGACCTTCAAACTCTGTGTCGTCTGTAGCAAAACGGAAGAACGGCATTTTGCCGAATGAACCGTAGCGCAACAGTTCGATCAAGGCGTTTTCCATCAACTCAGGTTTTTGCTTGAGCAATTCAAATTGATCTGGATTGCTCAGCAGGCCGTGAATCAAGAAGGTGTGCAGATCCGTCGCGGTATCGGAGCCTGCGGTGATCAGTGCAAACAATACGGAAAGAATTTCGTGATCGTCGAGCTTCTCGCCGTTATCGCTGGCACCGACAAGGCTGCCAAGAAAATCATCTCCCGGATTTTCACGTGCGCGGCGTTCATGAATCAGGCCTTTGAAATACGCAAAGCCCGGCAGCGTTCCCTGCACAGACGCTTCGCGTTCTTTGGCCGACAAATTGATACGCGTCGCCTTGATGATGTTAACGGCAAAATCGTGGAAGAACTCCTCCTTGTCCGTCGGCACGCCCACCATGCGCGCAATTGAGCGCACAGGAATCTTGCTGGCAAGCGCCTCGTAAACATCAAACTCTGCAGGGCTACCAATATCGTTAAAGCAGCCTTCAACGAGATCGTGAATCTTGGCGTCGATCTTCATCATCACCGGCCGTGCGAATGCGGGCATCGTCAACTTGCGCAGACGCAGATGCTCTCGGTTGGTGACAGCAAAAAAGCCTTTTTCGAAAGACAGATCAAAATCGTTTTTATCGGCTTCCGCCTTCGATGGAGGCGCAAATTCCCAAGCACGGAAGTTGGGCGTGAAGCGATTGTCCTTCAGCACTTTGTCGCAAAGCTCGTGTGTGTTGACTAGCCACATCTGCAAATCTTTATGCCACGCGATGGGGTAATCGCGCATCAGCGTTTGCCACGCTGGATCAGGATCGCGAATGAAATCTTTTGAATACGGATTGAAGACCAGTCCATTGATCTCGACACGACCGGCAACTGCGGATGCTGTGCTCATGTGCGTCTCCTTCACTTAAAGCGCGACTTAACCTGCAGCGCGACTGCTCAACACTTTCACGTGCGCAGTTCGCACAGGCAGTTGTTCACCGCGCGCTGCCGCTATGCCGGTGAGCAATGCGTACAGCGAGGGCAGCCAGGGAATCGGATCAATATTCAGTGTTGCGGGTAATACGCGGCGGATCTGCACCAACTCCGCTTCATCACGCTCTGCAAGCGTGCGACGCATGGATTCATTCCACGGCTTGCCTGCAGCTTTGCTAGCTTTAAGTCCGATCGCACCAGCAGCAGCGCCGATGCTAATCATGCCGATGGAGTGGAATAGCTGAACGCCTTCCAGCTCACTGAATCCGTGCTGGCAAATTGCGCTGAGGAATGGCTCAAGCACATCCACTTCTGCATGCGGACCGAGTTCGCCTTTCAGCAGCTGATTGATCAGCTGCGGCTCAGAGACAAACGCGGCATACAAACTCTCGGCATAGCGCACAGCAAGATCAGACCAATGCGCGTTAGCTGCAGTGGGAAGCTGGCGTTGCAAAGTGAGTTGGAAGGCCGCGAGTCGCAGCAACTCATCGCGATTATTCACGTGGCGATACAGCGTGGCCTGCGCCACGCCGAGCTGGTCAGCGATCTGCTTGAGCGTGACTTTTTCCAGACCGATTTCCAGCGCTGCGGCAACAATCGCCTGCACCGTCACACTCGGCGGACGACCCACGCGCGACGCCCCCGCTTTTGCGGGTCCGGCGGCTGCGTTATTTGCGTCTGCGCTCATGGCGGCCTCATCGTACAAACTGTGGATTAGAGTTTTGCAAAACCGTTCTCATAACTCTTACTCCAGTCAGACGAGCCCAACAATAGCTCTATGAAATTGCACCTGAATTTGCCTTATTCCAGCGCAATTGGCGATCGTGCATGGCCAGAAACAGCGCAATACCAAAGGCATAGCTGGTCAGCAGGCTCATCACGAAATACATCCAGGAATGGCGCAGGCCGCTGCGGCGACCTTCAATGATGGTCCACATCGGGAACAGAATCAGATTCGCGATGATCAGGTCTTGACCGCCTGAGGCGGAAGCCGGATTCACAAACAGCAGCGTGGTCCAATGCCACCAGCCGATTTCTGCAGCGTACTCGCGGAAATAGGCGAAGTTGAAATACCAGCCAATCAGCAAGGCTGCGAGCGCGATGACGTAATAAAACGCTTCCAAGCCAGTGCTGCCAACACGGACGCCATCGCTGCGATACAAGTGCGCATTGCAGACATAAATGAGCGCGACACTGAGTAGGCCAATGGCCATGTAAAACAGTTCTAAACCTGTGAACGGCATGCTGACTCCCCCTTGTTATGGTTTGACGCATCATGCGGCGATGAAACGTCTATGCGTTTCTGATCGTCGCTCTTGCAGAGGGAGTCGCGATCAAGCGCGGTCAGTCACGATCAGTCGCGATTGCGAAACGCCCTCATCCAAAAACCCACACCCACTAAACCAAAGAACCACGACCACAGCGGAATACCCGCTGCGAGTACTGGCCGATAACCATCGAGCCCAAACATCAGCGTCGCACTGATCACGCAGGCGCCACCAGCGACTGCATAAATGCTGCGGCGATTAGCACGGCGCACTTCTTCTTGCAGATCGAGCAACATGCGGCGATTGCTGGCGCCACCGCCCAAGCCATTGCCTTTCTCGATCTGTCGCAGCGCGTGATGAGCAAGTTGCGGCAATGTGTCCGCGAGCGCAGGGAATCCGGCACGTGCTTTTTCAAGCATCGCAGCAGGACCGAGGCGATTACGCATCCACTCTTCCATGATGGGCTTGGCGGTTTTCCACAAATCAAGCTCGTCGTAAAGCTGACGACCAAGGCCTTCGATATTGAGCAGCGTTTTCTGCAGCAACACTAACTGTGGCTGCACTTGGTAATTGAAGCGGCGCGCGACTTGGAACAAGCGCAGCAGGAAGAAGCCGAAAGAAATATCTTTCAGCGGACGCTGGAAGATCGGCTCGCAGATGGTGCGGATCGCCGCTTCAAATTCTTCAACGCGTGTGCCTTCTGGCAACCACTCGCTCTCGACGTGCAGTTCTGCAACGCGGCGATAGTCGCGGTTGAAGAACGCGAGGAAGTTTTCTGCAAGATAACGCTGATCACTCGGCGTGAGCATGCCAACAATGCCGAAGTCGACAGCCAGATAACTAGGCTTCTTCACATCCGTTGCATCAACAAAAATGTTGCCGGGATGCATGTCCGCGTGGAAGAAATTATCGCGGAAGGTTTGCTTGAAGAAGATTTCAACGCCGCGTTCGGCCAGCACTTTGAAATCGACACCCATCGCACGCAGGCGATCGAGTTCGCGAATCGAAATGCCGTAGATGCGCTCCATCACCATCACGTTCGGGCGGGTGTAATCCCACAGCACGACTGGATGGTAGATCAGCTCTGAGCCGAGCCAGTTGCGACGCAACAGCGAAGCGTTAGCGCCTTCGCGCATCAGATCGAGTTCGTCGAAGATGACTTTTTCGTACTCAGCAACAATCGCGCGCGGACGAATACGGCGTGCGTCTTCAGAGAATTTTTCAGCAAGGTCTGCGAGCGTGTGCAGCAACTGCATGTCGCTACGGATCACATGCTCAATACCGGGACGCAGCACTTTGACGACGACAGCAAGGCCGGGATCGTTAGGGCCTTGCGGCTTTAAGCGTGCAGCATGAACTTGGGCAACGGAGGCCGATGCCATCGGCACCGTCTCAAACTCTTCAAACATTTCGCTGATTGGCTTGCCCAGCGATTGTTCAATAATCGCGCGTGCTTCTTCGCCGGGGAACGGCGGCACTTGATCTTGCAGCTTGGCCAATTCGCTCGCGAGATCAGCAGGAATAACATCCGGACGCGTTGATAAGGCCTGGCCAAGTTTGACGAATACCGGACCGAGTTCCGTCAGCGCCAAACGCAAACGCTCGCCACGCGGGCGATCATGTTTGCCCGGTTCGCGGCCGAAGAATTCCATCAAGCCGTATTTACGAACGACGCGGTGAATCTGCCAGACGCGGCGCATGCGACCAATCGAGAGCTTTGAATCTGCGCTCATGCACCCTGCTCCAGCTTATCGATGCGTGCTTCAAAACGATCGACGCGTTCACGCAGAAGATCGACGTTGTCCATCCACTCTGCAGCGTCACTGCCACGTGCGAGATCGCGCGTTTCTTCGCGCAGATATTCGGCAGTATCCAAACTCAGCGTGCTGGCGGTGTTACGGCCCCAGCCCATGAATTTTTGCAGACCTTGATGAATACGATGCGCCGCACTACCGCCGAAGAATTTGGCCAGCAGTTCTTCTGGATCAAAACCCACTTTTGCGAGCAGCTTGTTGAAGCGCACCAGCAGTTCGGCATCGCCATCTACATCAATGCCTGCGGGAATGCCGCCAGCGCCACCAGCGGTTTTCCATGCGAGGCGCAGCAGCGTTGTTGGCTGACCGCTGACCGTGACGTCTGCTTCGGTTTCGATATCCGACAGCACACGCACGCCGGCAGCATGAAATTCGATATGGAAAGTCCAGCCCATGCCGAGCGCACGCAGCGCGATGCTACGACCAGAGAGTGCGCCGCATTCGGCCAGTACTTCAGGCTCCAGCGAGAGATAGCGATTCAGCGCCACTTCCAACGTGGCGCAAAGCAGCGCAGGTGCACTCACAG
>JAZKEM010000071.1:0-4363 GCA_040387055.1 Pseudomonadota bacterium | reverse complement strand
TCATGTGATCCATGATGCGGCCAGGGGTGCCGACGACAACATGCACGCCGCGCTTCAGCGCTTTGAGCTGTGGTTCGTATGACTGGCCGCCGTAAATCGGCAGCACGTGGAAACCCTTGATATGTGTGGCGTACTTCTGGAACGCCTCGGCGACCTGAATCGCCAGTTCGCGCGTTGGTGCCAGAACCAGCGCTTGCGGGCCAGACTTGCCAATATTGATGTTTGAGAGGATCGGCAGCGCAAAAGCAGCGGTTTTGCCGGTACCGGTCTGGGCCTGACCCAGCACGTCCTTACCTTCCAAAAGGTGGGGAATGGTCGCCGCCTGAATCGGCGAAGGCGACTCATAACCAACGTCATCCAGCGCCTTCTGGACGGCTTCACTCAGGGCCAGGTCGCGGAAACCGGGAGTAACAGACGTGGTTTCGGAGGGATCGGCAGACATGAGGGCACCAGAATGAGCAATACGCGGGGCTCTATTATCAGGCCTAAGGCCTTGCGAAGCGACCCAAAACGCGCCTTTCCGTAGCTAAATGCACTCGTTCACGTTCTTAAAAACCTCTAAAACGCGCAAAACCAAGTCATAACTTATACCGGCAGGGACTGCTCAGACATCCCCTGTCGGCGGTTCAGCAGCACCCGACCCAAGGTCTCTCGACCAAAAACCGGGGTGTAGGCGCCCTGATCCCAAGCCAGCTTGCCGTTGATCAAAGTGCGAGTCACGACACCTTTGGGCCGGTTGACCAGTTGGTGGTGTGCAAACCCTTCGCGGTAGACGTATTCGACACAGGCTTCCGGTTCATAAGCCTGCAAAGCCACCGGGTCGACCTGCACCAAGTCGGCACGTGAGCCAATCCGGATCTCGCCCGCATCAATTCCAAAGAACCGGGCCGGCTCCTGAGTCAGGCGGTGCACTGCCTGCGCCACTTTCTGCAGACCATCTTCCTGTGCGAATTTGAGCGTACGCAGATTGCCGTCATAAAACGCCATATTGGTCAGATGCGCGCCGCTGTCATTAAAGCCAGGCAGCAGCAGTGGATTGAACAACAGAGCCTTAGTGATCGCAGCATTACGGTTGGCCGTCACTGTCCACCAGCGCAGATCGGTATCGAAAGTACGGAGTAGATGCAGGAAGAAATCGCAGTCATCAACATCGCGCACAAAGCTGGCGAAGGTTTGTTTCTCGATTTCGCTGCGTGCACCCTGCGCGCTGCGCTGCCAAGCCAACAAACGTTCATGAATGGCCGCCATGGTTTCGCCTTTCCACTCTGGCACCGGGCAGCTTTCAATGGTCATGTCATGCAGATCGCGCGTCAGCACGTTGTCTGACAAACCCAACCACTGCTTGAGACGCGCAATGCCAAAGCCGCGCTTACCGTGTTGCCACATGGCGCGGAATTCCGCGGCGTAGCCGGGAGACGTCATGATCGCGAGACGTCCGGTGCGATCTTCCAGATCACATTCATTGAGACGACGCAGCACCGGAATCTCTTCAGCAATCGGCGTGATCACGCCATCACTCCAGATCTTGAACGGCGCAGACAGCGCTTGCAGACGGAAGTGACCACGAATGAATTTCGAATTCAGCAGCCGCGCCATCATCAAACCAAGCTTGAGCAGTGAGCGGTTGGTGGTGATATCAATCGCAGCCACCGCAGTGACTTTCAGTGTGCGTCCGTAGAAGCGCCCCGAAGTCAGCAAGAAGTTGCGGAAAACAGCGAGCTTGTCGTCTTTCGGCGGTGTGGCCTGCCAAACGCGATCCCAATTACGCACAATTTGCGTGAGGCGCTTGAGCTCGAAAAAAGGCGCGAACTGCGTAGGGATTTGCTTGTGCGTATTTGGGCGATTCGCCAGATAGTGAAACGGCAGCGCATCGGTCGAGAAGCCGACATAGCCTTCACGCATGCCCTTCTCAACTAGCTGCTCCATCTTTTGCATCTCAGCTTCTGTCGGCTCGCGCGACACTGATTCATTGAGCCCCATCACTTCAATGCGCAACATCGAGTGCGGAATCATCGGCACGATATTGGGGCCGAGCGGAATCTTGCTGAAGTGATCGAGATAATCCTTGGAGTCATTCCACGTCACCGTGTCTGCGACTTTGCGCAGCACAGGTTTGGGCACATTCTCAACACGAGCAAAGCAATCAACGATGGGATCAGCGCCATCTTTGCGTTGCGCGCCGTATGCGATACCGAGTGAGCAATTGGAAACAACAGCGGTTGTCGTACCGTGACGCACGGCTTCAGGCAAACCCGGTTCTAGCTCCACTTCCAAATCAAAATGCGTGTGGATATCAAGCAAGCCGGGCATCAACCATTGGCCTGCGGCATCGATAACCTGGCTCACATTTTCAGCAGATAGGTTGGAATTCATCGCAACAATATTGCCGCCGCGAATCGCGACGTCTTGTTGTAGCGGTAGGCCACCGCTGCCGTCGAACACCAAAGCATTCTTGATCAGCGTGTCCCACATCGTGTTTTTGCCGTCCATGGCGGACTCCCCTTATTGACTCGATCTTACGTCGGCATCAACGCGATCCAAGATGGGAAAAATGGCTCTGCCATTACGAAAGTGCGGTTCGCCACCAGCTCACAAATGAAAACGCCCGCTCAAGGCGGGCGTTTTCATGTTGAACGCGCGTGTAGCGCGCCAATCAAACTCAGGTGTGGCTCAACCACTCTGGGTAGGTGCCGCTCTCGCCCTTCACGAGCTTGAGGTAAGCCGCCTGCAGCTTTTCAGTGATCGGACCGCGGCCACCATTGCCGATGGTGCGATTGTCGACTTCACGCACGGGTGTCACTTCTGCGGCGGTGCCGGTGAAGAACACTTCGTCTGCGATGTAAACCTCGTCACGCGTGATGCGGCGTTCCACAACAGGAATGCCGAAGTCGGCAGCCAGCTGGATGATCGTGCGACGCGTAATGCCATCAAGGCAGGCGTTGAGATCTGGCGTGCTGATCTTGCCGTCAGCCACCACGAAGATATTTTCGGCGCTGCCTTCGGCAACATTGCCGTTGGTATCGAGCGTGATCGCTTCATCGTAACCATCGCGCAGCACTTCGTTGAGCGCCAGCATCGAGTTGATGTACTGACCGTTGGCTTTAGCGCGATGCATATTGGAGTTGGCGAAGCCGCGCGTGAACGAGCTGGTCTTCACGCGGATGCCGCGCTCCATATTTTCAGCGCCGAGGTATGAACCCCAGGTCCAGGCAGCAACGATCAGATGGGTCTTGAGGCCATCAGCACGCAGACCCATGCCTTCAGCACCGTAGAACACCATTGGGCGCAGGTAAGCAGATTCCAGTTTATTGGCGCGCAAGACTTCCAATTGCGCTTCGTTGATCTGCTCCTGCGAGTACGGCATGTTCATGCCGAGAATCTTTGCGGAGTTGAACAAGCGTTTGGTGTGATCCTGCAGACGGAAAATCGCCGTGCCTTGTGGCGTTTTATACGCACGGACGCCTTCGAAGCAGCCGACGCCGTAATGCAGCGAATAAGTGAGGACATGGGTCGTGCACTCGCGCCAAGGCTTGAGTTCACCGTCATACCAAATAAAGCCGTCACGGTCGGCAAAGCTGCTCATCACAAAATCCTGTTAATGCGTAAAAGAACCGCAACCTGCGGCTGGAAGCGATTATTATAAGGGCTACGCTGCACTGTTGATCGTCACCCCCCTCATTTAGGCAGTTTTAGAGCCGTTTCACTAAGACCTGACAGCCCCTACACGACTCCATGAACACGACTAAACAAATAATCTGCGTCAAGTGGGGAACGATGTATGGCCCTGAATACGTCAACCGTTTGTATGCCATGGTTCGGCGCCATACGACTGGCCCCATTCGCCTGATTTGCCTCACCGACAACCACGAAGGCCTGCGGCCCGAGGTTGAGTCCTTTGATCTGCCAGAACTGGGCTGCGAACATCCTCAGCGTACTCACGGCAAGTGGAAAAAGGTTGTTCTGTGGGGGCGTGAATTACACGGCCTAACGGGCACCGCGCTGTTTGTAGACCTCGACTCGGTCATCGTCGACTCACTAGATCCCTATTTCAGCTATGGCTCGCCGGATGACGTTCTGCTTGCGCGCAATTGGGCCAAGCCTTTTCAGCGTCTGGGACAAACCTCGGTGTTTCGCTTCCCGATCGGGAAAAATCCACACATCCTGGACAACTTTCGCGCCGACCCGCAGGGCACGGCCGATCGTTTCCATTACGAGCAGCACTACATCACCTCATCCGTAACCGGCGGAATAAAGCTCTGGCCAGAAGCATGGACGCGGCATTTCCGCCTGCATTGCATGCTGCCCTTCCCATTGCGCTATTTCTTCCAAGCCCGCTTGCCGAGAGGCTCACGCATTGTCACCT
>JAZKEM010000070.1:0-42202 GCA_040387055.1 Pseudomonadota bacterium | reverse complement strand
GCGCAATGATTTCTTCGCGTGGTTTTCCACCGTAGGGGCAATAACCACTATCGGCGTAATAAATCAGTTGTTCGCGGGGCAGTAATTTCTGCACTTCTCTCAGAACGGAGATGCCGCCCACGCCGGAATCAAAGAGGCCAATCGGATGACTATTCATCGGCTCTCCAGAAATTTACGCACAACTCCGTTAAACGCATTGGGTGATTCCAATGGCAAACCGTGATGCGTACCAGGGAAGAGATGGAAACGGCCTTTGGGCAAGGCATGTGCGAATTGCAGCATATCTTCACGCGTGAAGTAGTCATGCTCAGCTGCCAACACGAGCACCGACATCCGCAATTCTTGCAAGCGATCCAGTACTGACCAACGTGTTAGCGCTCGTAAAGCCTGAAGGTAGCTCCGCCCGTTACGCGCGCCGCGCTTCGCACTCTTTTCGCGCAACTCCAACTGATGCTCGCCTGGATACATACGCTGCGCGCCAATCTTGGACAAACGTACAGGCCCAAGCAGCGTCATCACAATCTGGCGATAAAAAACTTCGAAATGTTGTTTCAAGGTACGCGGCCTGAAGCTGGGCACGCTATTGGAAATCACCAACTTGATCACAGCGCCGGGATGGTCCAGCGCAAGCTGCAAAGCGATGGCGCCACCCATGGAGTAGCCAATCAAGTAGAAACGATCAACGTTGAGTCGATCCAGTAAATTTCTAACATCAGCTGCGAAGCGCGCGATAGACAGCGCACCCGTACCGCGTGAGCTGCGATGGAATCCACGCAAATCCATCGCAATCACACGATAGTGACGCGAGAATTCCGGGATCTGATATTCCCAATCCTCAGCAGAAGAACCAAGGCCGTGCAGCAAAACTAGCGCCGGACCTTGACCTGCCTCTTCGTAATACAGCTTGCTGCCATCGACCTCGACGTGCGGCATTAGCGCGCAGTGCCGCTCGGGGTGCAGAAGCAGAAAGCGTACATGCCGCGTGGATCATTCATCCAACGCAGATCGGCAGCGACGTCCGTTTTCTCAAGCACACGCTGCGCCCACTGTGGCAAGCCCGGCACTGCACTCAGATGAATGCTGCCCGAGAAGCTCGACAGCAACTTACTGGTGAAATTGTGCTCTGGCTGCATTTCTTCGATGACGTAATCCTCGGTATCAATACCTGCAAATTTAGCGGCGGCATCGGCGGCATCTTCCAAGCCGCCGAATTCATCGACCAAGCCCAATTCTTTTGCATCGTTACCGCTCCAAACGCGGCCACGTGCAAGCTGATCAACTTTTTCAATCGGCAGTTTACGTGCAGCTGCAACGCCAGAAATAAAGTCGTGATAACCCTTATTGATCTGCGACTGAATAATACTGCCTACTTCTGGCGAGAGCGGACGATCCATACGGAACGCGCCCGCCAGCGTTGTGGTGCCAACGCCATCAGTGTGAATGCCCAGTTTCTCTAGGGGCTTGCTGAGATTAGGCACCAAACCAAAAATGCCAATAGAACCGGTGATGGTGCTCGCATGCGCCCAGATTTGATTCGTCGCCATCGATACCCAGTAACCACCGCTCGCTGCGACGGAGGACATCGACGCCACGACTGGCTTGCCGCTAGCGCGCAAGTCCTGCACTTCGCGACGGATTTGTTCTGAAGCCCAAACGCTCCCGCCGGGTGAATCCACACGAAGCACTACAGCTGCGACATTATCATCACGCCGTGCTTGATCGAGCAGATCAGAAATAGTGTCGCCGCCGGCTTGGCCTGGTTGGCCTTCGCCATCAACAATCTCGCCCTGCACTACGACAAGCGCAATTTTGTTTGCTGGCTTTACAGCAGCCTGCTTGCTTTGCTCATGATGGATTGCATGCAAATAGTCATGCTGATTGATCTGACGGAAGCTGCCGTGCTCATCGTCAAAACCGACGATAGCGCCGATGCGTTTGCGGAACTGTCCCAGCGTTTCAATCTGAGTGACCAAACCAGCATTCTTAGCGTAAGCCGCGCCATCGCCTTGGAACTTCTGAATTTCGGTAGCAAAATTTTTGACGTAGTTGTCCACTGCGCCTTCAGGCAAACCACGACCTTCCGAAACAGAAGTGCCGTACTCCGTCCACAAATCGCCTAGCCATTTTTGACTTGCAGCACGCGATTCAGGCGACATGTCGTTGCGCGTAAACGGTTCGACAGCGGATTTGTATTCGCCAACGCGAAACACATTGACCTGCACACCGAGCTTGTCGAGCGCATCTTTAAAATAATTGTTGTAGCTGCTGAAGCCTTCGACACTGACCATGCCCATCGGGTCCAGCACCACTTCATCAGCTTGCGCGGCAAGGTAGTAGTGCTCTTGCTCATACGAAGATGAATAGGCCACAACCTTTTTACCTGCGTCGCGGAATCTGTGAACCGCTTCGCCCAGCTCTTCTAACTGCGGCAAGCCTGCGTAGGTCAGCCCATCAAGTTTGAGCACGGCGAGCTTGATACGCGGATCGTTGGCGCCTTCTTCCAAAGCTTCAATCAAATCGCGCAATAAAGTCTGTGATGGCATGTCACCGGCAATGTCTTCAAGGAAAACACGGCTGGGATCACGATCGAGCTGTTCGACCAGTTCACCGGTCGGCGCAATAACCAAGGCGATATTACTGTCGACCTTGGGCGGCGGGCCGCCTTGGAACGCCATCCAGACAAATGCCACGATCACAACAAAGATCATCACCGTGACAAATTTGTAGACGCCCACGACAAAGCGCCAAGCAAAATTCAGCAGGCGACCCAAAAAGGATTGTTTCTCGCTCATTTCAAGGATTTCTAGCTAAGATATTGAAAGTATCGCATGAAGCCCATATGGCTTCAGATGTTGGTATCTGACTCAGTATGGGGGCCAAAGGTTCATAGGCAACGCCTATTTAGCAAATAAAAATATTTGCTTTGATCTATTTATTTGGCATCCCTACACTGCTCGCCACTGATCAAGCCTAAATGCTGAATTCCGGCTTGTCGGAACACTCGATACAAAATTTCTACGCACCCAATCTGGAGAACATGCAATGAGCGTTTTAGTAAACCGCGCCGCCCCTGACTTTAAGGCACAGGCTGTTATGGGCGATGGCTCTTTCAAAGAGATCAAGCTGTCGGACTACCGCGGCAAGCATGTCGCCCTGTTCTTCTGGCCGCTGGACTTCACCTTCGTTTGCCCTTCCGAAATCATTGCGCACGAACACCGTCGCAAAGCATTTGAAGAGCGCGGCGTGCAGCTGATCGGCGTGTCGATCGACTCGCAGTTCACCCACTTCGCATGGCGCCAGACCCCGGTTGCCAAGGGCGGCATCGGCGAAATCGGCTTCCCGATGGTGGCTGACGTGCAGCACGAAATCGTTCGCGCCTACGGCGTTGAGCACCAGGACGGCGTCGCTTTCCGCGCAACCTTCCTGATCGACAAGGACGGCGTTGTGCAGCACCAGCAGGTCAACAACCTGCCACTGGGCCGCGATGTCGACGAACTGCTGCGTCTGGTTGACGCCCTGCAGTTCACCGAACAGCACGGCGAAGTTTGCCCAGCTGGCTGGAAGAAAGGCGACGAAGGCATGAAGCCAACCGCCGACGGCGTTGCTAGCTACCTCGCTAAGAACGCAGCAGCTCTGTAAGAAAGAAATAAGTACCGGCAGCACATGGGGCCGGCGAAAGTCGGCCCCATTCATATCTATACCCACGAATTCAATAAGGCATTGCCATGAGCACACAACATCACAGCCTGGTTATTCTCGGTTCCGGCCCCGCCGGTTACACCGCAGCGGTTTATGCCGCACGCGCCAACCTCAAGCCCACGATGATTACGGGCATTGAAGTCGGCGGTCAGCTGATGACGACAACGGAAGTCGACAACTGGCCAGGCGATGTCGAGGGCCTGATGGGCCCTGCACTGATGCAGCGCATGCAGCAACACGCTGAGCGTTTTGAAACGCAGATGGTCTATGACCACATTCACAAGGTTGATCTGCAGAATCGCCCGTTCACACTCGTTGGCGACCAAGGCACCTACACCTGCGATGCGCTGATCATCACCACCGGCGCCAGCGCCAAGTACCTCGGCCTGCCTAGCGAAGAAGCATTTCGCGGCAAGGGCGTATCGGCTTGCGCAACTTGCGACGGCTTCTTCTACAAGGGTCAGGAAGTCGCTGTGATCGGCGGCGGCAACACGGCCGTTGAAGAAGCGCTGTACCTGTCCAACATCGCCAAGAAGGTGACGGTGGTTCATCGCCGTGACAAGTTCAAAGGCGAGAAGATCCTGCACGACAAGCTCGCCAAGCGCGCTGCTGAAGGCAAGGTCGAGATCATCTGGGACTCAACCTTGGATGAAGTGCTGGGCGACGCTACAGGCGTTAACTCGATTCGCGTGAAGAACGTGAAGACCGGTGAAGCGCGCGAAATCGAAGTCAAAGGCGCGTTTATCGCCATTGGCCACTCGCCTAACACCAGCATCTTTGAAGGCCAGTTGAAGATGAATGGCGGCTACATCACCGTGCATTCCGGCTCCGCTGGCGATGCTACGGCGACCAGCGTACCGGGCGTGTTTGCTGCGGGCGACGTGATGGATCACGTTTACCGCCAGGCCATCACCAGCGCCGGCACCGGCTGTCAGGCGGCACTGGACGCAGAGCGATATTTGGACAAATTGCACGGCAACTAAAGTAGTCTTGAGGCATCAAAGGGTCGCAAAGGTTAAACTTTGCGGCCCTTCTTTATTTGCGACGGAGCGGAGCACTACTAAAATGAAAATGAAGCTCTATGGCAGTAAGACCTCACCCTTTGCGCGCAAAGTGCGTGTGGTTGCAGCAGAACTTGGATTGACTGATCTCATTGAAGAAATTCTGACCGATCCGTTCAGCCCGCCACCAGAATTTCTGGCCGCGAATCCGCTATCGCGTATTCCGACACTTGTCACTGAAAAAGGCGAAGCGCTGCCAGATTCAGAACTGATCATCGAATACCTGCAAACGCGTGGACATAGTGGCGTGCAAAGTTTGCCACGCGGCACCAAGCGCTGGGCTGCGCTACGTCGTGCGCGAATCGCTGACGGCATCACTGCTGCAGCAGTGGCAACGCTGTTCGAAAAGCGCCGCCCTGAAAGCATCATTTACACCGCATTTCTGGATCGTCAGGCAGAAATCATTCTGCGTAGCGTCAGCACACTGAATCTCGAAGTCGATGCGCTTTCCATCGATAATCCGAGCATTGTAGAAATCAGCACCGCAGTTGCCTTGAGCTATCTCGACTTCCGCCTGCCTTATCTTGATTGGCGCAAAGACCATGAAGCCTTGGTGGTGTGGCACGAGAAATTCTCACAGCGCCCTTCGATGGTCGACACTCAACCGCCTGCGGCCTGATTACGCGTGAGATTGATCTGGCAGCATTGGGCACTGCTATTCACACTGCTGCTCAGCGCCTGTGTCAGCAGCCCGCTGAAACCACTGGATGACTCCGAACGCAGCACCATCGCAATGGAAGCGTTGGGGCAAATCGGCCGTCCGTATCGCTACGGCGGCACAACGCAGGACGGTTTCGACTGTAGTGGCCTGGTGCAATACAGCTATGCCCAAGCTGGCATAAAAATCCCGCGCACAACCAGCGAGCAACTTCACGCCGGCAAACAAATATCGCTCTCCAATGCACAACCGGGCGATTTATTGTTCTACAAACTTGGTGGTGGATTGCACGTCGCTTTGTACGTCGGCGATGGCCGAGCAGTACACGCACCAGCACGAGGACGACAGGTGATTGTCGCCCCCGTGGATGCGGATTTTTGGCAAGAAAATTTTGTTACGGCAATTCGCGTTCTACGCTGATGCAAGCTCCGCAGTAACGTTAAGAGAAAACAGAATGGGCGCTGTCCAAAATATGAAAACCCAAGACGGCAAAATCATTGAGCATGTCGCCGAATCACGTTTTGGCATTTGGTTTTTAGGCACTGCCACTTGGACCACCCATGTGCTCACGCGCGCGATCAAGGATCTTGAACGCCTGATTCCCGAGCGCAAAGCGTCTTATCCAGTAGTGGTTGACGTCGGCTGCGGCTGGGGCCGTTCTTTTGCCCTGCTGAACGAGCGCTTCGCGCCACAGCAACTGATTGGCATCGACGTTGAACCCGAAATGCTGGCGATCTCTACAAAGACCATCGCCGATAAAGGATTGAAGGTGGAACTCAAGCAAGGCGACAGCGCTGCATTACCGCTGGCAGATCAATCGGTAGACATGCTGTTCTGCCATCAAACTTTCCACCACCTCGTGCACCAGCACGAAGCGCTCGCAGAATTTAATCGGGTATTAAAGCCTGGCGGCGTATTACTGTTTGCCGAATCCACCAAGGCCTATATCCACTCGTGGATTATCCGTCTGCTATTCCGCCATCCGATGGATGTGCAGAGAACTGCACCTGAATTTCTCGCGATGATTCGCGGTGCAGGATTCGAGATTCAGGAAAAATCCATCTCCTATCCTTTCCTCTGGTGGAGCCGCAGTGATCTCGGAATTTTCGAGCGCATCTTTCGCATTCGTCCGCGCGCCAACCACGAAGAGACTTTGATCAATCTCGTCGCGGTTAAGCGCTAGCCGGCGGTTTAGTCCAGCAGGATTCGACCGGCTTCGGTCTGACCCAGAATCAGCTTGTTCAGTCGTTTAACGAAGCCCGCAGGATCTTCAAGCTGCGCGCCTTCAGCAAGCAGAGCCTGCCCATAAAGCAGTTCAGCCAAATCCACAAAGCCTTCACCGTCACCTGCGTCTCGAAGACGCGTGACCAGCGGATGCTCCGCATTGAGTTCCAGAATGGGCTTGGCCAAAGGAACCTTCTCTCCCGCCTGCTGAAACATTTTCTGCAGACGCTGGCTCAGCGCGTTATCGCCTGAGACCAAGCACGAAGGTGATTCAGTAAGACGCGTCGACAAACGTGCAGACTCAATGCGCGTATCAAGCACCTTGGCAACACGCGTGATCACGTCTTCAAAATCTTTGTTCTGCTGAATCTGCTCAGGTGTTTCGACCTTGCTGCCGAGATCAACACCAGCACGCGCAACACTCTCCAGCTTCTTGCCTTCGAACTCGTGCAAATTCGACACGACCCACTCATCAATGCGATCGGTCAGCAGCAACACTTCAAAGCCGCGTTTACGGAAACCTTCCAAATGCGGGCTGGCTTGGGCCGCAGCAAGTGTGTCGGCGGTAAGGAAGTAAATCGCTTCTTGCTCCGCGGGCATACGGGCAACGTAAGCTGCGAGCGTGACTTCAGGAGTAACGGACTGCGTAGTCGAACTGAAGCGGCACAGCTTGGCGAGACGATCACGATTAGCGACGTCATCCACCATGCCTTCTTTCAGGACGACACCAAAAGCCTGCCAGAACTTGGCGTAATCCTCGGGCTTTTTCTCAGCCATGTCGTCGAGCATGTCGAGCACGCGTTTAACTAGTGCGCTCTTAATTTTTTCCACAGTGCGATTGCCTTGCAGCAACTCACGCGAGACGTTGAGTGGCAAATCAGATGAATCGACCAAGCCACGCACAAAGCGCAAATACGGTGGTAGCAGTTCTGCAGCCTTGTCCATGATGAAGACGCGCTTCACATAAAGCTGCACGCCACGGCTTTGATCGCGGTCCCACATATCGAATGGCGCACGCGCAGGGATGTAGAGCAGCGAGGTGTATTCGAGATTGCCTTCGACCTTCTGGTGCGTCCATGCCAGCGGCGCTTCGTGATCGTGGCTGATGTGGGTGTAGAAGTTCTGGTAGTCCTCGTCCTTCAACTCGGATTTGGGACGCGTCCACAGTGCACGCGCCTGATTCAGCGTCTCCCATTCCTTGCTGTCTTCGTCGAGCATGCGGATGGGCAAACCGATGTGATCGGAATAGCGACGAATGATGTGCTGCAGGCGCATCGGCTCGAGGAACTCTTTGTCGTCCTCACGCACGTGCAGAATCACTTCGGTGCCGCGGTCGAGCTTGAACGAAGGCTCTAGCGTGTAGCTACCCTCGCCTTCGGATTCCCAGCGCACGGCTTCGTCAGCGTCAGCGCGCTTGGTCAGCACGGTGACTTTGTCTGCGACGATGAAAGCCGAATAGAAGCCGACGCCGAACTGGCCGATCAGCTGTGCATCTTTCTGCTGCTCGCCGGTCAGTGATTCGAGAAATTTCTTGGTACCGGACTTGGCGATGGTGCCGAGATTCTCGATCACCTCTTCACGCGACATGCCAATGCCGTTGTCTTTGATTGTGAGCGTGCCTGCGGCCTTGTCGATGCTGAGGTCGATACGCAGCTCGGTGTCGTCGCCCAACAGCGCTGGGCTCGACACAGCGAGGAAGCGCAGCTTGTCGACGGCATCGGAGGCATTGGAGACCAGCTCGCGAAGGAAGATTTCCTTGTTGGAGTACAGCGAGTGGATCATCAGACGCAGGAGCTGACGGGTTTCGGCTTGGAATTCGTGCTTTTCGGCGGACATGGTTTTTATTGGTCTATGAGATCAAGCAATTAGATAAATACTTAATAAGGTTCAGTGGGCCATATTCAAGACCAACTGTGCTCAGCAATTACGCTCCGCTTCATTCAGCGCAGCAGCCACACTCGAATATTTTTAAGTAAATATGAGTCTGCCCCTTTAATTGGATACTTTAATTGCGATAGCATCGTAACCAGCGCGGGGAGCGCTATAAATATTATATAAATTAGGAGATTACCGATGCTCGCTCACTTGAGCCGCGTTTGCGGTGCGATGTCGTTCGCCCTGTTGCTCAGCGGTTGCGCTACTGCCGTTTATCAACCTCTAACTCCTACAAGCAGAGAACAGATCCGCAGCGCCGATGCAGTGATCGGTGTCGGACAACAGGAAATTACCGCGCAGATCAACCAGTCCAATATCACAGCAGCGACAGGCGGCGGACTCCTCTTTGCGCTTATTGACGCTGGCATCAATTCCTCGCGCAGCAGCACCGCCGAAGACGCGGTCCGCCCTCTCCGTGATGCGCTGCTGTCGTACAACTACGACGACAATTTACGCATCCAGATGAATGATCAGCTGGGCACAGTCACTGGCATGAGCATCGGCAATGCCCGCGTGACCAAAGACGTCACAGACGCCAATTACAACGCCGTGTATCAGGCCTCCAACAAAGATGCCGTCCTCATTACTAGCGTTAACTATTCCATGACCGCCGACTTCTCAGCGCTCACCGTTAACGCGACGCCGCTGTTATACCCAAAGAGCAGCGGACTGAAAGCCTCCTCAGGCCTGTCTAATGCAGATTTCAGCAGCTTGTCGATTAAGAACGCGATCTATCGCAACAGCATTAGCTTCACATCTACGCTGCCCTTCCCATCAAAGACTTTGGAAGGCAATCGCGACTTGTGGGCAGCCAACAATGGACAGCTGCTCATCGGAGCCCTGAATCTTAGTGCGGATGAAATCGCAAGCGTTGTCAGCGCCGACATCCAGCAAACCGCTGTTAAAGGGAACAAGCCACTCAGCGGCGATACGTTTCTAGTCAGCGGTCCAGGTGACATCCAGCGTACACGCAGCTCGATCGGCACAATCCAGATCACCAGCCGTGCCACCCCTCAAACGCTAGCGGCAAGACCTGTGCGCAGCAATATCTCTTACAGTGCCGCGCCGGCCGCTGTGGCGCCTCCCGCAGCCCCGATTATGGCGGCACCCGCAACTACCGCAGTGACGACGAACACAACGAGAACTGTCGCTACAGCTCCATCAACAGCTTCGGCAATATCACCCTCTGCCACGCCCTCAACCAGCAATCTGCAGCGCCTGCAAGCCGCAACTGTTTTGCGTGATCAGCCCAAGTTAACTGCCAGAGCAATCGCGAGCCTTGAAGCCGGGAGCCCGATCCAGCAAATCAGCAGCATGCGCAATAACGAAGGGGAATGGACATTCGTTAAAGCCGCTGGACAGCACGGCTGGATCAACATCACTTCTGGGATGACTGCCAGCCCCTGAAGCATTCATGAGGCAAACAATTCTATGGGCTGCAGCAGTCTCGTCAGTGCTGCTGGCAGCTTGCGGCAATGAACCCATCCAACTTCATAACGAGCTGTCGTGGAGTTCGGCTTCACTACAACGAAGCCCTTCGTGCCAATTTTCTCTGGCAGCGGTAACTGATCGCACCCAAAGTTCGGACAAGATTGGCGCTATAGGGAATGCACCTGTACTTGCATCGGATGTAGTGGGCTGGGTGCGCGCTGCGTTCGAGCAGATTCCAGGTCATTCCCAGCAACCTCAAAACCTGAGCCTTGATGTCGAGCTCGTTCGCAGTTACATCCATGCGCTCTCCGTCTCCAAGTCGGCAAACGTTGTCATCCGTGTCAATTATCTAAGACCTGCACAAAACCCGATCACGCGAGCTTACCGAGGGGCAGACACCAGCATGAATTGGTTTAGTAGCGACAGCGAAGTGCAAAGCGCATTTAATCGAGCGTTGAAAGAAATGGCGCAACAGGTGGCTGGAGATTTAGGTCAGTTCTGCGAGTCGGCAAACTCTCGCTAGAAATCAAGCACGCACACAGTCAAAGTAATTTTAAATTCTTTATTTTTATCAATAGATTAATAATTAAACTTAATTTGATTTAGCTGAACACGCGAAATGCTGGAGATCCTGCAATTTCAGGAGTCGAAACGACAAAAAGCCAGTGTCGGAATCCGACACTGGCTTTTGCGTAAGCTTGAAACTTCGTGAGCTTTCGCTCGCGAGTCGCTGATTAGGCGAGCTTTTCCTTGATGCGAGCTGCCTTGCCGGCGAGATCGCGCAGATAGTAAAGCTTGGAGCGAGCAACGTCGCCGCGGCGCTTCACGATGATCTCGGCAACCTGGCTGCTGTAGGTCTGGAAAACGCGCTCAACGCCTTCGCCGTGCGAAATCTTGCGAACGGTGAATGCGGAGTTGACGCCACGGTTGCGGCGGGCGATGACAACGCCTTCGAACGCCTGCAGACGCTCGCGGTCGCCTTCCTTCACTTTAACTTTCACTTCAACAGTGTCACCAGGACGGAAATCCGGGATCTTCTTGCCCATCTGTTCCGCTTCAATCGCGGCGATAATTTTGTTCTGCATAACACTCACCTCATATCAAATGACGTTCTGCTCAGCGATAAACTCACTCAGCAGTTGCTTCTTTTCCTTGTCCAGCTCCAGCCCTTCCAATAAGTCAGGCCGCTTCAACCAGGTGGCACCGAGAGCCTGCTTCAGTCGCCAGCGCGCCACTTTGCCGTGGTCGCCGCACATCAGCACTTCCGGTACCGACTGGCCGCGCCAGTCTTCAGGCCGCGTGTAGTGTGGGTGATCCAGAAGGCCTGCTGAGAACGAATCGTTCACTGCCGATGCTTCATGTCCCAACACGCCGGGTAGCAACCTCGCTACCGCGTCGACCACCACCATCGCCGCCAGTTCGCCGCCGGACAAAACAAAGTCGCCCAACGACAATTCCATATCCAACTGCGTTCGTACGAAGCGTTCATCAATGCCTTCGTAGCGACCACATACCAAAACCAGTGCGGGCATCTGTGCCAGCTTTTCGACCAAGGCTTGCGTCAGTGGTTGGCCTTGCGGCGACAACCCGATCACGCGTACTTCACCCAGCTCTGCTCGGGCATCAGTGATTGCGCGAGCCAGCGGCTCAGCCTCCATCACCATTCCCGGGCCACCACCGTAGGGTCGGTCGTCAACGCGGCGCCACTTGTTGCCACTGTAGTCACGCGGGTTACGCGTACTCAGCTGCAGGGCTCCGCCTTCAACCGCAATCCTCGGCATGCCGTGCTTTCCTGCCTGTTCCACCAACTCGGGGAACAGCGTCAGCACTTCAATCTTCATGCTTCCTAGTACTCGGGAAGCCAGTCGGCAACGATCAGACCCTGACCGATATCCACCGACTTGATGATGTGATCCTGTACAAACGGGATAAGCCGTTCGGTTTCAGCATCCTTCACCACCAAAATATCCTGTGCGCCGTTGCTGGTGATTTCAGTCACCTCGCCCAGTGCGTCACCTTGCTCCGATTGAACCTTGAGACCGATCAAATCGTGCCAGTAATACTGTCCATCTCCGGCAGGTGGCAGCGCAGAACGCTCGACCTGAATCTCGCTACCAATCAGTGATTCGGAGACGTTGCGGTCAGTGACCGGCAATCCATCTCTACCACTGATTTGTGCGACAAGGCCGCGTCCATGGACGCGGCCTTCCAGCAATTGAGCCTGATAACCCGTGTTGGCTTCGCCTTTGGCGATCCACCAGCTTGAGTAATCGAGGATGTTGCGCTCAGGTCGCGTGGAGGAAATTACCTTCACCCAACCTTTAACCCCGTACGCTCCGACGACGCGGCCCAGCGTCACTCGGCGCGTATTCATCGGGCTTAAGCGGCCTTAGGCGCGCTCTTGAGCAAGTACGTTACGCGCTCAGAAACCTGTGCGCCGTTCTTGGTCCAATGATCAACGCGGCCGGTATCAACAACCAGCTTCTGTTCTGCGCCGCGGGCGTTAGGGTTGTAGAAACCCAGGCGCTCGATGAAGCGGCCGTCACGCGGGCTGCTCTTTTCGGTGGCAACAACATGATAGAACGGGCGCTTCTTGGAGCCAGCACGAGCCAAACGGATGGTAACCATACTTAATCGTTTCCAAATATCGTGCGACCGAAAGAGTCCGGACGCATTAAAGGGCGCGCATTTTAGCCATTTGCGCGTGTATTCACAATCTATTTCGACAAATTATCTCAAATCGGCCCTGCGCCTCTGAGACTGAGACAGACCGGAGCCATCTCGCTACAAAATCAACGCTTTGGCATCATTCCCGGCGGCATTTTGCCAGCCAGACTGCGCATCATCTTCATCATGCCGCCGCCCGCCATCTTCTTCATCATGTCGCGGGTGGTCTCGAATTGGCGCATCAGCTGGTTCACCGCCTGCACTTCCACCCCGGCACCGGCCGCGATGCGGCGCTTGCGTGAGGCCTTGATCAGGTCAGGATATTTGCGCTCCTGCTTGGTCATGGAATTGATGATCGCGACCGAGCGCTTGATCTGCTTTTCTGGATTGGCCTTGGCCACCTGCGCTTTCATTTGCGCACCACCGGGCAGCTTGTCGAGGATCGCGTCCATGCTGCCCATGTTCTGCACCTGGGCCATCTGTTCGCGGAAATCTTCGAGATCAAAAGTTTTGTTCTTTTTGAGCTTCTCGGCGAACTTGAGCGCCTTTTCCTGATCGACTTTGCGCGTGGTTTCTTCGATCAGGCTGAGCATGTCGCCCTGACCGAGGATGCGCGTGGCAATACGATCCGGGTGGAAGATCTCAAGCTTGTCGGACTTCTCGCCCATGCCCATGAACTTGATCGGCTTGCCAGTGACCTGACGCACCGACAGCGCCGCACCGCCGCGTGAGTCGCCGTCGACCTTGGTCAGCACCACGCCAGTCAGCGGCAATACATCAGCAAAAGCCTTCGCAGTCTTAGCAGCGTCTTGACCCGTCATGCTGTCGACGACGAACAGGGTTTCGACGGGATTGAGCGCGCCGTGGAGTGCGGTGATCTCCTTCATCATGTCTTCGTTGACCGTAGTACGGCCAGCGGTATCGACAATCAGAACATCAGCGTAAGTTTTACGGGCGTGGGCCAGCGCCGCTTCAGCAATGGCGATTGGATTTTGGCCAACTTCCGAAGGGAACCACTCAACACCGACATTGCCAGCAACGATGCGCAACTGCTCGATAGCGGCGGGACGGTAAACGTCTGCCGATACCACAATGACGGTTTTCTTCTCACGTTCTTTGAGGAACAGCGCGAGCTTGCCAGTGGTGGTGGTTTTACCTGCACCCTGCAAACCTGCCATCAAAATAACGGCTGGTGGCTGCGAACGAAGATTGATCGGCTCGGCAACGCCACCCAAGGTCTGCGTCAGTTCTTGCTGAACTACACGAAGGAATTGCTGGCCTGGCGTCAGACTCTGCGTGATCTCAACGCCGAGTGCGCGCACCTTAATGCGCTCAATAAATTCTTTAACGACCGGCAGCGCAACGTCAGCTTCAAGCAGCGCCATGCGCAGCTCGCGCGTAGCGGCGTTGATCTGATCTTCAGTCAGTCGGCCTTGGCCGCGAATGGAATCGAGAACAGTGCCAAGTCGTGTCGTTAAATTATCAAACATGCGAAAAACCGGGGGCGTGAAACAAAAGAATTCAAGGGCAGCATTCTACCGGGTCGGTAGCTGCGCGAGGCGTTTAAATTTCGATGAGATCGCCGCGCTTGAGATGGCGGTAGCTCCAGCCAGCCAGCTCCTTGCGGCATTCCGTTTCGATGATCTGCTCGTAACCCGGCTTGTGGTGCGTCAGCAGGATTTCAGGCTTATGACGTAGCTTGTGCAGCTCGCGCCCCAGCAACGCCGGAGTGAAATGCTTGGAGGTTTCAGCCAGCTCGTCATCTTTATTCGGGAAGGCGATCTCAATCATCAGCTTGTCCAGACGCGGCAGACTGTTGAGGAAAGTCCAGAGACTTTCATTAGCGTAGGTATCGCCAGTAAATACAAAAGTGCCGCGCTCAGCCTCAACCGCATAACCTACCGCAGGCACTGTATGGAGCACTTTAAAAGCAGTGAGCTTGTAGTGATCAGCCGAAGTCAGTGATTGGCCCGGGGTAATCGTGGAAAACGCCAGCAAGGGATTTTGCTCGTTAGGGAGCACAGAAAAATCCGGCCAGATCTTCCAGTTAAAAATATGTTCTTTGAGTGCCGACAGCGTCTCGGCTGTTGCCCAAACCTGCACTGGGCGCTCAATCAGATCAAACAGATTGTCGGCCATAAAAGCCAGACCACAGACGTGATCAAGATGCGAATGAGTCAAGAAGATCTGACGGATACGGGCTTGCTGTTCAAGGGTTAAATCGCCCACGCCAGTACCCGCGTCGATGAGGGTCTCATCGCCGACCAATAAGCTGGTGGTGCGCAGGCCTGGGCCAACGCCACCGCTACAGCCTAAGACCTTGATCCGCATGCCTTCCTTCACAGTGAATATAGGATTTGATACTAGCATAGCGACCGCAACCATCTGGAAGCGTGTGCTTGGCCTCATCCGCACGATATTTTGTGCGGGAAACGTTAAATAAACTGATTAGTCCAAACCTAAATCTGAAACGTCGCCTTTGCCCTGACGCAGCAATTGCACAGTGCCGCCGGTTAGATCGAGCACGGTGGTGGGTGCCATCCCACAGTTACCACCATCCAAAACAATATCGACCTCACGCATCAACTGATCGCGCCAATCTTGCGGATCATCCACCGGATCGTCCGCCCCAGGAAACTGCAGCGTGCAGCTAATCAAAGGTTCGCCCAAGGTCTCCAGCATGGTCTGCGCAATCACATGCTCAGGCACGCGGATGCCAATGGTCTTGCGCTTTTCATGTGCGACACGACGCGGCAGTTCCTTGGTCGCATCCAGCACAAAAGTATATGGGCCAGGCGTTAAACGCTTAAGTAAACGGAATTGCGTGTTATCGACGCGCGCATAGGTCGAGATCTCAGACAGATCACGGCACATTAATGTGAATTGGTGATGTCGATCGAACTGACGAATACGCCGGAGACGCTCGGCAGCCTCACGATCACCCAGATGACAGCCCAATGCGTAGCAAGAATCTGTGGGATACGCGATCACAGCGCCCGCACGCAGCCGCACCGCTACTTGCGCTAAGACACGCTTCTGCGGGTTGTCAGGGTGTAATTCAAACCAATCAGCACTCATACCTTATTGTAGCCCCAGCTATAATCGACGTATGAAATTCTTCCTCGACCTGTTTCCCGCCCTCGCCTTTTTCGCCGCCTATTACATCGGTGGCATTTACGTAGCCACGAGCGTGCTCATCGTCTCGATGTTTGCGCTAGTGCTGATCTACTGGCTGTGGAAGCGCGAACTTCACAAGATGCACTTGATCACTGCCATCATCGTGGCTTTCTTTGGTGGCCTCACGCTGTACATCCACGATCCAGCCTTCATCAAGTTCAAACCCACCGCACTCTATGCCGTGTTCTCACTCGCACTACTGCTAAGCCACGTGATCGGCGAGAAAGTACTGCTACAACGCATCCCGCAAACCGCGCTGCAGCTTCCTGATTCTGTTTGGCGCCGCATCAACTTTGCGTGGGCGATTTTCTTCGCTTTCTGCGCCGTGCTGAATCTCTACGTTGCCGCTAACTTCGATGAATTGACTTGGGTCAAATTCAAAACCTTTGGCTTTAGCGTGCTGATGCTGGTGTTCATGCTGTCGCACATTCCCTTTATCGCGCGCTACCTGCCGCAGGAAAAGTAATGCTGTACATGATTCTTGGGCACGATGTGCCGAACAGTCTCGCAATGCGTAAAGAAACGCGTCCAGCGCATGTTGAGCGCCTCAAGCTGTTGCAAGCACAGGGTCGTTTAATTCTCGCTGGGCCACGCCCAGCCATTGATGCCGCTGATCCGGGCGCTGCTGGCTTTGTGGGTAGCTTGGTTGTCGCAGAGTTTGATGATCTTGCGAGTGCCCGCGCATGGGCCGATGAAGATCCTTACATCACAGCAGGCGTCTATTCGCACGTAGACGTGCAGCCTTTCATTAAAGCACTGCCGTGACACGCATTGAGAAAATCCGCAGCGCATTACAACTCGCGCTGCAGCCGCAACAGATCGAAGTTGAAGACGAAAGCCATATGCACGCAGGCCACGCCGGCGCTGCTACTGGCCGAGGGCATTTCAACGTGAAAGTTGTGGCTGAGGCATTTGAGGGGCAATCACTGATTGCTCGCCATCGCTTGGTCTACGCCGCAGTTGATGCGCTCATGCAAACCGATATTCACGCACTCAGCATTCGCGCGCTAACGCCTGCAGAAAGCGTCGCGCAGTCGTCGCCAAACTAAGTTTATTTTGCGATTAAGGCTTTCAGAGCCTTCTGCATGTCTTCAACGCTCATATCCTGCATGAGCTTGCCAACTTGCTTGCCCTGACGATCAAACAAGGCTACCCAGCCCGTTGAAACAGAGCCGTTCAGCAACTGCGGCACGCCGAGTGCAAAAGCTTGTTGTTTGGATTTAAAGAATGTCTTGTCACTGGTCACATCAAGGCTGGCAAAATTGACCTTGCCCTCAAAGCCTTTATAAGCCTCTTCCAATTTGGGCTTGATGATTTTGCAATTCATACACCAATCAGCGGAAATCAAAACTGCCATCGGCTGCTTTGCTTTTGCAGACTCAGCACTCAAGGCGAGGGATGAACTCAACAGCGCAACGAGGCTAAAGAGAATAGGCAGCAGACGTTTCATAAATGTTCCAGTGTGAATCATGAGCAAATTTGCCATGCAAGATACTGGATACGACCTCTGCAAGGTCCAAATAATTCCCTAAGAGATCTATTTAGATCGACTTGGCCGATAAAGCCTGAAAGGCTTGCTTCATTTCGTCGACGCTCATGTCCTGCATGATCTTGCCAACCTGATTGCCGTTACGATCGAACAGCGCAACCCAGCCGACAGTGACAGAGCCCTTCAACAATTTTGGCACGCCGAGCTTAAAGACCACCTGCTTAGACTGAAAGAATCGCTTGTCGTCAGTGACATCGATATTCACAAAGTTGATCTTGTGCTCAAAACCCTTAAGGGCATCGTGCAATTTGGGCTCTAGAACCTTGCAATTGCCGCACCAATCGGCAGCGATAAACACCGCCATCGGCTCTGCTGATTTTTGGGGGCCGGCGCTCCAAGCGAGGTTGGAGTTAAAAAACACGGCGAAACTAAAAACAATCGTTAATAAGCACTTCATGTTGGTCCAAATCCTTTGGCGTCAATTCCGAGGCGCTCAAGGTAATGAACTAACTATCCATAAACATTAGACAAATTATCTACCGGTACTATTTATCTACCTATGCTTTTATAGTTCCGCACAAAGTGTGAACTGCGTCCCAGTCTAAGATCGCAACACCCAGCTTTTCAGCTTTGGCTCGCTTGGAACCTGCGGCCTCTCCGGCCAACAAAAAGTCGGTTTTAGCCGATACCGAACCGGTCACTTTTCCACCTTGTGACTCGATGAAATCAGAAGCTTGGTCACGTGATACGGGCAGAGTCCCCGTAATCACAAAGGTCTTTCCGAGCAAAGGCCCTTCTGCTGGTCTCGCTGCCGCTTCAGGCCAATGGATGCCCGCCGCTCGCAACTGAGCCAATAAATCGTGGTGCTTAGATTGCGTGAACCAGCGGCTGATCTGGCGTGCGACTTCAGGACCAACATCAGGTACTTCCCGCAATTTGGGGAAACGCTCTTTGTCCTTAAGCCCTTCAGCATCTGCCGTCGGCGCATCATCTTTTGCCGCTTGCTCCAATGCCTCAAGCGTGCGGAAGTGCGTTGCGAGCCCAACGGCTGTGGCCTCACCGACATCTCGAATACCTAAGGCGTAGATGAAACGGCCAAGCGTTGTCGCCTTGCTCGCCTCAATCGCATTGACGACGTTTTGGGCCGACTTTTCGCCCATGCGCTCAAGGCCCGCCAAGGTCTCCACTCGCAAAGCGTAAATGTCCGCAGGCGATTGCAGTAATGATTGATCAATCAACTGCGCCAGTAATTTCTCGCCAAGACCTTCAATATCAAGCGCGCGACGTGAGACGTAATGCTGAAGTGCACCATGCAATTGCGCGCGACAAGTCAGGCCGCCGCTGCAACGTGCAACAGCCTCGCCTTCTTCCTGCTCAATCGGACTGCCGCAAACCGGACAAGCTTCAGGCAGAGCAATCGCACGTACATTTTCTGGACGCTTGGCCAGCACGACTTCTTTAACTTCTGGAATCACATCACCGGCGCGACGCACGATCACCGTGTCCCCAATCATCACGCCTTTACGCGCGACCTCGCCCATGTTGTGCAGCGTGGCATTGGAGACATTTGCGCCGCCAACGAACACTGGCTTGAGACGCGCCACAGGGGTGATCGCGCCTGTGCGACCCACTTGGAATTCGATGTTCTCGAGTACCGTCTCAGCTTCTTCTGCTGCGAACTTATAGGCGCAGGCCCAGCGTGGCTCACGCGAGACGGAGCCTAGCTCCTCACGCCCCGCAAGATCATTGAGCTTGAATACCACGCCATCGATATCAAACGGCAGACCTGCTCGCTTTGCACCAATGGCTTCAAAATAACGCAGACAGCCATCAGCGCCCTGCACCACTTCAATCAATTCTGAAACGGGAAAGCCCCACGCTTTAACTTGCGCTAATACTTTTGAATGCAAACGCGGCGCTGCCCATCCTGCCGTATAACCGACTGCGTAGGCGTAGAACGCCAAGGGACGTTGCGCCGTAATTTTTGAATCAAGCTGACGCAAGCTTCCTGCAGCGGCATTGCGCGGATTAACCGGCGCTTTCTCACCACGCGCGATGACTTCATCCACCCAGCGTTTGAAACCAGCGAGTGGCAAATAAACTTCACCACGTACTTCCAATAGCGACGGCGTTTCCCCACGCAGAATCAACGGAATATGACGAATCGTTTTGAGATTTTCGGTGATTTCTTCGCCTGTCTCACCGTCACCACGCGTTGCCCCACGCACGAGCACGCCGTTTTCGTAGATCAGTGAAACCGCTAGACCATCAAGCTTGGGCTCAGCAACATAATCCACAGCGCTACGTAGCAATGCCTCACAAACGCGACGATCAAAGTCGCGCAATTCAGCTTCATCGTTTTCTTTGCGCAGCGACTGCATCGGCAAGCGATGCTTCACCGGTTTGAACTCTGGGCGTGCCACACCACCAACGCGTTGCGTCGGCGAATCGGGCGTTAGGAGTTCAGGATGTGCAACTTCAAGTGTTTGCAGTTCTTGGAACAACGCATCGTAAGCCGCATCAGAAATGCTCGGCTGATCTAGAACGTAATACTGGTGATTGTGCTCGTTGAGCTCGCGCCGCAACTCTGCGGCGCGTTTTGCAGCGTTATCGACGGCGCTCACGCGTTACGGCGCGCCCATTCCTCAACGTCGGCCAGCATGGCGCGCTCGGACGCTTCGGTGAAGGGCTGGCGCTTGTTGTCGAACAACTCGCCCTTGAGACTCTTGGCAAGTTCCTTGGCGGTATTGAGCAGATCGCGTACAGCGTCTACTGGCGATGCCGGTCCCGGCAACACCATAAATGCGGTGAGGCCCGGTGTGGTGAAGCTTTCGGCTTCCGCCGGATCTAGCTGGCCTGGTTTGAGCAGGCCAGCAACCGAGAACACCGGCTGGCCCAAATCCATGCGGTGATAAATCTTGCGATCACCAAACACCAAAGCTTCTTTGCGCAGTGCGCGGTGCAAGTTGTTGCCCATGATCACGCCGCCTTCGCGTTCAGCAATCAAGATGGCGAGAATTTTCTGCTCGACAACCTTAGGCGCTGCAACAGGTACAGCAACCTTAACTTGCGAGAGATCAATCACTGGCGCCGCTGGTGCTGGTGCTGGCGCTGCCGCCACGCCAGGGAATGTTGCCGGATCAGCACTTTCTTCAAGCGGCACCGCACCTGGCATTCCGCCCGCCGTTGGCGGTACGCGCCTGCGCGGACGACCGACGCCAAATTCGTCGAAATCGCCCGTGCGCGAAAAGATTTCCATCTGATCGCCAGCCGGCGGCTTATTGATCGCGATAGGTGGTCTAGCAGCGGTCCAGTCTTTGACCACCGGCACGCGTTTTTCGCGACGACTCATCACATAAATCGCGACCACCACGATAATGGCGATGATCAGCAAAGCCCATTGCAATGTGCTCATGGCAGCTCTGTTCCTATAACTACTCTTTAGTCTCTGGTTGACCGACTAACTCGACGGCCTGCGATACGTCTACGCTCACCAATCTCGACACACCTGGCTCCTGCATCGTAACGCCGTGCAGCTGTGCGGCCAGTTCCATCGTGATCTTATTGTGCGTAATGATAATAAATTGTACGTTATGCGACATCTCTCGCACAATCTCGCAGAAACGGCCAACGTTGGCGTCATCCAGAGGGGCGTCAACTTCGTCCATCAGGCAGAACGGCGCCGGATTGAGTTGGAACAGCGCCAGCAGCAGGGCCACCGCCGTCATGGCCTTCTCACCACCAGACAACAAATGGATCGTGCTGTTGCGCTTACCGGGCGGACGCGCCATGACGCGCACGCCAGCGTCGAGCAGGTCGTCGCCGGTCAGCTCCAGATAGGCTTCGCCGCCGCCAAACAGTTTCGGGAAGCGATCCTTGAACACATCGTTAACCTTGTCGAAGGTCTCTTTGAAGCGTGACTGCGTCTCGCCATCAATCGACTTGATCGCGCCTTCCAGCATTTCCAGCGCGCCGTGCAAGTCGGCGTGCTGATCGCCCAGATACTTCTCGCGAGCCTGTGCTTCTTCCAATTCCTGAATAGCTGCGAGGTTGATCGCACCCAGACGCTCGATGCGGCGCAGCACTGAGGCGAGTTTTTCTTCCCACGCCTCGGCCGTCGCATCTTCCTTCAAGCCTGCAAACAACTCGTCGTGGTCAACACCGGTTTCTTCGATCTGTGCAGCCAAGCCTTCACGGCGTGCACGAATATTCTCGAATTCGATCTTCGCCGTCTGAACTTTTTCGACAGCTTCTTCCTTGGCGTATTCCACGTTACGCGAAGCTTGGACGGCTGCGACCAAAGCCGCTTCCGTCGCCTCTAAACGTTCGCGAGCAACACGTAGTTGATCGCGCGCAGCTTGCACCGTTGCGCGAACCTGCTCGACGGTCTCAGATTGATTCTGCAAGGGCAGATCCAACTCTTCCGCCATCTGCTGTTGTTCAACGCGCTGATTAGCCAGCGTCTCCAACTGCGCAGTTAGATCACGAAGCGTTTGCTCCAAGGCTGAGAGCGCGCTGCGCTTGCCTGCGAGCTGCACATTGATTTCGTTACGCGCCTGTGTGGCCTGGTTGAGGCCCATGCGTGCGCGCTGAACTAGATCACGCGTCTTAGACATCGCCTGCTGAATCTGCGTGCGCTCTTCGCGCAACTGATTAGCGATGGCTTCCAGCGAGATCAAACGCTCACGCGTTTCAGTTAACTCTTGTGCTTGCTGCTCGCGTTGAGCATTCAGCGTTTCGATATCTTTGGTCAGCGCGTTCATACGCGCTTCGGTCTGCTCCAAGCGAACAGCCTGCGCCTGACGGAAAGCCATACGCTGCGCCTGACGTGCACGCGCCTGCTCAAAACGGCCGGACTTGTCACGGCGTTCGTTTTCCATCGCCTGAATGCGGTTGCGCAGTTCGCCAAGGATGCGTTCCTTGTCGAGGACCTGCTCGCTCTGCTCTTCAACCTGCACCTTCAGCTGCTTGAGCAACTGACCGCGCGCAATCACGCCACCGCGATCGGCATCACGACGCGGATAACGTACCCAGTTACGTCCACGCCAAACGCCATCTTGCGTAACAACCGACTCACCCGGATTGAGCGTGGCCATACGCGCCAGCGCTTCTTCATTAGTCGCTGCGGTGTAAACACCCGACAGAAATTCGATAACAGCGCTTGGGCCCGTGGTCTTCGACGCCAGCGTGCCAGCATTGCCACCGCTACCGATGACGTGATCCATCAGCACCGTGCCCGCCTTCGGTGCGTTGGCAATGCCACGCAGCTTGTCGGCGAACTGAGGCAACAACGGCGCTTGCAGCAAACCGTCTAGCGCATGTTCAACAGCTGATTCCCAACCGCTTTCAACCTGCAACGCCGATGCAAGACGCGGCAGTTCGTGCAAATTGTTTTGACGCAGCCAAGCATTCAGTTCAGCGTCGTCCTGACGCAGTGCAGCTTGTTGCAACGTTTCCAACGAAGACATGCGACCACGCGCGGTCTGCAATGACTGGCGCGTTTCATGCAACGCAGTTTCTGCAGCGGAGCGCTCATCGCGCAGACCCTGCAGATCGCTATCCAGCGACTGCAAACGACCTTGCGATTCTGCAATCTCGTTATTGAGATTGGTCAGCTCAGCATCGACATCCAACAGGCTCGATTGAATCGGACCGATGTTCAGCGTCTGCTGTTCAGCACTCAAACGCTTGAGACGCTCATCAATCTGCAACTGCGCACGTTCCATCTGCTGAACGCGAACGCGCTCACCTTCGGTCTGAAACAGTGGCGACTCCGCACGCTGGGTAAATTCTTCCCAACGATTCTGTTCACGCAGTGAATCTTCTTCCGATTCAATCAATGCGCCCTGCGCATCAACTTCGCGCTGCTCGCCATCTTTGGCCTGTTGCTCCAACGCGATCAACGATGCATTGAGATCTTCGAGACGCTTCTGCTCAGACTGCGTGCGACGCTCAACTTCAGCCGTGCGACGGCCGAGCTCTTCCAGCTCACGCGCCTTCATCGATTTAAGTTCGCGTGCATGAGTCAGGCTTTGTTCCTGACGCGCTAATGCAGCTTCTGCTTCGTAAACCTTGGACTGTTCTTCGTTAAGTGCCTGACCCGCAACGCGCTGTTCGATCTCGGCGGCGACGCGTGCGTCTTCGCTGAGCTTGACCTGTGCACGAACTTCTTCCAGCGCCTTTTCAAGATCAGCGATTGAAGTTTCATGTGACTGAGACGCGCCCACTAAAGCGCGCTGACGCAGTGCAAGAATTTCGGCACGGAGCTGACGCTCTTGCGTCTTCAGTTCTTTGTACTTCTCAGCGTTGGCAGCCTGCTTGTTCAGCACTTCCAGACGCTGGGTGATTTCGCTACGTAGATCATTCAAACGTGCGAGGTTTTCGCGGGTCTGTTTGATGCGTGATTCGGTTTCTTTGCGGCGATCTTTGTAACGCGAGATGCCTGCTGCTTCTTCCAACCAATGACGAAGTTCTTCCGGTTTGGCTTCAATCATTCGCGAAACCATGCCCTGCTCGATGATCGCGTACTGGTTCTTACCACCCAGACCGGTGCCGAGGAACAGATCGGTCACATCGCGCTTCAAACATTTGCGACCGTTGAGGAAATATTGCGAATTGCCATCACGCGTCAGTTCACGACGGACTGCAATTTCGGCATACGCCGCAAACGGACCAGCAATCTGGCCATCACTGTTATCGAACGTCAGCTCAACCATCGCGCGGCCAACCGGCTTGCGCGTTTTGGAACCGTTGAAGATCACATCTTCAGCGTCGGCCGCGCGCAGGTTCTTGATACTGGTTTCACCCAGCACCCAGCGCACAGCGTCGATCACATTGGATTTACCGCAACCGTTAGGGCCTACAACGCCGGTCAGGTTCGCAGGTAGCGGCAGGTGGGTCGGATCCACAAAGGATTTGAACCCGGCGATTTTGATGCCAGAAAGTCGCATTGAAACTCTTTTGAAGGCCCGTATGACGGGCGTTCTTATTAATGTGAAGAAACTTGAGTTATTTGGGCCGCTTTTGGAGCGACCTCTAAGTGCCGTAGTGTAAATTATCGCTACTGCATCTTCACGAGCATTACGCGATTAAGCATCACAGCCGTCCGTAGTCCGAATTTTGCGCCGATAACCGTTACGATGACGTGTTATTTCATCGTAATAATTAATTTTTACATTACTTAAAGCACAAACCGCCATGAGCTCCAAGCCCAGCAAGACACTCGAAACCTTCCCCAACCCGGCCCCGCAGCGCGATTTCACCATCCGCATGCGCATCCCCGAGTTCACCTGCCTCTGTCCTAAAACCGGTCAGCCGGATTTCGGCACGCTGTATCTTGAGTACGTCGCCGAAAAATCTTGCGTGGAATTGAAGGCGCTCAAAATGTACATCTGGAGCTTCCGCAATGAAGGCTGCTTCCACGAAGCCGTGACCAACCAGATTCTCGACGAATTGGTTAAAGCGACCAAGCCGCGCTTCATGCGCCTGACCGCTGTCTTCAACGTTCGCGGCGGCATCTACACGCACGTGACGGCCGAGCACACCAAGAAAGGCTGGAAAGGCACGCTGCCGCCGACGGCTTGGCACGTAGACCCAACAGGGGCTGGTCAAACGCCGTAAACGTTTCTGCACTCATTGCTTAGGGAGAAGCACGATGACGTTTTCAGAATTATTGGATTGGCAGTGGAGCGATTACAGCAAGCGCCACCGCAATCGCATGAATCTGATTATTCACATCGTCGCCGTGCCACTGTTCTGGCTGGGCACGTTTAACGTCATTACCGCCTTATTGTTTGAAGGCGCGCTGCACGCTTTTGGCGGCGCGATTCTTGTCGGCCTGTCCCTGTTCGCACAGGGACGAGGCCACGAGATGGAAGCCTTGCAACCAGAGCCATTCACCACTCGTTGGGAGTTTGTGCGACGCATCGTCGCCGAACAGTTCGTAACGTTTCCGCGTTTTCTTGCAAGCGGCGGTTGGTACGAAAATCTGAAGTCTTCGGATTAAGCTGGATACCCCGTTACTTCACGAATTCTCTTGTAAAGCGGTTGCAAACGCGGGTACAGCTCGCTGTACACATCGCGATACAAAGCGTCATAAACCTTTTGCGATTGTGGATTCGGCTCGTAACGAGTGCCAATTCGCGCCATCGCAGACACTGCGCTTGCGTAATCGCCATGCACACCGAGACCCACAGCAAGATTCATCGCTGCGCCAAGTGCTGAGGTTTCGTAAATTTCCGGACGCTCTGCAGTCAGACCAAAAACATCGGCAGTGATCTGCATGGCCTGATCGCTCTGCGATCCACCACCACCGACGACAACGCGACGAATTGGACGCTTAGTGCGTTTTTCAATTTGTTCGCGACCTGCACGCAGGCTGTAGATCAAACCTTCCAAGATCGCGCGATACAAATGTGCGCGCGTATGGACGTCGCCAAAACCAATGATTGCGCCCTTGGCCTCTGGACCAGGATCACGCACACCGGGCGACCAGTATGGTTGCAACGTCAGGCCCATCGAACCCGGCGGCACGTGTTTAATCAGATCATCAAACAATGCTTCAACAGGAACACCACGCTCTTTTGCCAAGGCTTCTTCGCGATGCGCAAATTCACGTTTGAACCAGCTCACCATCCAGAAGCCACGGAAAATTTGAATCTCGGTATTCCAAGCATCAGGCATTGCGGCTGGATATGCAGGCAACATACGTTGCACTTCGATGTAACGCGACTGCGTGGTGTTGATGGTGGCCGTGGTGCCAAAAGAAAGCTGCGCAACATCTGGCTCCATCACGCCACAGCCAAGCACTTCGCACGCTTTGTCCGCTGCAGCCGCAATAACCGGTACGCCCGTTGGCAAACCTAAAGCATCAGCAGCAACTTTACTGAGCGCACCGAGCTTGCCGCCCGGCGCAACTAAGCGTGGCAACTGCTCTTGGCGAACAGCAACGGCTTTCCATTTGAAATCGGCAGGCTTGGCCCAAGCGAGGCGCTTGTAGTCGAAAGGGATAAATCCAACTTGTGATCCGACCGAATCAACGTAGTCACCAACCAATCGCTCAGTGAGCCAACCCGATAAAAATAAAAATTTATCGGTCTCGCGCCACATCTCTGGCTGATGCTGCGCGAACCAATTGGCTTCTGCTTCAGCCTGAAAATGTTGAATCAAACTTGTTGCCCCAACAAGTTTGAATGCTGTGTTCCACAAAGCACCCATATCGGGCGGTGCCGTGCATCGACGTTGATCTAACCACACCGTTGCCGGGCGTAAAACTTTTCCAGCACGATCCACACAAACCATGGTGGCACGCTGCGTCGTCAATGAAAGACCAGTAATCTCATCTGGCTTTACGACACCTTGCTGCCACAGCTTGCGGCAGCTTTCGGCAACTGCGTTCCAGTAAACCTCGGGATCTTGCTCCGCCCAACCGGGTTGCGGTGATTGGTAGGTCGGCTCAATGGCCGTCTGTGCTTTAACTAGCAAGTGACCTTGCGCATCAAACACGATGGCGCGCGCGCTCTGCGTACCTACATCGATCGCAAGCAGTCTTACTTTAGTGGTGTTGTCGCTCATGCAATCACCGGAGCGTGATTACGCTGCCACAGTTCAAGATAACGTGCAGATTCGGCATTCCAGCGGGCTTCATCCCAAGCCAATTCAGCCATACAAATTTCTTTGACGCGAGGCAGGATTTCCAAACCGCCGTTGACCATTACCAAACCGATGCGCGTGCGGCGCATCAGCAAATCATCGAGTTGATGGACCTGTTCATGGCGCGCAGCCCAATGAAGTTCTGCCCAGCAATATGGCGTTCCCTCAATCATCTCTAGCTCTGCTGCTGTTGCATTGCTAAGCAACTCGGTCGCAGCTTTGGGGCCCAAGCGCCCAAATAAACGCCCAAACAAGAGAGGATGCTTCTGCTGATTTGTAATCTCGAACACCGGCTGATCTTTGCCGGGTGCCAGCGCAGGAACTTGCTTGGCCGCTTCATGCAAAACTTCACGCGCGGTGACGCGGAACGTCGTGAGCTTTCCGCCGGTGATATTTACCAGCCCCGGACTGCTCCACATTGCTGATTCGCGTGATTCTTCTGACGGATTATCCTTGCCGCTATCGACAATCGGACGCACGCCTGAGTAAGTTGAAAGTGCATCGTTGGCTTTCAACTGCAATGCCGGAAATTGATAAGACAAACCATCAATTAAGTAATCAGCTTCTTCGCGCGTCATCCGTGGATGACCTAGCGATGCATCATGATCAAGATCAGTGGTGCCATACACAACAGCACCTTCCCAAGGGTACGCAAAGATCGGACGCTGATCTTTAGGGTGCAACCAAGACACCGCTTTTTGCACTGGTAGCGTCTCTTTTGAGAAAACAAAATGACTGCCGCGCAATGGACGCAACTTAGGACTACCTTCTGGCGCTCCTTGCAAATCACTCGCCCATGCACCGCTCGCATTGATCACCATGCTGCCAGTGATTTCACGCGTTTGACCCGAAGCTGAATCTGTCAGGCGCACGCCTGTCACTTGTGCGCCACTCGTCAACACATCGGCGCGCACATAGTTGAGCGCAACAGCACCGGCATCGACGGCATCACGAATCAAACGCTGAACCAGACGAGCATCATCAGTACGTGCATCTTCGTAATGAACCGCACCAAGTAAATCTGGTTTGCGCAAATTGGGTTCGATCTTCAGCAATGAGGCTTGTGGCAACCATCCAGAGACTGAAGTGCCCGCCATTAAGTCGTAAATCCACAGACCCAAACGCATCGTGAATTTTCCAGGCTTTGCACCCTGATACAGCGGCATCAGAAAAGGTTGCGTCTCCACAAGGCCCGGTGCTTCGTGCAGCAAGCGCTGACGCTCGCGTACCGACTCTAGTGTTAAACGCCACTGCTTGTTCTTGAGATAACGCAAGCCACCGTGCACCAACTTTGATGATGCTGATGATGTGCCAGAGGCAAAATCATTTTGCTCAACCAGCAACAAGCGCGCGCCGGTGCGCACTGCTTCACGCAGAATTCCGGCACCAGAGATGCCACCGCCAATCACAATTGCGTCGAAGGATGCTGGCAGCGTATTGAGATCAATGCGTGACATGAGGTCCTGTCAACTCCTGTGACGCCAGCTGCTCTGGCATTAGGTAATCCGCAAGGGGCGCGAGAAAAGTTGGCGGCCAAGTGTCTTCCACCGCATCCAGCATGAGCTGAGACCACATTTCATCTTCAGGCTTTTGCTCGCACGAGGCTTCCCAGGATTTTTTATCCACCCACTGCGCATACGCAATCCAAGTGCCCTGCTCGCTCTTGTGCAAACGCGAACCACGCGAGCCACGATTCTTCATCTGCAGCAGAGTCAGGCCCTCCCACGCTTTACGAAATTGCGTCTCTTTACCCGGTTTGATCAACCACTGGTAGATCACAGCGAATTCGGTTTTGTTATTACTCACGCTCGCCTCAGACAAACAACTTGCCGGGATTCATCATGGCTTGCGGATCAAACTCACGCGCCATGGCGCGGATCAGATCCATGCCCAGCGCGCCCTTCTCTGCTGGCATATACGGCGCATGATCGACACCGACGCCATGCTGATGACTGATCGTTCCGCCGTGTTCCACCATCGTTTCGCAAAGGCGGCTCTTGAGTTTGCGCCAACGTTCAAAATCACCCTCAAAGTTCCCGGTCGAGCGAAACACGAAAGTGGAGTAAATACTGCAACCTTGACGATAGACATGCGACAGATGCGTGAAGGCATGAACCTTCTCGTTCTCTTTGCCGAGCACATCGCGCGCGGTTTGTTCGATCGCCCGCATCAGCGGCGTAACTTTGTTCCAGTTGATTGCAGTTTCGACCGTATCCGCTGCATAACCTGCTTCCCACAGCGCGTTGCGCAGATAAGGGCCACGGAAACGATTCTTCGCCCATGCCTTACCCATGAAACGACCCACATGCACACCCTTAAAGCGCGCTGCGATATCGAGTGCGCGGTGACGTGAATGGGTGCATTCAATTTCGGAACCGGTCACACCCATCATCAGCATGCATGCACCTTGACCAATACCACGCAGGCGCAAATAGCGATTCAACCAGGTCAACGCAGTCTTGTGGCCTGCAACGAGTGCGAGCTGAGTTTCAGTTTCAATTTCGTTGGAGAGACGCAGCATGGAGAGTGGAACATCGCTCTGCACCATCGTGCGTACGGCTTCAAGGCCAGCCTCCCAACTCGGGAAAAATACACCATGAAAATCATCACGCTCAGGCAGGCGACGAACACGCACGGTCGTTTCTGTCAGCAAACCAAAACGGCCTTCAGATCCCATCACGGCTTCACGCAAATCTTGTCCAGCGCTTGATGCTGGCATACCGCCAACATCCAACTCTCCGCGTGGCGTTACTAGACGACCGGCTGCAAACATGTTTTCGATACGGCCATAACGATACGACTGCTGACCGCTTGAACGTGTAACCACCCAACCACCGAGCGTCGAGTATTCATACGACTGCGGAAAATGGCCGAGCAAATAACCATGTGGCTTGAGCAGCGCCTCTACCTGCGGCCCCGGCGTACCAGCGCCGATGGTCGCCAACATCGAAGTCTCGTCGAGCTTGAGCAGTTTGTTCATCCGCTCTAGCGAGATATTCACGACGGGCTGATCGCCAGCAGGAACATTTAGATGTCCGACAACACTGGTGCCACCGCCGTACGGAATCACGATCGCGCCAATTTTCTTGGCTTCTGCCAATGCCATTACCGCTTCATCATGAGTGGTTGGAAACGCGACGCCATCGGCGTAAGGACCCATGCGGCCTGCGCGCATCGCAATCCAGTCCGGAAAACTCTGGCCACGCGAGCGATCAAGACGCGTCGCTGCGTCAGTGACAAAAAGAGAGGATTTGATTCTGGATTCCGGAACCGTCTTCAACGCTTGCTCGCGCGTTGCATCTATTGACGGAACCCCATCGCCGACACGTTCGCGCACGAAAGTACGCGCATCGTCAGTCAATGCAAAAATGTCGCTATCGTCGCCCCAACCGTTCCAGCGTCTCACAATAAATTCCCCGCAATCTTATTTGCGAGGGAGTATAGCTTTAGGAACCGTTACCGCTCACGGGCCCGGACGCGAAAATTTCGCCCTAGCGTTGTTAGGCCACCAAGGACTCAGAGCCTGCGCTCTTGGGCGCCTCGCACAGCAGCTTCAAGGCATCAATCGTGACCCAACCATAGCCAGAGAGATGCCCCTTGATCACGCGCGTAGGCGCGCCGGGTTCGCCAAGACCGCTGACGACAAGCGAAGCTTCAGTGAAATCTTGTTCGATGGTGTCGGAGTTCACCGTAACCACTGCGCGCACGCCCGCAGCTGCTGCAGCTTCCAATCCCATCTCGGAATCTTCCAGTGCGACGCATTCTTCTGGCTTTAATCCCAAGCGCTGCGCAGCAAGCAAATAAATATCCGGCGATGGTTTTTTGTTTTTAACTTCTTCGCCACTGGCAATCACTTCAACTTCCGCCATCATCTCTGGACCGAGGCTGTACTTGAGTACGGGCTCCAGCGTTTTGCGACTCGCGTTGGTGACGATTGCCAAGTGCAATCCAGCTTCTCGTGCTTCGCGCATCAAGCGTGCAACGCCTGGACGCAGTGGCACGCGACCGCGGCGCATATAGCGATGGAAATAATGTGATTTCAGTTCATGCACACGAGCAACCCAAGCGTCGATACCAGCCTTGGCTTCTTCTTCGTGCTCGCCGAGTGGCGGATGATATTTAAGAAAAAAATATTTCAAACGCTCACGGCCGCCTGGTTGCTTGAGCAACTTGCGATAAAGCTTGGGGCCCCAGCGAAATGAAAGGCCGAGCTCGCGAAATGCGCGGTTATACGCAGGCCGATGGCCCAGCGCTTCGGTGTCGGCAATAGTGCCGTCCACATCAAACAGGAGTGCTTGCAAACTCATGTTTGCAGGACTCGAACTGCTGACAAAAACTTTAGATGTTCCGTAGGCTTCATGGTCCTAGAAGCGTCCTCTGAATATGTTTTAATTGTATACAGTTTTAAGATTTGTTGCTAATTTCGCACGCCCATCAAAATAGCCATTTCACGTCAACCATACTGATCCATCAGCCTGAACCTACGCTTAAAGCCATGCTCGCCATCAAAGAAAACTCCATGCACGCAAACGCCACCCATCGGGTGGCTGCATGAGTTATCGCGGTCGCTTTGCCCCGACACCTAGCGGCCCTTTGCATATGGGCTCGCTGTTCACCGCATTGGCCAGCTATCTGCAAGCACGCGCAAAAGGCGGCCAATGGCTGATACGCATTGATGACCTGGATACACCTCGTAACGCACCGGGCGCAGGCACAGTCATTCTTCAGCAGCTGGAATCTCATGGCCTGCAATGGGATGAAACCCCGCGCTTCCAGTCGCAGCATATCGAGCAATATCAGCGCGCTTTAAAGGTGCTCGCCGAACGCAAATTGCTCTACGCCTGCATCTGCACGCGAGCTGAATTAGCAACGACTTCTCTATCAGGCCCAGACGGGCCGATCTATGCGGGAACTTGCCGCGATAAAAGTATCGGCACAGAAAAACACTCTCTGCGCGTACATGCGGATGACAGTTCACTCAGCTTTGTGGATTTGCTGCTCGACACACAAACACGGCAGCTGAGCAACGAAATCGGTGACTTTGTTGTGCAGCGCAGTGACGGAATCTTGGGCTATCAATTGGCTTGTGCTGTAGATGAATTTGAGCAAGGCATTACTGAAGTGATTCGTGGCGCAGATCTGTTGGATTCGACCTTTCGCCAGCTTTACCTGCAAAAGCTGCTCGGACTGAAACATGCGCAATACGGGCATTTGCCGGTGCTAGTGCAAAGCGATGGAAAGAAGCTCAGCAAACAGAATCATGCTGAGCCTATCGACGCAAAAAGCGCTTCTAGCAATTTACTACGATGCCTCACCGCCCTAGGCCAGAACCCACTTGCATCACTGTCTGGCGCCGCTCCAGCTGAAATTCTCAGTTGGGCGATCCAGCATTGGGATACGGGCCGCATTCCCAAGAAAACCGCCATGCAGTGGAGTAATAGTCCGGCTTCTGGCATTCTCTAACGCAGTGCAACATTTTTTGATCCAGAGCCATGTCAGATACGCGCGTCATTAAGAAATATCCTAACCGTCGCCTTTACGATACCGATATCAGCCGTTACATCACGCTGGAAGAGATTCGCCAGCTGGTTCTGGAAAACATTAAGTTCCGCGTTGAAGACAAACGCACGCACGAAGACATTACTCGTAGCATTCTGCTGCAAGTGATTGCAGAACAAGAAGAAGGTGGCAATCCGATTTTCACCACGGATTTGCTGCTGTTCATCATTCGCTACTACGGCGACCCGATGCAGCACAGCATCAGCCGCTATCTGGAACTGTCGATTCGGATGTTTGCGCAGAACCAGATGCACTTCACTGAGCAGCTACGCAATATGCTGGGTCAGGCTCAGCAGCCGATGCAGATCCTGAAGGAAATGGCAGATCGCCAGATGCCGATCTGGAAGACGGTTCGCAAAGAGTTCATCAAGAATCTCTCCACCAAGAGCAAAGTGCTGAAAACGCTTGTCCCTGGCGAAACCAACAACGACTCCCCAGCACCTTAAGCTGTAAATCCTCGTTTACTAAAATCCCAGAGGCTTTGAGCTTCTGGGATTTTTTTGCGCCCGCGATTTAACTTATTGATTTTGCAGTGCAACATTTAATATGACGTTGCCGTCAGACTTAATCGCTATTTCGATAGTAACTAATTGAAATAGAACATATTAAATTTTTAAGAGATTTATTGACTTATAGGTAAGTCATCTTTATACTGCACTGCAACATAACCCTGAAATGAAAAACCCGGCTAGGCTGGGTAGCGTAACCGGGTTATCACCAGTCTCCTCCAGAAAGGCCTAGCGCCTTTCTCGCACTTAACCCCCGGTTTACCGGGGGTCTTTTTTTGCGCGCTATAAAAGCGCACTAGACGCAGCACACATATGTTTGTGTGTCCGCTAATTCGGGCTTAAAAACAGAAGGGCCGATTCTGTTACGAACCGGCCCTTTGATCAACTAATTTTACTCGCCGACGTCGCCGGTCTTCATCGACAGGCGGATACGGCCCTGTTTGTCGACTTCGAGAACCTTAACGCGAACCGTCTGGCCTTCTTTAACGACATCTTCAACTTTCTCGACGCGCTTGTCGGAAAGCTGCGAGATGTGAACGAGGCCATCTTTGCCTGGCAGAATCGTTACGAATGCGCCGAAGTCCATCAACTTGGCAACCTTACCTTCGTAGATGGTGCCGACTTCAACATCACGCGTCAGCGCGTGGATGCGAGCGATAGCGGCGTCAGCAGCATCCTTGTCGGTAGCGGCGACTTTGACGGTGCCGTCATCGCTGATATCAATCGAGGTGCCGGTTTCTTCGGTGATCGAACGGATGGTCACGCCACCCTTGCCGATAACTTCGCGAATCTTGTCCGGATGAATCTTGATCACGGTGATACGTGGAGCAAATGGCGACATGTCGCCACGTGTTGTCGGCATCACTTCGATCATTGCGTCGAGAATGTGCAGTCGTGCGTCCAGAGCCTGTGCGAGCGCGTGGCGCATGATCTCACCGGTGATGCCGGTGATCTTGATGTCCATCTGCAGCGCGGTCACGCCGGTTTTGGTACCCGCAACCTTGAAGTCCATATCGCCGAGGTGGTCTTCGTCACCGAGAATGTCGGTGAGAACCGCCCAACGATCGCCTTCCTTGATCAGACCCATTGCAACGCCAGCCACTGGCGCCTTGATAGGCACGCCAGCATCCATCAGCGACAAGCAAGCGCCGCAAACAGAAGCCATCGATGACGAACCGTTGGATTCGGTAACTTCCGAAACCACGCGAACGATGTAAGGGAATTCTTTGCTCAGATCCGGCATGACGGCAGCAACACCGCGCTTAGCCAGACGACCGTGACCGATTTCGCGGCGCTTCGGCGCATTCATGCGGCCGGTTTCGCCTACGCAGTACGGAGGGAAGTTGTAGTGGAACATGAAGCTGTCATGCCACTCGCCATCGATCGCGTCGATGACTTGGTAATCTTTGCCGGTGCCGAGCGTGGTGATCGCAACAACCTGCGTTTCGCCGCGGGTAAATACGGCGGAACCGTGAGCACGTGGCAGCATGCCGGTGCTCATTGCCAGCGGACGCACGGTGACTTTGTCACGGCCGTCGATACGTGGCGCGCCATCGAGAATGCGGTTACGCACGACCTTGGCTTCGAGCTCATGCAGCTGAGCCTTGATCTGGTTTTCAGTGAGACCTTCTGGCTTAGCGGCAACTGCAGCCTTGCGGATATCGCCGATCGCTGAATAGCGGCTCTGCTTGTCCGTGATGTTATAGGCTTCGTTAACCTTGGCTTCGTAAGGAGCCATGAAGGACTTGACGACGCTGGTATCAGCAGCCTGCCAATCCCACTTCGCCTTGCCAGCTTCAGCGGCGAATTCGTTGATTGCGATGATCGCAGCCTGCATCTGTTCGTGACCGAACAGCACGGCGCCGAGCATGACGTTTTCCGGCAGCATCTGCGCTTCGGATTCAACCATCAGCACAGCGTCCTTGGTGCCAGCGACGACGAGATCGAGCTGCGAAGTCAGCAGCTGCGTCTTGCTTGGGTTGAGAATGAAGTTGCCGTTTTCATAACCGACGCGAGCCGCGCCGATTGGGCCTTCAAATGGAATGCCCGAGAGTGCCAGCGCAGCCGAGGCGCCGAGCATTGCAGGAATGTCGCCATCCACTTCTGGATTCAGCGACATCACCATCGCAACGATCTGCACTTCGTTGTAATAGCCTTCTGGGAACAGCGGACGCAGCGGACGGTCGATCAGTCGCGAGGTCAGCGTTTCTTTTTCAGTCTGACGGCCTTCGCGCTTGAAGAAGCCACCAGGCACGCGACCACCCGCGTAGAAGCGCTCCATGTAATCAACCGTGAGCGGGAAGAAATCCTGCTCAGGCTTGGCTTCCTTCTTGCCGACGACGGAGACGAACACAACCGTCTCGTTGATCGTAACGATCACCGCAGCAGTTGCCTGACGCGCTACGGCGCCTGTCTCGAGAGTTACGGTATGGCTACCGTATTGAAAAGTCTTTTTAACGGGCGTCGCAGGTACGGCAGGAATTGCCATGGGGCATACTCACTTAGTGGTTTCGGTCAAGCAGGAACAACAACAGCGGAACGCGCTTTATTAGCGACGCAGACCGAGTGTGCTGATGAGCTGGCTGTAACGGCCTTCATCCTTGCCCTTGAGATAGTCGAGCATCTGGCGACGCTGGTTGACCATCTTCAACAGACCACGACGTGAGTGGTGATCTTTCTTATTCTTTTCGAAGTGACCGCTGAGTTCGGAAATGCGTGCGGACAGCAACGCAACCTGAACTTCAGGGGAACCGGTATCGCTCTTGGCGCGTGCGTGCTTAGCGACGACATCGGCCTTCTGTTCAACAGACAAAGTCATTCTTAAAACTCCAAACTCAATTCGATCTTCACGTGAAGTCCATTATTGTAGCTTTCCTCACGTAGTTGGGGCAAGCTGTGGCCCCGGTTATTTGCAGTCAGCGCCTGTATTTAGGCAGTTTCAGCCTCATCCGAGAGCCAGCGCTTAGGCGCAACCAGCCCGTCAGCGTCGATTTCGGCGATGCAAAGCATCTCGCCAGCTTCATTCAAAACTGCCAGTTGGCCCTGATTTGGCGCTGTAGCTACCCTTACCGGCTGGCCACTACGCAGGTAAAGCGCGCGCTGAGCGTCAACACGTACATTGGGCCAATGGCTAAAAGCCTCGGCCAAGGGCGTCAAAAGCGCTTCAAGTGCTGTATATCCTTGATTTGAAGCCGCTTCCACCTCTTCGACCGTCACCATTTTGGGGGACAGGAAGGGCGCTACCTCATAGCGACGCAACCCAGTCAGATGGGTCACCTGCCCAACTGCAGCGGCGATATCTTCGAGCAAAGTGCGAATATAGGTGCCTTTGGAGCAACGCACGTCGAGCATCACCTGCCCTTCGCTGAAGTCCAAAAGCTCCAAGGAATAGATGGTGACTTCGCGTGCCTCGCGCTCAATTTCGAGGCCCTGGCGCGCTAATTCGTAAAGCCGCTGGCCATCAAGTCGGATTGCCGAATGCATCGGCGGAATCTGCTTAATTGGCCCTCTAAATGCGGGCAGCGCAGCGATCAGCGCATCGCGAGTGAGCTGAGAGGCATCTGAGTGTGCAACGACCTGCCCTTCACCATCGCCCGTATTGGTCTTCTCGCCAATCTTGGCCGTAGCGATATAGCGCTTGTCTGAGTCGAGTAAAAAACCGCTGACTTTGGTGGCATGGCCAAAACAGATCGGCAGCAATCCTGTCGCGAGGGGATCGAGACTACCGGTGTGTCCTGCTTTTTCAGATAGATAACGAAAGCGCGCGAACTGCAGTGCTTGGTTCGAGGAATAGCCGACAGGCTTATCGAACAGCAGAATGCCATTCACTTTGCGTTTGAGTTTGCGGGGTTTGCTCATGCACGTGTTGTGATGCGTTGCTGCGATTGCGTCGCTCGCGCGGAGCGTGTGAATACGGACGCTGCTGAGTGCTTACTCAGGCTTGTCGTCGCTCTCAATTTTCTCAGGAACATGCGCATGATCTTCAGCTACGGCTTTGCGAATGATCTGCGCAATGCGATCGCCTTCGCGCAACGCAACGTCTGGCTTGAAATGAAGCTGCGGCACAAAGCGCAAACGCAAATTCACACCGAGTTCGTGACGCAATTTTCCAGCAGCGTGATTGAGTGCCTTCACGGCGATATTCAATTGCTCGTCAGGCCCAAGCAAGCTGACGGTGACATTGGCCTGACGCATGTCCGGCGCCACATCAACCGTCGTTACTGTAATCCCCGCCACACGTGGATCTGTGAGTACAGTACGAATCAATGACGTCAGCTCGCGCTGAATCTGCACATTGAGTCGCAACTTGCGGGGATATTCTCTTGGCATTAGTTATTAAGCAGCGCCAACCGTACGACGAACCTGAACGCGCTCGAAGCACTCGATCTGATCGCCTGGTTTGATGTCGTTGTAGTTCTTCACGCCGATACCACACTCGGTACCTGCTTCGACCTTGTTAACGTCATCCTTGAAGCGACGCAGCGACTCGAGCTCGCCTTCGTAAACAACCGTCTGGTTGCGCAGCACGCGAATCGGCTGGCCACGTTGTACGCGACCTTCCATGACCAAGCAGCCTGCAATGTTGCCGAGGATCGATGAACGGAACACATCGCGGACCTGTGCGGTGCCGAGAATGTTTTCGCGCGTTTCAGTGCCGAGCAAACCGGCGATAGCGTCAGTTACATCGTCGATGACGTTGTAGATGATGCTGTAGTAACGCATGTCGACGCCGGTATCCTGGATGCGCTTGCGCGCAACGCTGTCGGCACGAACGTTGAAGCCGATGATGATGGCCTTCGAAGCAAGCGCCAAATCGACGTCGGATTCGCTGATGCCGCCGATGCTGGCTGACAACACGTTGACCTTGATCTCTGCACTCGGCAGTTTGCGCAACGCATCGGCCAATGCTTCGGCAGAACCCTGCACGTCGGTCTTGATCATCAGGTTGAGCGACTTCTGCTCGCCGCCGCTGCCATCGCCCATCTGGGCAAAAATCTGATCCATGCGAACAGCCTGGCTCTGTGCCAATTTCTGTTCACGCATTTTGGTTTCACGCAGCAGTGCGAGTTCGCGCGCTTTGCGCTCGTCGGCAACTACAACGACGTCGTCACCTGCATCAGGCACACCGGAAAGTCCGAGCACCGCGACAGGAATCGACGGGCCAGCTTCTTTCACCGGCTTGCCGGTTTCATCAAACATGGCGCGAACGCGACCAAAGTGAGGACCGGTGAGAATCACGTCGCCCTGCTTCAACGTACCGGCGCGAACCAATACGGTAGCAACAGCGCCACGACCCTTTTCGAGAGACGATTCAACGATGGTGCCACGTGCGGGCACATCGATTGCAGCTTTCAATTCCAATACTTCAGCCTGAATCAACAACGCATCGAGCAGTGCATCGATACCTTCGCCGGTGACTGAAGACACGCCAACAAACTGTACGTCGCCGCCCCAGTCTTCTGGCTGAACTTCCAACTTGGAAAGTTCCATCTTGACGCGCTCAGGATCTTTCGATGGCTTATCAATCTTGGTCATTGCCACCACGATCGGCGCACCAGCAGCCTTCGCGTGCTGAATAGCTTCTTTGGTCTGCGGCATCACGCCGTCATCGGCAGCAACCACAAGCACAACGATGTCGGTGATCTGCGCACCGCGTGCACGCATGCGTGTAAACGCAGCGTGGCCCGGCGTATCCAGGAAGGTGATCACGCCCTTATCGGTCTTCACATGGTAAGCGCCGATGTGCTGCGTAATACCGCCCGCTTCGCCTGCGGCGACGCGAGTTTTACGAATGTAATCGAGCAGCGAAGTTTTACCGTGATCGACGTGGCCCATGATGGTGACCACAGGTGCACGCGTAACCTGCGTTGCGCCTGACTGATCACCAGCCACGGCGATGACGAGACTATCTTCAACGTCGGAAGCCTTAACGGCCTTGGCCTGATGACCCATTTCTTCGACCATCAACATCGCAGTGTCTTGGTCCAAGGTCTGGTTGATGGTGGCCATCACGCCATTCTTCATCATTACGCGAATCAGGTCGGTAGCCTTTACCGCCATGCGGTTGGCGAGTTCGCCGACCGTGATGGCTTCAGGTACTTCGACTTCACGCACGATCGGTGCAACCGGCTTTTCAAAGCCGTGTGCATTGTCGACGCGGATACGGCCCGTAGGCTTCTTGCTCTTCTTTTCACGCTTGCCGGATTTACCTTCGGCAACGTGCAATTCACCGCGATTATGGTGGCCGCCTTTATTGCGGTCAGCGGTCGCGGTGGTCGCCGCAGGTGCTGCTTTTTCTGGCTTCTTGGCTACAACCGGTACAACGACCGGTGGTGGCGCATTACGCATCTCAGCCGCGCGACGAATATTCTCTTCCGCACGACGACGCGACTGCTGAGCATCCCAGCTAGCTTTAAAGATTGGATCGTTCTTCAAACGATCAGCGTGTTGCTGCTTATCGCGCAGTTCAGCTTCTTCAGCTTCGCGCTGCACGCGTTCAGTTTCTTCACGTGCAAGGCGCACAGCTTCTTCAGCGGCGCGACGCACTTCCTGCTCAGCAGCAGTACGCGCAGCAGCTACTTCACGTTCTGCCATTTCCTGCGCAACGCGAGCTTCAGCTTCAGCGGCGATTTCTTCCGCAGCTGCATGGTTATCGGTCTGGTAAGTACGCTTCTTGCGCACTTCGATGCTGACTGTTTTAGTCGGCGCACCGCGCCCACCACCCAGTTTGATCTCGGTTGTTTCCTTACGCTTGAGCGTAATGCGGCTGGTTGGCGCAACAGCGCCGCCACGGCCTTTCTGCTGCAGATAAACAAGCAGCGCCTGCTTATCAGCAGCGCTTAATTCGGCTGTCTCGCCAGCCACAACCACACCGGCTTCCTTGAGCTGCGCAAGGATTTCCGTGACCGGGCGGCTCAACTCAGTGGCGAACTCTTGAACTGTTACCGTTGACATAGGATTCCGGGTGTAGGAGGTGGCGTGCTAGGGATGATCAGTTTGGGATCAGGCGAACTGGCGAGCGCGAGCTGCCATGATCAACTTCGAAGCCTTGGCTTCATCCATAGGCACTTTTTCCAGCAACTCATCAGTTGCCAGATCAGCAAGATTTTCAGCATTAACAATGCCCGCATCCGCAAGCAGATAGGCGGTGTCATCGTCCATGCCTTCCAACGCCAGCAAATCATCTTCTGGTTTGGAAGTCGCGGCGCGCTCGGCCTTGGCAATTGCCTTGGTCAACAGCACATCGCGTGCGCGGTTACGCAGTTCTTCAACAATCTGTTCGTCGAACTCTTCGATCTGCAGCAATTCTTCAGTCGGCACGTAGGCAACTTCCTCAAGCGAGGTAAAGCCTTCGGCGACGAGAATCGAAGCTACTTCGAGATCAACATCCAACTGTTCGTGGAACAGCTGTTGAATCGATTGGTTTTCAGTATCTTTCTTGGCTTCAGCATCAGCCGAAGTCATCACATTGAGCACCCAACCGGTGAGCTCAGATGCGAGACGAACGTTCTGGCCGCCGCGGCCAATCGCCATCGCGAGTTTTTCTTCAGACACGCCGATCGTCATCGCGTGGGAGTCTTCGTCCATCACGATGTTTTCGACTTCTGCCGGCGCCATTGCGTTGATCACGAACTGGGCGACGTTGTCATCCCAAGGCACGATGTCTACGCGCTCGCCAGCGAGTTCGTTGGAGACGCTCTGCACGCGCGAACCGCGCATGCCAACGCACGCACCGACTGGATCGATACGCTTGTCTTTAGCCTGAACTGCAATCTTGGCGCGCAGGCCCGGATCACGAGCAGCGCCTTTGAGTTCAATTAAGCCCTGTGCAATTTCTGGCACTTCGAGTTTGAACAGTTCCATCAAGAACTGCGGCAAGGTGCGCGACAAGAACAACTGTGGGCCGCGAGCCTGAGGGCTCACTTCATACAAATAACCACGCATACGGTCGCCAGGGCGCACCGGTTCGCGAGGGATGACATGTTCGCGAGGGATGATCGCTTCAGCATTGTTGCCGAGATCAATAATGATCGCGCCGCGCTCAATGCGTTTCACCACGCCCATGATCAACTCGCCAACGCGAGCTTTATAGGCAGCGACAACTTGGGCGCGCTCAGCTTCGCGCACTTTCTGCACGATAACCTGCTTGGCTTTCTGTGCGCCGATACGACCGAAGTCGACCGACTCAACTTTGTGCTCAATCACTTCACCCGGTTTGATATCCGGATTTTCCTTCTGCGCGTAGCTCAGCTTGATCTGGCGCTCGAAGTATTCGAAATCTTCGCTGTCATCTTCAAGCACAGTCCAACGGCGGAACGATTCGTACTCGCCAGTGTTGTGGTCGATGGAGACGCGAACGTCGGACTCGTCGCCGTAGCGCTCTTTAGTCGCAGACGCGAGGGCGGCTTCCAATGCCAGGAAAATGGTTTCTTTATCGACGCCCTTCTCGTTAGAGACGACATCAACCATCAACAGAATGTTCTTGTTCATGAACCCGACTTCCCCTGCTCATAATCGGGCACTAAGCGCGCCCGTTCGATCTCAGAAAATTCAAACTCAGTCTCGCCATCACCGGTATCAATCGTCACCGAATGAGAACTGACTGCTTTGATTGCACCAACATAGCGACGGCGGCCCTTGGTGTTTTCGCGTGCTGCGAATAACTGCAATTTGGCCTGCTCGCCGATAAACTTTTCATAGTGCGCCGCTTTAACCAGAGGACGATCCATCCCCGGCGACGACACTTCCAACTGATACGCGCCACGGATTGGATCTTCCACTTCCATAACGCCAGATACTTCGCGGCTCACTCGCGTGCAATCTTTCACCGTGATACCGCCCGGCGAATCGATATACAGGCGCAGCACAGAAGCGCCGAGGCTGGGGCTGTATTCCAGCAGCAGCAACTCGTAGCCCAGTGACTCAATCACAGGCTCCAACAGAGCAAGTAACTTATCGTGAACCAATTCCGTATCCTGAAAAAACTAATAAAAAAAGGCCCTAAAGGGCCTGGGCACCAACACAAATTTTGGTAGCGGAACCTGACTTGATTATTGGCAAATTGCCAAAATGCATCAACATTCAGAACCGCACGCCAAACAGGCGATCAAAAACACAACCTGACGATGAATTGTCAGCACAA
>JAZKEM010000069.1:0-9901 GCA_040387055.1 Pseudomonadota bacterium | reverse complement strand
GACGACTGCGGCGTGCGAGTCATCAAGGAGTTTGGCAGGGCGGGTGCGGATGTTTTGCATGACTTGAGTATATCCATAGCACTTTCTTCGGCGCTAGGTGGAAACACTTGAAAATTAGGGGGCGTGGGTTGGGTGGGGATGTTGTGCTTGGGGGCGGACAGCTCTGTTCTCGCTAGGCCTTTTAGGGGTAGCACTTCGGCACAAACGCTTCAGCTCCCGGCGGCTTTTTTGTGAGGGTATCGCGGCACCTACACCTTCGCTCTCGGCGGCCTTTTAGAAAGGGTATCGCGACGCTGACGCCTCCGCTCTCGGCATCCTGCCTCCGCGAAGGTACAGGCCATCCATGGCCATAAAAAACCCCGCCGGATTGCTCGGGCGGGGCTTTATTACTGCAGTAGCAATTAATCCCGAACGTTCAACTCAACGCGACGATTCTTCGCGCGGTCTTCTTCGGACATACCTTCAGACAGTGGCTTGGTCTTGCCGTAGCCGACCGCGCTCAGACGCGAGACATCGACGCCTCGACCGGCCAGATAGGTCTTGACCACGTTGGCGCGGCGCTCGGACAGGCCGAGGTTGTAGGCTTCAGTGCCGACGTCGTCAGTGTGACCGCCCACTTCAATCTTGAGGTCGGCGTAAGACTGGAGGGTCTCACCCACGCTATTGAGGATTTCCTTGGCTTCTGCGGTCAGGCGCTCGGAATCGAACTCGAAGTTCACGCCCTTGAGGATGAAGGCCTTGTTAACGGCACAGCCCTTTTCGTCGACGGCTTCACCTTCTTTCGGCGTGCGGCAGTCACCTGCCAGTGCGCAGCCATTGGCCAGAACCTTGGCACCGGCTGGGCTATTCGGGCATTCATCAACCGAGTTCGGTACGCCGTCGCCATCCGAATCCAGCGAGCAGCCGTCTTCGTTGACCTGTGCGCCAGCCGGGGTATCCGGGCACTTGTCCTTGCTATCGACGACGCCATCACCATCGCTATCGCCTTCGGCAACAACTGCTGCAACCACCTCAGCCGGCTCAACGGGAGCGGCTGGTGGAGCGGCGTCAGTTGCACCGAACACATACTTCAAACCGAGGCCGATCTGCTGGGCCTTGTAATTGATGGTCTGTGTGGTCTTGGTCGAGGCGCTTGAGGCAAATTCGAACTCTGGTTCACCCGCGACGACATAACGGTAATCCAGTGACAGCGCCAGTCTGCGTGTCATCCAGTAATCCAGGCCCGCGCCCGCCTGGTAGGTAAAGGTACTGGCATTGGCTTTGGCGCTTGCAGCATCGAATTCGCTGCGCTGCATGCCGACGCCAGCGCCGATATAGGGCGTTAGTGCCGAGCCGAAATCGAAGTCGTACCAGACATTGGCCATCGCCCGGTATGCGTTCAAGGAGTACTCGTCAGCACCAGCGATTGGATTGCCGCCGACGGTGTACGTTTTGATGTCGTTCTTGACATAGTCGAGGGCAAGTTCAGGCCTGAAGCCGTTGCTGAACAGGTAGCCGAGATTGACGCCGCCGCCAAAGCCGCGCTTGAACGCAATCGTGCTGCTGCTTGATGCGGAGCTGCCCGGAGCGCCGGGAATTGCCGGAACGCCGGGCGTGCTGCTGCCGCCGCCAGCGGGTGCGATCACGCAAAGGCTGGGCAGCACCGCAATCGGCGGCGTCACCACGCCCGAGGGGACGAGGGCGTTGAGCGGGTCCAGCAGGCCAACCGCGGTGGAGCCGGTGGGGCAGGCGCCCGTCGACGTTGGCGCGACAGCGGTCCCGCCACCGGCGGCACCGACTGATCGGCTGCCGCTGGCTTCCTTGGGCTGGGCGCTGAAGCCCTCGATGCCGATATACCAGCCCGGATCGAATTCCGCTGCGGCGCTGACGCCGCTATAGGCGCTGATGGTTGCGCCCAATGCAGTCAGGGCGAGTACCTTGTGAAAGTTGATGATCATGTTTGTTCTCATGGATGCTGGCAGTCGCTGCTGCAGCTTGAATTTGATTGGGTGCAACGGGGGAGCTAAAAACAGAACTCGCAAAAAGTATTAGTGATTCCCATGCGATTGATCAAAAAAAAGTATTAACTATCTAATAGGCTGTGCAGCGGCATCTGGATCGCAGGCAGTGTGGAAATGCTTGAACGACAGACTGTGGCGACTCTTTCCCTGGACGAAATCCGCGAGCGCGTGTCGATTCGGTGAAATTACTGATGTGGCTAGGCGGCCACCTGATTACGCTGGCTGTATGAATCAAGCTGATCAATACGATGTCATCGTCATTGGCGCCGGCATCGTCGGCGCAGGGGTGGCGGCTGAGCTGGGTAAGGGCGTGCGGACGCTTGTGATTGAACAAGAAGCGCAGCCTGGCTATCACACGACAGGCCGCTCAGCTGCGGTATTTGCCGAGAGCTATGGCGGCGAAACCGTTCGCGCCTTGTCTCGTGCCAGTCGATCATTTTTGACTGCGCCGACAGCAGGATTCACCAATACAACGCTGCTGACACCGCGCGGCTTTCTGTTCGTAGCGCGTGAAGATCAACTGGCTCAGCTTGAAACATTCGCTGATCAGCCAGATATGCGGCTCACCGCCACGCGCCTGACACTCGCACAGACTTTCGAGCGCATGCCGCTGTTGCGGTCTGAGTACGTTGCAGGCGCGCTGTTCGACGAAGGTGCAAGTGACATCGAGGTTCATGCCTTGCATCAAGGCTATCTGTCGATGCTCAAGCGCAATGGCGGAAAGCTCCTCTGCAATGCTCGCGTGAACACGATCCAGAAGATTGGCAACGTCTGGCGTGTGAGCGCTGGAGCAGGTGAATTTGAAGCGCCAATTCTGGTGAACGCTGCCGGTGCATGGGCAGAACAGATTGGCAGCATGGCAGGCGTGAGCGGCATTGGCCTTCAACCGATGCGGCGTACTGCAGCGTTGGTTGATGTGCCCGCCAGCGAAGGCATGGAGCGCTGGCCGCTGACGATTGATATCGACGAAGAGTTTTATTTCAAACCTGATGCAGGTCGCCTGCTGATTTCACCTGCAGACGAGACCTTGAGTGAGCCTTGCGATGCAGTGCCTGATGACATGGATCTGGCGATTGCAGTCGATCGCATCGAGCGTGCAACCACGCTGGATATCCGACGCATGCACAGCAGCTGGGCAGGTTTGCGCAGCTTTGTAGCTGATCGCACGCCCGTTGCTGGTTTTGCATCGGATGCGTCGGGATTTTTCTGGCTGGCAGGACAGGGTGGTTATGGCGTGCAGACTGCACCGGCACTGTCTCGTTTCGCTGCGTCACAGGTGCTCGGCCAATCACTGCCTGCTGATCTGATCGACGTAGGTCTCAGCCCAGAACAACTTTCACCAGCAAGATTACAAAACGCTTGTTGAAGTGAATGCGTGTGCAATCGTGGTGCGCGAGGAAGTGCAAATTCCCGCGTTATTACGGATGCGGCACGCCATCCCCAACTGGTCTACTGACACCGTCGAAATTAACCAAGAGATGAATCTTGAACCAGCTCTCCACCCAGCCTCAATCCGCTTCAGTCGACCACGCCGAAGGTTTCGCGACGACGGTCGTTATCCGTAAGCCTTACCTGTTATTCCTTGGAGAAGCGACGCATTTCTCTCAGGCCAAGACAGCGTTTGGATTGCGCGACTGGGCGCCAGAATCTTGCGTAGGACAATGGTCCTTGCCGGGCTGTGCGGTGACCCTGGAACTGCCTGAGATGAATCCAACGCAGGCGGCTGCGAAAGGCGCGGGCTCACTGCTGATTGGCATTGCGCCAGTCGGTGGGCGCGTTTCTGAAAGCTGGATTCCAAGCCTGTTCGCAGGTATCGAAGCCGGTCTCGATATTGTCAGCGGCATGCATACCTCACTCGCTGATATTCCCGGACTCGCCGATGCAGCAAAAGCACGCGGTGTGCGCTTGGTTGATGTGCGTCGTCCGCCAGAGAATCTGCCGACGGCCACTGGCCGCAAGCGCAGTGGCAAGCGTTTGCTGACGGTTGGCACCGACTGCGCACTCGGCAAAAAATATACGGCGCTCGCTTTGGCGCAGGCTCTACGTGAGCGTGGCGTCGATGCGGATTTTCGCGCCAGCGGCCAGACCGGCATTTTGATTGCCGGCAGCGGCATTCCGATGGATGCCGTCGTTGCTGACTTTAGCGCTGGTGCTGCTGAATGCTTGTCGCCTGATGCAGCGCCTGATCATTGGGACATTGTTGAAGGCCAGGGCTCGTTGTTTCATCCAGCCTATGCCGGTGTAACGCTGGGCTTGGTGCATGGTTCGCAACCTGATGCGATGGTGCTTTGCCATGACCCGCATCGCACTCACATTATCGCTGCGCCGACTTTCCCGACGCCGTCCTTGAAGGTCGCGATCAAGCAGTATGAAGAAGCAGCACAGCTGACCAATCCCGATGCGCGCGTGGTCGGTATCAGTTTCAACACCTCGGCGCTTAGCGATGCCGAACGCGTAAAGCTTTTTGCTGACACCGAGAAAGAGTTGGGTCTGCCTTGCTTCGATCCGCTGAAGACCTCGATGACCGCTGTCGTTGACAGGATGCTTGCCTGATGAAACGCACACTCAAGGCCTATGTGCGTTCATGGCCGATGAACGAGCCGTTCGTCATCGCTCGTGGCGCACAGACTTCGGCAGATGTCGTCGTTGTTGAAATTGGCTACGGCAATCTCGTCGGCAGAGGCGAGGCTGCGGGTGTTATGTATGCCGGTGAAACACCAGAGACGATGCTGCAACAGATTGAGCAGGTTCGTGAGTCGATTGAAAACGGCGTTGATCCCGCCGGACTTCTTTCGCTATTACCTGCTGGCGGCGCTCGCAATGCGCTTGATGGGGCGTTGTGGGATCTGGAATCAAAAATAACCGGCGTCCCTGCTTGGCGTCGTGCTGGTTTGGATCGCGGTGATGCGATCACGACGGCGATCACTATCGGCATTCGTGCTTTGCCTGAATACGAAAAGGCTGCACGCAAGTTGGCCAATAATGCCTGGATCAAGATCAAGGTCGACAAGACCGATCCGATCGGCGCTGTGCGCTCCGTGCGTCTTGCTGCGCCTAATGCGAAATTGGTTGTCGATGCGAATCAGGCTTGGACGGTTGAAGACCTGAAAAACTTCATGCCTGCATTGCTTGAACTCCGCGTTGATTTATTGGAGCAGCCGGTCAAGGTTGGCTTTGATGATGGCTTGCGTGGATATGAAAGCCCGATCCCAATTTGCGCGGACGAATCCATCAACACAGTGGCTGATCTGCCGAGCTTGGTAGGTCGATACAGCTTCATCAACATCAAGCTCGATAAAACGGGTGGCTTAACGACGGCGCTGGAACTTGCACGCGCTGCACAGAAGCTGGGTTTCCGTTTGATGAGTGGCTGTATGTGTGGCGGTTCTTTGGCGATGGCGCCTGCGATGGTGTTGGCACAGCTCTGTGAGATCAATGATCTCGACGGCCCAATGCTGCAATCAGAAGACTGGCCGGGCGGCATTGTCTACAACCATGGCGTCATGACTCCGCCATGGCCTGAATTCTGGGGATGAAAATCCCGTGGTGAAGTGCCGCTTTCAGATCGCTGCGGAAGCAGATCCGCTGATCGCGGTACGCGTTTTTCACTTGATCTCCGTGCGCAACGCGATGCCGGAAAAATTCAGTTTCGAAAAGCATGGTGCACAGATCCGTATGACGCTGGACATGCTTTGTCGCGACGAGCCGACCTCGCGACTGCTGGAGTGCAAGTTCTTGAGCATTCCAACGGTTAATCAGGTGCTGCGAGTGGTGTTCCCAAAAGTGCTCGCAAGCAATGTTGATGAAACTCCAGCGCCATCTTTTTGGATTTAAGTGGCATCTGGTTTCCGAATCAGCCTAAGCAGGCAATCGATTCGCAGCTTTCAAATAGAGACGACACGATGAAAGCACTCGTAAAGCAGGAAGCAAAGACCGGTCTTTGGCTCAAGGATGTTCCAGAGCCTGAGATGGGCATCAACGATGTCCTCATCAAGGTAAAGCGCACAGCAATTTGCGGCACCGACATGCATATCTGGAATTGGGATGCGTGGGCGCAGAAGAACATTCCAGTGCCAATGGTGGTGGGCCACGAGTTTGTCGGCGAGATTATTGAAGTCGGCTCCAACGTTAACGATTTCCATCCGGGACAAATTGTTTCGGGTGAAGGTCACGTCGTCTGCGGGCGCTGCCGCAACTGCATGGCTGGGCGTCGTCATCTGTGTGCACATACCAGTGGCATCGGCGTGAATCGTCCTGGCTCCTTCGCGGAGTACGTGTCCTTGCCGATGGCGAATGTCTGGGTACACAAGGACGATATCGATCTGGATGTCGCCGCGCTGTTTGATCCCTTCGGCAATGCCGTGCATACCGCCTTGAGCTTTCCGGTTCTTGGAGAGGATGTGCTGATTGCTGGCGCTGGCCCCATCGGCATCATGGCGGCTGCGGTATGTCGTCATGCCGGTGCACGCCATGTTGTGATTACCGACATCAACCCTGAGCGTTTGCGCCTTGCAGTAAAAATGGGCGCTACGCGTGGCGTCGATGTGCGTACGGAAAAACTAGCGGACGTGCAGAAAGAATTGGGCATGACAGAAGGCTTTGATGTTGGCCTTGAAATGTCCGGCAACCCTGACGCCTTCCGTGATCTGCTGGCCAATCTCTGTCATGGCGCCAAAATCGCCATGCTCGGAATTCCATCTGGCGACGTCGCCATCGACTGGAATCAGGTCATCTTCAAGATGCTGACGATCAAGGGCATCTATGGCCGCGAGATGTATGACACCTGGTACAAGATGTCGACGATGATCGACTCGGGCCTCGATCTGCGCCCGATCATCACGCATCGTTTGCCTTACGCTGAGTTCGCTGATGGCTTCAATGCGATGAATAGCGGCAAGGCAGCCAAAGTCGTTCTCGACTGGAGCAAATAATGAATGCTGCTTATCGCGACCATCTGATCTCCGAACTTTCCGCCATCCGTGCGGCAGGTTTGTTCAAGAGCGAGCGGGTGATTGAGACGCCGCAGAACAGCCATGTCGGCGTTGCCGGCAAGCGCCTGATCAATCTCTGCGCCAACAACTATCTGGGCCTAGCGCAGAACGATGAAGTGCGCGCAGCAGCGATGAAGGGACTGGAGACCTGGGGCTATGGCATGGCCTCGGTGCGTTTCATCTGCGGCACGCAGACCATCCACAAGCAGCTGGAAGCAGCGCTGTCGAAATTCCTCGGCATGGAGAACACGATTCTCTATCCCTCCTGCTTCGACGCCAACGGTGGATTATTCGAGACCCTGCTGACGGAAGCGGATGCGATCATCTCGGATGAGTTGAATCACGCCAGCATCATCGACGGCGTGCGCCTGTGCAAAGCCAAGCGCTATCGTTATCGCAACAACGATATGGCTGACCTTGAGCTGCAGCTCCAGCAGGCGCGCAATGATGGCGCACGCTTCGTGCTGATCTCAAGTGACGGTGTTTTTTCAATGGATGGCACCATTGCGCAGGTCGACAAGATTTGTGCCCTAGCTGAAAAATACTCCGCGTTGGTGCATCTCGATGAAGCGCATGCGACCGGCTTTGTCGGCCCTCATGGCCGTGGCACGCACGAATATCGGCAGTGCATCGGCAAGGTCGACATCATCACCGGTACGCTGGGCAAGGCCCTTGGTGGCGCCAGCGGTGGTTATACAGCGGCGAGCAATGAAATCGTAGAGATGCTGCGTCAGCGTTCACGGCCGTATTTGTTTTCCAACACGGTGCCGCCATCGGTAGTGGCGGGCGCGATCAAGGCCTTGGAACTGGCCGAGCAGTCAGACGATTTGCGCACGGCCCTGAAAAGAAATGTCGAGCACTTCCGCAATGGACTGAGCGCTGCCGGGTTTGAATTGTTGCCCGGCGAGCATCCAATCATTCCAGTGATGCTGCACGATGCAACGCTGGCTGCGAAGGTCGCCGAAGCCTTGTTGGCTGAAGGCGTTTACGTCACCGCGTTTTCATATCCAGTCGTACCGAAAGGCAAGGCGCGCATCCGCACGCAGATGTCGGCTGCGCACACCATTGCTGAACTGGATCAGGCTATTGCCGCTTTCACGGCAGTCAAGCAAGGCCTGATGTTTTAAGTCTTGCCGACGTAGGCGACGGCATCAATTTCGACTTTGGCGCCGGGAATCAACAAATCGCTGACGACCGTCGAGCGTGCTGGTGGATTGTTAGGAAAGCACTCGCGGTAGACGTTGTTGAAGGCAGAGAAGTCCGCCTTATCCGTGATCCACACGCTGACTTTGACAACGTTATCGAGACTCGCGCCTGCTTGTTTAAGGATGCTGCGGATGCGCTCGACAGCCTGTTGTGTCTGCACAGCGATGTCGCCAGAAACCAGTGCGCCTTTGTCATCGAGGCCAAGCTGGCCAGAGACGAAGATCAGATCCCCCGCGCGGACGGCTGGCGTAAGCGGAACCGTAGTGCCGTTGGCGAGAACCATGGGCTTGCCGATGTATTGAATCACTGTCTATTTCCTGTGTGAGCGAGCAAACGACAGTGTCGGGCAGGGCAGCGCGATACGCATTCAGGGAAAACACCGGAATATGTGGGCTGCACAATCACCGGCCCACTCATTTCACGATTAGATGATCTTCCGCAGCCGTGCTTTTGATAAAGCGTCTTCGCGAGAGCTTGCGCCGAGCTTGTAGTAGATATTTTTAACGTGCCATTTCACCGTGCCTGGAGAAATATCCAGCTCTCGCGCAGCGCCCTTCACGGATAGGCCGATTCCTAGTATTTCCAGAATTTCTATTTCGCGAGGGGTCAGAAAACCAGCGACTGCTCTTTTCCTGGCTGGAATTTTGTAGATATCGCCCATCGGCGGTTGCGTAGTCTCAAAGGCAACGAAAGAACCCAGGCTAATTTCCATTTTCTGTCTCGCTCCAAAAAGTATGCATTGCACGCGATGTCGTCGTTCGGTTACTGCTGAGTGATCAGGCTTGCCAGGCGATCAAGAATCTTTACACCCCAAGCAGTCGGACCTGGCTTCAATCCTGCGGGGCTGCGCGTGGTTAAGACGGTGCTTGCCATATCCAGATGCGCCCATTTCGAGCCGACGGTAAATTTCTCTAGGAATTTGGCTCCTGCGATGGAGGATCCGTAACCTGGAATTCCGATGCTGGTCATTGCCCCAACATTTTTTACATCCGCTATTTCTGACTCCACGACATAATCCTGAAGCGGCGAAAGTGGCATGCGCCAGAGCAGATCGCCGGTCTCGCTTGAAGCTTGTTGCAACAATTGCGCCAATGATTCGTCGTTGGCGAACAGGCCTGCAAATTCCTGATGGAAGGTTGCGGCGATGGCACCCGTCAGCGTCGCGATATCGACGAGGTACTTGGGTTGGAATTTGTTCTGCGCGTAGGTCAGTCCGTCTGCAAGCACGATGCGGCCTTCTGCATCGGTGTTGGCCACTTCAATACTGATGCCTGCGAGAGAAGAGATCACATCACCAGGGCGATAGGCATCGGGGCCAATCACGTTCTCGGCTAGTACCAGCACAACCACGACGTTAATCTTTGCTTTGCGCAATGCAAGAACACGTAACGCAGCGATGGCTGCTGCGGCGCCACCTTTGTCGAGCTTCATCTTTTCGATGATGACGGTTTTCAGATTGAGGCCACCGCCGTCAAAGGTGAGACCCTTGCCAACGATGGCGAGGTCAGTGCCTTTTCCACTGCGTCCATTCCACTGCGCCACGACCATGCACGGCTTTTCAGCACTTGATCGGCCGACGCTGAGCAAGGCGTGTGCGCCCAGTTTTTCCAGTGCTGCCATGTTGAGAACTTTCACATCAACGCCGAGTGCAGACAGCGATTGAGACTCTTTGGAAAATTGCAGAGGAGTTAAGTGATTCGGTGG
>JAZKEM010000068.1:0-4413 GCA_040387055.1 Pseudomonadota bacterium | reverse complement strand
GAGGTTGAGGTCGCGCGAGCGCGCGCCACGAGCGGCCAGACCACATTCAATTTCACCTTCGTCGCGCCCAATGCGGGTTTGACCAGCGAGTTCACCGCCTTTGCGGTGACACCGTTGTTGCCGTCAGCGCTGATACTGGAACTCGACACCGCGCGCGCCACCAATACTGCACCCGTGGCCGTCGATGACGATGAGAGCGTGATCGAAGATAGTGCGGCCGTGACGCTCTTCGTACTCAATAACGATACCGACGCTGATGGCGATGCCTTGGAGATTAGCGCCGTGACACAACCGGCGCGTGGCTCGGTGGCGACCAGCGCCAATGGCTTGAGCCTGAGCTATCGGCCGGCCACTGGCTTCGTTGGCACCGAGACTTTTGAATACACAATCACCGACAGCAAAGGTGGCAGTGACAAGGGACGGGTTAGCGTTGAGGTGTTGCCACGGGCGGCGGCGACCGCGCGACTCTTCGCCGTTGTGGTCTCAACTAGCGCGGGTGCTTCGCACTGCGCTAGCGCAAACGACCCCGACTGTGATTTGCGCGGCTCGTCGACCGGCGAAGAGAAGACTCTGACTGAAGCGACAGGTTTTGGCCGCAGCACGGAAACCAGCGGCAGCGGAGAGCAGACTTTGTTGGGGAGTACGTCTGCTGGCAGCGGCAATGGGGCTGTGACGCTGGATCGCACGGACGGCAGCGTCGGCAATATCACGCTGAGTTGTAACGGATCCGCCAGCTTTGGCGCCGGGCCTCAAACCCCTGCGCGTATCAAAAGCTCCGCTTCCGCACGCACGACAGCGAGTGTCGATTTCATCATCGAGGGCGAGACGGGTTTGCGCTACAGCATCTCGGCGAGTGGTAGCGCCTCGGCACCCAAATCCGCGGATCCCAACTTGCCAATCCTGGCCAGTGCTAGCGTCAACGTCATCCTCAACTCATCGCGAGCCAATTTGTTCACCTTTACTCGCAGTAGCAGCGGTACTGATGATCGAGGCAGCAGCACAGGACTGCTGGGTCCCGGCCGCCATCTGATCTCGATGATCTGCAGTGCTGGTGGCCGCGATGGCCCCGACAGTGGTTATGCCGGCGGCGGCGGCGCTAGCAGCGGCATGAGTGTCCAGCTGACGCTGCAACCCTGAGCAAGGTACTGACCAAGGCTCGCTTACGCCGCCAAGTGTCTACACGATCTCATCCGTCCAAACGCGGAAACTCTCCAGCGTGTTGAGTCCGAATGCACTGCTGATCGCAACGTCAGCAGCGTCGCGGCCGCGCGCGATCAACACACGACCGATACGCGGCGTGTTGTTGCGCGCATCAAAGGAATACCAGGCGCCGCCGAGATAGGCTTCAAACCAGCCGGAGAAATCCATTGGTGCTGTACTCAGCGGCACGCCGATATCGCCGAGATAGCCGGTGCAGTAGCGCGCAGGAATGTTCATGCAACGGCAGAACGCAATGGCCAGATGTGCGTAGTCACGGCAAACACCACGACGCTCGTTGTAAACCTGCAGCGCGGTCTTCGTGGCGCTGGCGTGCTCGTATCCGAAAGTAATGTGGTTGTGCACGAAATCGCAGATTGCCTGCACGCGGGCCCAGCCCATGGGCGTGTTTTGAAACAGTCTCCAGGCGGTATCGGAGAGTTGATCGGTTTCGCAGTAACGACTGCCGAGCAAGTACAGCAATGTTTCTTCGGGCAACTGCGGCACTTCAAGTTGCCAGGTGCTGGGCAGCGTGACTTCTGGCAGACCTGAATCTCTGATCACGGCATTCGTCGTCAGTCTCAGCTGGCCTTGCGGCGCAACGAGTCGTGTACACCAATTGCCATAACTGTCGCGGTAAGACGACACCGGTACAGATGGGCTGGTGATGAGGTGATCGGGGCTTTCGAGGTCAGACGTGCGGCTGTAGTGAACGTTGAGCGTCAAGATCAGCGGCGTCGGGCTGGGAAAACTGTAAATCAATTCGTAGCCAAGCTGGATTCTCATCGTTCTATTCCTGATGACTACTTAGACGCGTTGCAGGCATGCAGGCGATTGACTGCTTTTTACACGCACGAATCAGGCCTAGCTTGTTTGACCCCAATTTGTTTGATCAGGTCCCTGCCATTTCCTTGGCTGCCTGTTGCAGCAGGCTGGAGAGTCTTCCAGCCCAGGTTGCTTGGCTGACTTTGTCGGCGATCAGGTCTTGGCGTATCTCGATGCCGACATGCGCGATGCCACGTGCCTCGCCATGAACAGGAATCGTGTAATCACTTTCGTCGCTGACCGAATAGGGTTCGTTATCACCGACGACGAGGCGCTTGTCGCGCGCCAGCAGCTTTAGCAGCGTTTTCGCCAGTCGCGCATCGCGGTGATACATGATGCTGATCTCCCAAGGGCGCGCGGCCCCGCGGTAGTTGGGCGTAAAGCTGTGCAAGGCAATCAGCAGACTGGCGCGACCTTCGCGTTTGCGCTGGTCTAGGATCTGTTGCAATTGCGCGTGATAGGGCTGAAACACGGTGCTGACGCGCGATGCGATGGCGGCTTCGGTGAGATTTTCATTCGCGCCGATCGTGGTCCACTCACTGCTGGTCGAGATGGAATCGTCGGCGTGTAGTGGGCGATTGCAGTCGATCACGAGCCGGGAATAATTTTGCAGTACGAGGATTGCATCCAGCCGTTCCGCCAGCTGCAGTGCTACACCAGCTGCGCCGATGTCCCAGGCGATGTGACTGGCCAATTCATTTTCTGAAAGGCCCAAGTGATCGAGGCTGCGAGGAATCGCGTTGCTGGCGTGATCACAGACCAATACGAAGTCAGAAGTGCCTTCGGGCTTCACCACCGTAACGGCGGGCGGCTCGCCGGGTGACAGCAGAGAAGTCAACGGTGGAATCGCGGCGGATGCAGACATCATCAGTACTTATAGGAGGCAGCTGCAGAGCATGCGCTTAATTCGGCTGGAATGGATGGAAAGGGACGGCGGTAGGAGTGCCCTCAGTCGGGATATTCCAATCTAAACACCAGCTTTCATTGAATCCCGTGCCCATTCTTTGATCTGTCCCCAATTAATGATTCCCCAAAACAGTGCATCTTTTAATTGGGTTCTGACCCTATTTAAAAATCTTGGCATTAATGTTGCGGTGCACTATCCTCCCCGGTCCAGATTGTCGTCTTTAGAGGATGTGCCATGGAGCACAAGATTCAGCAGGCCCAGCAACACGGTCTTTATAGCGCTAAGAATGAGCATGACGCCTGCGGCGTCGGCTTTGTCGCGCATATTAAAGGCAATAAGAGCCATACGATCATTGAGCAGGGTCTGCAGATTCTGAAGAATCTCGACCATCGTGGCGCTGTAGGTGCCGACCCCTTGATGGGTGACGGCGCGGGCATTTTGATCCAGCTGCCTGATCAGCTCTATCGCGAAGAAATGGCGAAGCAGGGCGTTGAACTGCCGCCTTTCGGCGAATACGGCGTCGGCATGGTGTTCCTGCCGAAAGAAAACGCTTCACGTATTGCTTGCGAGCAAGAGATCGAACGCTCGATCCGTGAAGAAGGCCAGGTCTTCCTCGGCTGGCGCGATGTGCCGGTCAACCGCGACATGCCAATGTCGCCAACCGTGCGCGCCAAAGAACCTGTCATCCGTCAGGTCTTCATCGGCCGCGGCGAAGACATCATGGTCACCGATGCGCTGGAACGTAAGCTCTACGTCATCCGCAAATCTTCGGGCCACGCGATCCAGGCGCTCAACCTGATTCACGGCAAGGAATTCTTCGTGCCGTCGATGTCGGCGCGCACCGTCGTTTATAAGGGCTTGCTGCTCGCTGACCAAGTCGGCGTGTACTACCTCGACCTGCAGGATGAGCGTTGCGTTTCTGCGCTTTCACTCGTGCACCAACGCTTCTCGACGAACACCTTCCCGGAATGGCCGCTGGCGCATCCTTATCGCTTCATCGCACACAACGGCGAAATCAACACCGTTAAGGGCAACTTCAACTGGATGCGCGCCCGCGAAGGCGTGATGGAATCCGATGAGCTCGGCGACGATCTCAAGAAGTTGTTCCCGCTGATCTATGAAGGCCAGTCCGACACCGCCAGCTTCGACAATGCGCTCGAACTGTTGGTGATGGCCGGCTACCCGATCGCGCAAGCGATGATGATCATGGTTCCAGAAGCGTGGGAAAACCACACGTTGATGGACGACAACCGTCGCGCCTTCTACGAATACCACGCAGCGATGATGGAGCCGTGGGACGGCCCTGCCGCGCTCGCGTTCACGGACGGCCGCTACATCGGCGGCACGCTCGACCGTAACGGTCTGCGCCCTGCACGTTTCATCGTTACCGATGACGACCTCGTTGTGATGGCGTCGGAATCCGGCACGTTGCCAATTCCTGATGCAAAGATCACCAAGAAGTGGCGCCTGCAGCCGGGCCGCAT
>JAZKEM010000067.1:0-5311 GCA_040387055.1 Pseudomonadota bacterium | reverse complement strand
TTGAGCCCATGGGCCAAAGCAATGGCCGCGAAGAAAGCGGCAATGGCTCCAGCACCGGTTGCTCAGCCAGAACCACTGCCCCTCAGCGGCGGCGAAGACTTCGGCAATCGCCTGCGCAAAAACCTCAAGCATCTGACCAAATGGGCCAAGCGCGAAGGTGTCAGCAACTATCGTGTGTACGACAACGATCTGCCCGAGTACGCGGTCGCCGTCGACATCTACGAATCCGATGCGCGTCACGTGCATGTGCAGGAATACGCTGCGCCGAAAACAATCGATCCGGTGAAAGCTGAAAAGCGTTTGCGTGAAGCCTTGTCACAGATCCAGCAGATTCTCGAAGTGCCGGGCTCACGCATTCACTTCAAGATTCGTCGCGCGCAGAAAGGCACGGCGCAGTATCAGCGCATGGACCAGCAGGAAGAATTCCTCGAAGTCGAAGAGCACGGCTGTCGCTTGCGTGTGAACTTTGAAGATTATCTCGACACCGGCCTCTTCCTTGATCACCGCCCGCTGCGCTATCGCATCCAGCAGGAAGCTATCGGTGGACGCTTCCTCAATCTGTTCTGCTACACCGGCTCAGCCAGCGTGCACGCGGCTGTCGGTGGCGCATCGCAGACAACGTCGGTCGACTTGTCCAACACCTATTTGATCTGGGCCCAGCGCAATCTGGAGCTGAATGGCTTTTATGCCGAAGACCCGGATCGCCGTAGCTCGCAAGACAACAAGCATCGTTTGCTGCGCGCCGACTGCATTCACTGGCTGCGTGAAGAAGCCGCCAAGACGCGCCCGACCCGTTACGACCTGATCCTCTGCGATCCGCCGACCTTCTCCAACTCCAAGAAGATGGAAGGCACGCTTGATACGCAACGCGATCACGTTGAATTGATTTTGCTCTGCAGCAAACTGCTAACGCCGGCTGGAAGACTGTACTTCTCCACCAACCGTCGTGGCTTCAAGCTGGATATGGCGGCACTGTCAGAGCTGAAGATCAAGGACATCACCGCGCAGACGCTGGGCGAAGATTTCAAACGTCCACCGCCGATGCACAAGGCTTGGGCGATCGAACTCTAAGCCTGAGCTAGAGGCATATTTACCTCTGATCGGTCATCGTTCTGTAAATCGATCATGTCATCATCGTTTCTCGATTAACGATCAATGGCACGGACATGTATCCGTGCATGATTAGGGGAAGATGATGAGCGAGAAGGATCCTAAGTCCACTGTTGACGCGTCACGCCGCCGTTTTCTGGCTGGCCTCGCCGCAGCGGGCGCGGCAAGTAGTGCAGGCCTCGCCGCCTGCGGACGCAGCGAACCAACCACTGCAGAACAGCTGATGGCTGCGCTGCCTAATCCGCAAGACTCCGGCATCGATCACATCGTGGTCGTGATGATGGAGAACCGCTCCTTCGATCATTTTCTCGGATGGCTACCAGGCTCTGACGGCATTCAGGCAGGCCTGAAATATCCGGATAAGAACGGCCATATGCAGTCGACTTATCCGCTGGCGCCCGAGTATCAGGGCTGCACGCTTGAAGACCCTGGGCACAGCTACAAAGATGGTCGTGAGCACTACAACAAAGGTAAGTGCGACGGTTTTTTGAAAACGGTGAACGATGCCTCCGTCACCTTCCCGATTGGTTATTACACGCAGAACGATCTGTCGTTCTACGGTGGCGCTGCGCCAGCATTCACCACTTGTGATCGTTACTTCTCTGGCATTCTCAGCTCAACCTTCCCGAATCGTATGTACATGCATACGGGGCAAACCGATCGCAACAGCAATGGCTTTGATATCTCGTCACTGCCAACGATCTGGGATCGCTGCGCCGCCAAGGGCGTGAGCACGAGTTACTACTTCAACGATTTGCCGATCACCGTACTTTGGGCCACCAAATATCTGGGCATCAGCAAACCATTTAATGATGCCAACCTAGGCTTGGTAGGCTTTATCGCCGACTGCAAAAACGGCACGCTGCCTAACGTCTCGTTTATCGATCCCAATTTTGGTCTTGCCGTCGGCGAAGGCTACGGCATTGCACAAGACGATCATCCCTTCGCCGACGTGCGCGATGGCCAAGCTTTCCTCAATCAAGTTTATAAAGCCGTCAGCACCAGCCCCAACTGGGAAAAGACGCTGCTCATCATTAACTACGATGAATGGGGCGGCTTCTTTGACCACGTCCAGCCACCTGTCGGTCTCGTGTCAGACGCCGAAAAAGCGGTTGGCAATCTCGACGGCCGCTTAGGTTTCCGCGTGCCTTGCCTACTGATTGGTCCACGCGCCAAGCGCGGTCACATCACTCATTTCGATTTTGAACCCAACTCCATTCTCGATCTGATTCGCTGGCGCTTCGGGCTTGATCCTTTGTCAGTGCGTTCCGACAAGGTCAACAATTTGGCGATTGCTTTGGATTTCAAAAATCCACCGAATCTTTCTGCGCCTGTGTTCAATGTTGCACCAGGACCGTTTGGTCAGGTCTGCGTCAATCAATTGCTCGACACTGGCCATATACCGGGCCTGCCGTCCCTGCCTATTACTGAACTCGGCAAATCAGCGCCTGCAATGACGCCGGAGGTTTATCAATCACGCCTCGATCATTTTGCGGACTGGCAAAACTTGTATGACATGGGCGTGAAGTACGGTTTTATTCGCTAGCGGAAGAGTCATCTGTGTAAAAAATCAGGGCGCCTTTTGGCGCCTTGATTTTTTAGGCGCCAAAAGCCTCAACTCAACGAGCACAGCACCGTCAGCGCAGTGTGATCGAACTGGCAGCCTGTATTGGCACTTACTATCGTCCCTGTCGCGCTGTCAGATGTACCCAACATTGCTAGCAGCACGTTGTTAACTGTCGGCAGTATTGTGTTGATCAACGCCGTAACGGTGTCAGCGCCCACATCACTACTCGGCAAGGTTGATAGCGCTGCTGTCAGACGTGTCAGCAAGCTAGTCAGCAAGGTAGCACCTGAGGGGTCTGCACTCTGATTTAAGGTCGACAGTACCGGCGTCATTGCACGACCCAATGTCGCTTGCAGGGTTGGCTCGGAAATTGGCGTTTTAATACTGCTGCCCAACTGCGTGCCAATCTGCACTGCTGCTTGATGAATCGGATCAGAAAGCACTGTGCTACCGGACAGTGCCTGCAAATTATTCAGCGGCAACACATTCAGTAACAAGTTCTCGATCGTCGAGCTGGTCGCGTTCTCCAGCATAGCTAAGACCCAATAAGTATCGCCTCGCGCCGCAGACTCTATTAACACCGCTAGCGCAGGCAGCGTGCTATTGAATGCACTGAGCACACCACCGAGCACTGGCACTTCGATCATGCGCGTGGAAAGAGCAGGCACACCATCAGGCACTTTTTTTCCAACAACACTGGCCGGCAACTGCCGATAAGCCGTGTTGTAGGCATTGCTGATTGCCAGCACCTGATTGGCCAGATCCGTCAACGACTGCTGATCCGAGTGCTGCGTATTAAGGATATTGTTCAACACTGGTAGCAACTCATCGCCAAGAACTGCTAACGGTGTAGCAGCCAGAGGATTGCCTTGGAGCTTCATCGCCGTTGCGTTATCGCTACAGGCTGGACCACCCGCCAGCGCAACAATCATCTGTTGTAAATCACGCGCTAGTTGCAAAATCTGAATCTGAATCTGTGGCGCCATCTCCACAATCGCCTGTGGATTCTGCGCCAGACCCTGCTGACCTTTGGCGACTGCGTTGATGATATTGAGCGCATCACCGCCAATCGCGAAGTTGGCGCAACTGACAACACCAGCCAGCGCAGTGCCACGACTAGCCACGGCCAAAGGCTGCATGACAGAAGTCGAGATGGTGTCCTGCACTGCAGTTAAGGGCCCGATCACCGTGCTTCGGCCCACTGGGGTGTTTGCGCTGTTAGCAGAAATACTTGGGGGAGTATTGGTGTCTGCGGTTTCTTCACCGCCACCACAGCCCGTGAGTAACAGAGATGCAACAAGGCTTAAAGCAATGAGCATTTTCATCTACGGATCTCCTAATCGGCGCACTTCCCCGCTTCGGCAATCCGTTGCCTTTATTCGGACTGGGATCAAGATATCCCCAGACCATTAGTTAATATTATCTAAGTTTACAAACGGTACAAGTTTTCCGAGCAATGGTCTCCGTGATAGCGAACCCACTGAAAGCACTGCCGTTTATCCTGAAAAAGCTTAAAAATCAGACATAAAGCCAATTTGAAAACCTTCGTCAGTCGGTGGCTCCGGCTGTCACAGCGGCCATGCAACAAAACCCTTCGTTTGTGAAATTGCGAGCGCTGCACATGCCGTGCAAATGCTCGACTGAGGCAAGGTATCCAACAGCCATGTAAGAACTTTGCTACTGCGCGCTAGCGGCGCATGTTTGCCGAAGAACGGTGAACGTCTTGCCGCTCAACCGAAGGGCGCTACCGTTTATACGGCTCCGTCACGCGAGGCTTTCACGTTATCTAAACATGCTGCGCAAAAAGAAAACCCTTGATCCGCCATTTGCATGGCGGATCAAGGGTTATGTTTTTTGCTGCTCTTAAACTTTCAGCGCTAACGGCTAGGAATGTGCAGCAGTCCTTCGCAGAAACGCAAAAGCCTGCGACCAGTACAGTCGTGAATTCTCGCGCCATGCAAAAACGTGGAATGCATGAATCTCGCGTGGGTAGTAATGCATTTCTGCTGAAATGCCGAGGTGTCTGCACGCGCTTTCAAGTCGCTGTACATCTTCACTACACACATCCCAAGTGCCTACGCCCGAAAACACTGCCGGAAACGGTTTGTCTGGCGCGCCGCATTCTTCAAGAATGCGAATCGGATCCGCCATCATGTTCTGCGAGTTTGGCTGCACGCGACTGGAACCCAGATAAGCCTTAGCAATATCAGTTGCCGCACGCAGCGCCAACCAACCTGCACCCGGATTATTATTTTGGCGCGCTGCATTGGTGACTTGCAGATACGGCATGATCGGCTTCACACCGATGATTTTTGCCTTGGCGTTAAACACTTTCTTTGCCCATGACTCCGGGCGTTTGTAGCTTGCCGCGATCGCAACAGACAAAGCCAGATTGCCGCCAGCAGATTCACCTGCAACAACGATGCGTTGCGGATCACCACCAAAGCTCGCGCAATTCTCAGCAACCCAAACAAACGCCGCGCACGCATCTTCGTGTGCGCAAGGAAACTGAAAACGCGGCGCAAGGCGATAGTCGATATTGAAAACCAGATACTGCCCGCCCCAAGCACTGGCGCGAGCAATGCCGCGATGCGTGTCCTTGGAGCAAAGGCTGAATGCGCCGCCGTGGATGTA
>JAZKEM010000066.1:0-9313 GCA_040387055.1 Pseudomonadota bacterium | reverse complement strand
AATGGCGAACGTGTGCGCATCTATGAAGCGCGCATGGAGCCGGGCAATCCGAGCGCTGCGCCGGGCACCATCATCGCAGCAGAAAACGACGGCATCCGCGTGGCTTGCGGCGCAGGCCTGCTCGACATCCTCAAACTCCAACGCCCGGGCGGAAAACCGCTGAGCGCTGCTGAAGCCATTCGCGGCCGACCATTGCTCGGCGAGATGTTCAACTAGGTCGCCGCCATGTCTGAAGAAACTACGCCTCCGAGCCCCCGTCAAAACCCGTGGGGCAAGAAATCAGTATCTGAGTCGACGCCTGTAACGCCAGCATCCAGCTCCGCCAGAGCGCGCGTTGAAGCTGCACGTGTGATTGCACACGTGATGGCCGGCACCAATTTGGATAACGCGCTGTTGCGCGTCGATGTTGAAGCCGTCACGCCGCAACAAATGCCAATGCTGCGCGCACTCTGTAACGGCGTATTGCGCGACTGGTCGCTGCTCAACGGCCTGTTGTCGCGCATGATGGAAAAGCCGCTGAACAAAGAACCAGAATTGCAGGCCTTAATTCTTGGCGGCTTGTTCCAACTGCGTTCCATGCGCGTTGCTCAACACGCTGCGGTCAACGAAACCGTTGACGCTGTAACGCTATTGGGCAAAGACAAACTCCGCGGCTTGGTGAACGCACTGCTGCGTCGCTACCAACGCGAGCGCGAAACACTTGAAGCTGATTTACCAACGCATCCAGCCAAACAATATTCGTACCCAAGCTGGCTCGCCGATCAAATTCAAGGCGACTGGCCTAACTGGCCAACGATTCTGGCTGCAGGCAACGAGCAAGGCCCGCTGACACTGCGCGTGAATCGCCGCCGCATGACGCGCGATGAATATCTGAAAGTGCTTGCAGACGCAGACATTCACGCCAGCGCCGTAGCGTTTGCAGACGATGCGGTGACACTCGCATCTGCCATTCCAGTCGAAAAAATTCCGCTGTTCTCCAACGGCACGGTATCCGTACAAGACGCCGCTGCGCAGCTCGCTGCGGATCTGTTGCAAGTGGAGCCCGGCATGCGCGTGCTCGATGCTTGCGCAGCACCCGGCGGCAAAACAGCGCATCTGCTTGAACGCTACGATCACCTTGATCTGTTGGCGATGGACCACGATCCGACGCGTCTCAAGCGCGTGTACGACAATCTTCGTCGCTTGGAACTCGACGCGCCGCTGGTGCGTGGCGATGCCACCGATACGCGCGATTGGTGGGATCACAATACTTTTGATCGCATTCTGCTCGACGCGCCTTGCTCAGGCAGCGGCGTGATTCGTCGCCACCCAGATATCAAATGGCTACGTCGTCACACAGATATTCCCCAGCTCGCAGAAATGCAGTTGCTGATGTTGAACTCGCTGTGGCCTTTGCTCGCACCCGGCGGCGTATTGCTCTACGCCACCTGCTCCATTCTGAGAATGGAAGGTGAGAGCGTGATTAAAAACTTCCTGAAGAATCAACCGGGCGCAAAGCATTCACCGATTGAGGCGGAGTGGGGCGAAGGCCGCACGGTTGGCCGACGCATCGCACCCGGCGGCGCGTTTGATGGTTTCTACTACGCGCGCTTGATCAAGCCACGATAAGCCCGCGCTTTCGCGCAGACTTATCGTTTTTTAGTTAGCGTCGCTTTTCAGCCTCGCGCACTGCATTCGGATAGGGAATGCCGCTGCGCCAACCACCATCGTCGTAATACGGCGGATCGAAGCCTGCGTTGACAGCGCGCTCAGCTTGACCGTACTGACTCTGGATAAAAGATTTTTCGCGTTCCAGATAGCGCGCGTTTTGATCCATCTGCTTGTACAGATCAAGATCTTTCAAGCCATCCTGCGCGCTACGCGCTGAATCAATCAATCCTTGCACTTCCTGGATATCGGCTTTGATCGCACGCAGAGCGGTTCCGCGACGATAAATGGTCGCAAATTGCGCGCCGTTTTCTCCGCCACACACTTGGCGATATCCGCTGCCATTGATGCCTAACTGCAGTGCATTTTCTAGCGTGCAGTACTGGCGCAAACCTTCTTCGCGGCCCACACGATAAGCGTCACTATCCGGTGCAATGTTGTATCGACGGCAGGCATCCATATGACTGCCAAGACGAGCCGACTCATAACCTTGAGCGCCTTCGGAACGACCCAGCTCACGCCAATCAATCGCACGACATTCGCTCTCGCTAAGCGTCGCGCAACTGGATAACAGCAGTACCAACAGCAAGGGTAAAGCTCGCTTAATGTGCTTCATAAAACCCCGACAATCCTGTCTTTTAATTCGCTTGCGGCTCTCAAGCCGCGCACGCGGAGAATAACCGGAGATTGGCTGATTGAATATTGCGGACTTGATGATTCGCCATAAGAAAAGCCCCAATCGCTAGAGCATCTAGCGATTGGGGCGTGTTTGCCGCCTTACTGAATAAGGTTTAGATCAAGGCACAGTTGCGAAGAGATAGTTGCCATCCTGATCGTAAATGCGCGCCTGCAGAATATCGCCGTTAGTAATGCTGAGGTTCGCCAGATCTGCCGTACAGCTAATGCCCGCGCCAATCTGACATGTCGCATTACGCGTGGCTTTCACCACACCAGCGCGCAGCACAACAATATCGCCACGTGCCGCCAACTGACCGACGCTGGCCCACGGACGGAAACTGCAGTTATCGCAAATCGCTGCATCGCCCGTAATCGCAACATACGGGAACGCTGAGCCGCTGTAGCTCTTTGGATAACTGACACTGCGACTCGATGCATTGAAGCTCACCGTGTTGCTGTTACGTGACGCTGCAACACCGCTGGCGCTAGGCCATGGTTTCACCTGGAACGCATTTGAGACCAAAGCATAAGCCGATGGCGCGCGATTCTTGCGAACCATGCCGTTGACGCGAAAACGGTATTGCCCTTCTGGCGTACTGCCGAGGCGCGCAGGGAAAGCGCTGTAAGCCTCAAAGTTCGCCGTCCATTTCCATTCTTGCGTACCGGTGTAGGCCGCGATCACGCCGGGAATTCCTTGTGGCCAAGCGACACGTGTCTGAACTTCGCCGCTCATATCCGCAAACTGGGTCCAATCCGAATTTTTCGTACAGGGCTGTGGATACAGCGTGCAACGCTCCACTGTCACCAGCGGGTTGTCTTGCGCCGTAGTACCACCACGCCAGCTGAATGTTGCCGCCGCAAAACGCGTGACGTCTTGAGGCTGAGTTAAAGCGGCAACAGGGCCCATATCGTCAGCCAACACGGCGTGGAAGCCGTCGTAAGCCGCCGATGTTGCTTGGCCCAGCACGACCGCCAACGCTTGCTGTCGCAATTCATCCGTCTGCGCAAGCGCGTTATGCGCTTCAGGTACAAAGTCTGCACCACCTTTGAGTTGCGCCGCCATGCGCACCAGACGCGTCGCCATGTAGTCGGCCGTATGCGGGCCATAACTGGTGAGCGCTTTGCGATAGCTGTCGCGATTCATGTATTCGCGGTAGCTCAAGGTGTAGCCGTTGTAATCACCAGCATGGCCAATCGCCACTGGCAATTTATAGCCATCAAGAATTCCAAGATCCTGAATTTCTTCCTTGGTGAAATTGCCCCAGATCTTGTTGATGTCTGCAGACTCTGCATTAGCCAGCGCAACGTTCTGAGCAGAATCCCAACCACGTGCATCGTTGTGCACCTGTGCACGCATGCGTGCAATCAAGCTCACATTGCTCTTGGCCGCGGCAGTGCCGGGGACCAAGGTCGCGTTGAGTGGATCGCTTGGATCGAAATATTTCTTCTGCGTTTCGCAAGCAGCAACGTACTTCGGATCGCCCGAGTACTGCGGCATTAAGCAAGCCCAATCGAAACCGTCGTAGATGTTATTGCGCTGTGCATCAAGTCGCGATTTGATGTTGAGCACCAAATCGTTCTGCGCTTCGCAGGCACATGAAGCCAACAGAATTTCGCCGAGGCGGAAGGCTTGTAACTTCAGGCGCAGATTTTCTTCCACTGCACTGAACGCTGGCACGTCGTAATGCTCTGGAACTGGAACGCCTTCAGCCCTGAGCAGCGCGTAGATCATGCCGCTTTGCGTGACGTTGGTGATTTCCTGCCAGCCATCGAACAGCGGGCCGCTAATAGCGCCGCCATCAAGATCTGTCGCCGTGTTGCGTCGCGCGCAATCCGGCAAGCCTGCGGCGGGAATACCGAGATCACCTTCAAGCGTCGTCTGCGTACGACAGTTGGAAATACTTGGATATGGATGCGACAGCGGCCCCGGCACCCAAGCATTGGCATAGTCGACCGGGAAATTACGCGTGAGCGGAATCACCACATCGGCATCACCGCTACCAATCTTGTTCCAAGCCTTGACCACATCATCAGCTAGGAAGCGTGCATTGCGTTCGGTTTGCGCGTAACCCTGATGCTCCCAATCACGCAATGCGCCCTGACCAAACGGACATTGGCTGGCATCACTCCGCGTGCCGCAGACCGTGCCATTGTCAGCATTACGCTGGTCCGTGTTGCCGCTACTTTCTGCACTACCGACATCGCCTTGGCTAAATACCAACGGCGCTCCAGTCTCGCGCTCAACCCAACGCTCCAAGGGTCCCAGATAATCGGCGCTATGCAAGTTGTAGCCGTCGAGACTCTCAGGATGCTCGCCCCAATTCATCCACGTTGCGATTGGTTTGCTGAAATTACCGTTGGAATCCACCGCATCAAAGCGCACAACGGTCAAACCATGATCGTTGTACTCCAGCGGATATCCAGCAGGCGTACCGTCATCTGCATTGGCGGTTCGCACGATATTGCCTTTGTAGATGCGGTGCTTGATCACCGTTGCGCCCATGCGTGCAGGTTTCATATTCGCTGCGGCGATTTCGATAGCCGCTGCTAAACGACGCGCCTGATTTTCAAAGAAGCGTGGATCAAACGCATCCTGGAATACTGCGAGCCCAACCGCGGGAGATGAAGAATACGCAGCGCTATGGTTATGTGAGACGTGATACAGAATCTGCTCATAGCCAATGCCCGATTGACCCTGATCCAGAATCTGGCCAACGCGTCGAATCAGGAAATCCTGCGCGACATAGTTATCGCTCTTGAGCAATGCAATCTTCTTGCCGTTGCTGCCTTCGATAACAATGGCTCGCGCAGTGAGACGCGACTGCACGCCATAGCTGGTTTTCTTCAGCTTGTGCGTCAGATACGGATCAATGTCGCCACCCGCAAGGCCATCAAGAATATCGGTGTACTCGCAGTACTGGCCTGCGCAATAACCCACATCTGGCGTCATATCGACAACGCCAACACCGACGCGCACCTTCGAGCCTGATGGCGCCCCCAAGATAACTTGCGTCAGATCATTGACCAAGCCACCGATAATGCCAACGAGCGAACCATCACCGGCGAGCACATGACTCACCGTGCCGCTGACCGTGCCTGCGCCGCCGGTGTAGAGCAGGCTGTTCAAGCCGTCCACAACATAGTCCAGCGCACGTTTACCAACGTCGAGAATTTCATCAACGCTTAGCGATGCCAACGCACCCAGCAAGTTCTGGATTTGTGTGCCGACACCCGAGAGATAGTTGAGAACGCCACCTTGGGTTGCACCGGCACCCAGCGCCGGAATACCCGGACGCGGAATCACGACTGGCAACAAAGGAATGCGTACGTTGTTCGCGTAAGGCTCTGCGACATTGGCTGGCGTTGAAGTCGGCACCATGAACTGCCACTGCTGGCCATCGACTTCCGTGATCGGCTTGCCGAGCAAGAATGCATTGTCCGTATCGTGTGTCACCAGATAGTGAATGCCATGCTCACCGTAAGCGCCCTGACGATCCGCACACGTCAGCTGCGCGTAAGGCTTGTTGGCAAGCGCAGCGTAGCCCGCACGCACCTTTGCGTCAGTGGTGGAATCACCGGGATAAGGACGCTGCACCGGATCATCACCGGTACCGTCATCCAAGCAAGCATCGTCGCGGTAGTACGGAACCACAATCGGATTCACAACCGAAGTCGCGCCTTTCATCTCAAAGGTATAAACCAGCGAGCCGTTACGGCCTTTACCTGAAACCTGTTCCCAACTATCAAAGGCCAAAGGCAGATTGAAAGTCGGATCAGGGAAATCAAAGAATGCAGGCTGCCCGAACAGATTATCGATTTGGCCAACGTCATCGTTCACGCCGTCAATCGGCACGCCCTGCGGACGCAGCATCGTGTAGTAGCGTCCACCCTTGACGCCCTGCTGCGCTTCGGCAGCCGTCGGAATCATCGCGCTACGGTTGTAATCCCAGGCCGTGTACAAACCATCCGGTGGAATTGGATGCACGCGCACGTGATAACGATACGTCACGTTGCCGCGATAGAAGGTCTCGGTCTTTGTAACGTTGGTACCGGAGTCCGCGCCCCAAACTTCGCGCATGCAACGCACAGGACCGCAGCGTTCGCCCAGCAGCGTGGAGTTGGCTTCCCAGTTCACCTGCTCGTCTTCGAATCCGACAAGAGAAATGATCGAGTCTGGTGATTGCTGGAAGGCACGTCCTTTCCAACGATCAATCAAATCAGAACCGTAGAGACCAGGATGATCTGGATCAGCAACACTAATTTCGCGCACCATCCAACGGCCCGTTGCGCGCCACACATATTGATCGGTGGTGACGGTCACGCCATCACGTGCGAAACGATCGGTTGAATCGCACAAACGATTCGCACCAGTGCCCGTGCACGCACCCGGATTGCCGAAGTAACCATTGCCTGGCGCAACTTTGCCGTGGTGGTTTGGTCCGTAATTCGTATTGCTAGTACCGAGCTTCTGTGGATCTTCATCGCGGAAGAAATTGCGATCAATCCATTGATCCGCATTGTCATCACGTGTGTAACTCACGTAATGACTCTGACCGTGCCACTTATTGGCGACGCCGGATTTCTTAACGCCGATGTAAACAAACTTAGTACTTGTTGGATCCTTACTGAGCGGGTCCAGTAGCGCGACTTCTTGCACGCCGTAGGTGGTGTCCAAATTAGGGTCGCTAGGCAGGGCCAAGGTCAACGCATGAGCACCTGCGTCGCTGTACATGAATGCGATTTCATCATCATCGTCAAAGCCGCTGACCGGATCCTGCATCGTCGATGCAAAATGCGCGACAGGGTCTGAAGAATCCGCATTGCTCCAACGCTCGACATCCCACTGATAGGTCAGCTCTTCATCCGTGCCGGAATAAACCGAGAAGCTGGAGCCTGCATTGGCGAGGAAGAACGGGAACTTCTGATCGACCTGAACAGGAATTTCAACGAACGCATTCCCTTTCCATGCATAGGCGGCAATACGTTCAACAGGAATGCCCATCGGCGCATTAGAGTCATCTGCAGACGGATACAGAATGATGCCGTTGTGTGCGTCACGTACTTCGCCAAGATGCAGTGGATCACGCAATGGATCGAGCACTGACAACTGTCCAGTCTCGTCACTTTGACCCGTAATGTTTGCACCCGATGGATACGGATACGGCACGCCTTGCGCAGAACGCACAGACAAGCCCAGCACTTGTGAGCCGGTCAAAATGACTGGCGCTGCTTCACGCTTGGCGGAAACCGCATTAGCCAACACGATTTGTGGATCACGACCCAAGCCCAACACGCCGGGGAAACCAGCTGCCGTCAATGTCGATGCGTTTTGACTGAGATTGCCCAAGGCCGTTTGCAATGCAGTGCCAGTCCCCTCCGCATCTCCTGACAACATCGCTGCAATCATGCCGTTGAGATCCGCCATGAACTGACTCAATGCGCCAAGTGCGCCTTCGCCATAAGGCGATGTGCTTCCCGGTGGTGTTGTGCCGGGCGCAACACCCAGCGTGTTACAGACGGCAACTGGCAGCTTGGCATCCATGCATGGCTGATACAGCGGCGTCTTGGGATCGAGCAGATCGCAGAACGCTTCAGCTTGTTCGCGTGCATCGCCCGGCACATTCGAAGCAAGATTGCTGCGGCACGTTTCTGCATACGAGCGCTGTATGTAATCCAGCTGCAGCATCTGACGCCAGACCAAGCAAGCATTGCTTGCCGGGTTGCTGGAACAAGCGGCAAGTGACGGCGGAATATTGCGCGGATCAGTCGTCGAAATTCCGAACAGCGGGTTGTAGGCCGTGAGGCGCAACAAAGGTGCAGTTAATGGCCCAAGCGAAACAAACTCTTCATACCCAGTGAACGGCAACACAAAACCTGCGCTACCAGAAGCATCGAGATAGCTGAACTCATCTTCCGGAATGATGTAACCAAAGGAGTTGTGCGTGAGTCCGAACAACATCATGTTCTTGTTCGTCGTCAGCGCACGGATGTACTGACCATAAGTATTGGTCGTCTCACCAGGCACTGTGACGATTTCCAAACCACTGCCTGCACCACCAATCGTGATACGCGAGACCAGCGTTGTCGCTGTCGTTGCGACCTGCGGCAGGTTGGGTTGTTGCGCTGCGAGTTCTGCGCCAACCACCGGCACTTGCGTCAGAGGCAACAGGCTGAAGTCGTAATAGCGACTGATCTGTCCCGAAGCACCAAGCGCAAGGAACAATGGATTGGTCACCGGCAGCGTTGCTGTCTTCTGCGCAATATCAATCGTTGGGTTCAGTTCAGTCTGGCGAACCGTATTGCGTTTGAGCTTGGAGAAGCTGCACACCGACAGCTGTGGATTTAACAACGCTAGCGCACTCTGCGCGAGACATTGACCACGTGAACGCACACGTTCGTAATCATTCACGCCAACGGTATCGCCAGCAGGTGAAGCATCAGCAATCGGGCCGTTGTAATAGAGCGCCGTAGCGCCGCCGCTGGCCGCTTCCATCGCATCTTCAAGGCCGAGCACGTAATCGGCGTGCACGATGCGGCCGTTATTACCATTGGCATCTTCGCCGATCGTTGTTGGATGCGCGGCGTACTGCACGATGGTGCCGAGCACATTGCCGTTGTTATCTTTGGCTTGCAGCACCGATAAGTTCGGATCGGTCTTCGCGTTCAGATCAACGCGTGGACGACGGTAATTGGCGAATGCTGCATCTTCACCCGTGGCGTAAGTCAGCTTGGCTGGAAGCGCTGCATCCTTAGCCGACTTCGCTGCTTGAGCCGCCATCTTGTACAGCGTATTGCGCACCCATTCATCAGGCACGCCGCCCCACAGACCCTGCAAATCTGCAGAGGCATGCGAATGCGTTTGGCCGATCAGAATCAAATCTGCTGGAATACCTGTCGCAGCAGTGATCGCCGCTTTCATGCCGTCTTGAATCAGATTGCCTGCACCCACCGCATCGATGGTGACAAACATCAGCTGCTTGTTTGCACC
>JAZKEM010000065.1:0-15394 GCA_040387055.1 Pseudomonadota bacterium | reverse complement strand
GTATGGCCAGGGAAGGTATCGGAGAACTTCACGCCAGAGTCGATGGTTTGACGTAGCGCAGCGTTACGTTGCTCCGCTGGGCTGTCCTTGGCGACTTGTTCGTAGGCGAGCACTGCAGCGTAACCGGCATCGGCAGCTTTCGGATGCATGCCGTAACCGTAGGCGGTCTTGGTGTATTCCTGCGCAGCTTCGACTGTCTTGCCGCCATCAAGCAGTACATCGGCGAGCATGAAGTTGAGTTCTGGAACGTTGGCATCGTTCGGGAACACTTCCATCGTGCGCTTGTACCACTTGGCAGCTACGAGGAAATCAGCCTGATTTTTTGCTTTGTCGAGCTGGCCACGAGCCTGATAGTACTTGGCCAGATCCAGCATGTGAACGCGCAAGCCGTTGAGTACTTCTTCTGTTGGCTTTTTGCCGGCCCAGTAAGTGGCCGCTGGATCGTAAGTGGTGGCGTAACGTTCTTTCTCGCGGATGACCAGATCGTTGAATCCGCCATCTGCATAAGTTTTGATGATGCGCGCCTGGAATGCTGGCGAGCGGTCATGCAAAGGGTGACGTTCGATGAATGCAGCATAGGTATCAGCTGCATCGGAATAACGCTCTTTCTCGAGCAGTGCTTCACCCAGCGCTGAATAGATCAGCGGATAGAAACGTGGATCGCCTTTCTTGGCGAGATATTCGTTAGCGCCTTTACCGCCACCAAGTGCAATAAGTGAATAGCTGGTGACGCGAATGGAGTCGCGGACGAGGTCATTCTTGCCCTTGTTAATCTTCTTGAGCGCATCAGCGGTGTCGTACAACTCGCCCGGTGGGAGTTCACGGTCAAGGATTGCAATGAAGACATCCAAGGCGCCGTCATAGTTGAATTGCTTGTACTGCGACCAACCGTATTTGTACTGTGCGGATTCAAAGAACGGCGTTTTATCAGCCAGATCCATAACCGTTTTGTATTCCGGTTCGGCTTCGGCATAACGTCTGGCGTTGAACAATAGTTCTGCGCGGCGGAAGTGAGCATCGCCGGCGAGCTGAGAGTCGGGGTGTCGCTTGGTCAGACGCTCGAGCGTGTCAATTGCAGCAGCAACGTCGCCTGAGTTCTGCTGCGCGCGCGCAAGCTGGTAGAACACGCGGTCGTTGTTCTTGTCGTCTGGATTTGAATAGAGCAGATCGTTGTAGAGACGCATGGCTTCACGCAAGCCTTGCGAGCTGCTGGCGTCGTTGCCCTTGGAGTCTTCAATTTGCACCTGCAAGTCAGCAAGGCGGCGCATTGATTCGGACTTGGTATCCGTGTCTGGTGTTAGCTCAAGCAACTTACGATAATTTTCGACGGCTTTGCTGGAGTCAGCGGCAATCGGTTCAGACTTAATGATCGGCAAGATCGCTTCGTCTGGGGCTTTACGCTTGCCGACTTCACTACTAATTGGCGGCGCTGCGTTCTTGATCACGGGCGGCGTGCAAGCCGCGAGGATCAGACACAGGGCGAGGGGCAGACGCTTATTTATCATTGAGTTCGCCCTTCATCTGGCGGTCATAGAGGCGTGCCAGCGCGAAGCGGGCTTCGACCAGATATTTTTCAATCTGCTTCTTTTGGCCTGTGAGTTCTTTAATCGCGAGCGTCTGCAGAATTTTGCTCTGCTCGTCGTTTGCTAGTGCCAGTGACTTCTGCAGGGTGACGAGTCGGCCTTTCAGTGCCGCCACTTTTTCGGAATTGCTTTGAACCTGTTTTGGCGTGCCTGCTGCCAACTCGATTTGAGTGGCATCGGCGGCGGCAATAGGCGTCTCGTAAGCACCGGGAACCGACAAAGTTTCGTCACTACGCAACTCGGTAGGTGCGTTAGCGGTGTCAGTCCAAACCGGTGTTTTATCTTCGGTTGCCTGTTTCACAAAAACATCAGGCGATACATTGGCGCGATCTGGACTTTGATAAACAGCTTCCATCGCTTCGATGCGTTTCTGCCAGCCATCAATGTTGTGAGCCAACATGCGGGTATCGCGATAGTTCTTTAGTGCTTCTTGAAAACGGTGCTCAGCTAGCAGCGTTTGCAGATAATAAGTTTCTGGCGCATCTGGCAGGTCTGTGAGTCTCCACGTCCAGCCATTTTCAGCATCGACATCACGTTTTACGATGGTATCGACCATGCGGCCTTGTTTGATTGAACCCATTGCGGCATCAGCGCGCTTGCGATTCATTTCAAGCTGTTCGACGGCTTTTTCGTAGAACTGCAAAGCCTGTGTGTGTGCGCCAAGCTTGTCGAGTGAATACGGAATTGCCAGCCAGCCTTCCTGTACAGCGGGGTCCATCGGATCACGACCAATCAAGGTGACCCACGCAACTAATGCGCGCTTGAGAGCGGCGTCTTCAGTCTTGGCTAGTTTTTCAAGGCGGAAGTTACGCAGGCCTGCACGCTTGAAGATGTCGTTATCTACAAAGCCCGGACGCAGTAGCACGCCCAATGTTGAGAAGCTGCTAAAGAACGGCTGATCTTCGGGATTGGCGACATCGCTATGTTCTTGTTTGGCGCCAACAGGAGCGAGTTCTGCCCAGCCTAGCCCGAGCAATGCACGGTTGGAGTAAGGGCCTTGTGAGCGTACGCGACCAAAAATAGCTTTGGCGCTGCCGCCCAGTTGGTTATGCAGGAAATGCCAGCCCAGCGTGAGGTTGGCTTTATCACGCAGCGCGAGATCTTCCAGTGTCATCACGCGCATGCGGCCGACGCGATCAAGAAGATCACGACCCTGCGGTGCGCGACCATCATTAATAAGTGCAACGCCGAGGTTGTAGCGTGTGTATTGAGACTGCTTGCCAGCGTTATCAAGGTTGGTGAGTACGCTGACTGCCTCGCTATAACTGCCTTTGGCCATCAGTACACGTGACAGCAAGTCTTGCCATTGCTCAACCAGCTTTTTGGGCAGCTTTTCTTGCATCTTCAACAAGGCGCTGCGCGCTTCGTCGAGGTAGCCACGTTGATAGCTGAATTCTGCGAGGCGCAAACGTGCACGACCCAGTAGCAGTTGATCGTCAGTCGTTTGAGCGATGTCGCGATAAAGTGGTTCGGCCTTGTTGGCCATGCCGAAGGACAGATAGTCCTCAGCCATTAGCCAGCGAGAATCATTGGATAGCTTGGATTCACTATCCATACGCAGTAATTCAGTCAGCGACGAAAAATAACGGCCTTCATCGCTTTGATACTGGGCAGATCGCAGGTTTGGATCGTTTTTGCTGCCGGGGACATAAACGTCCGCAGCATGTGCAGTCGATGCGCTAAGCGCAGCGACAAGAAGAATGAGCGAAGTTCTCATCGTGCACTCCTCGTTTGTTCGAGGGTGAGACTTGGGTCGGCTCTAAAACCAGTGCGAACGAGCATGAGTCCCAGATCGGTGTTGTTGTAGTTTTTATCGAAGATGGCTTCAAGATTGCCAGTAATCGGCGCGGCATCAGGTTTTGCATCTGCAAACTGCGCGGTGAAGTCAGCGCGAATTTTGTGCTGGCCCGGTTCAAGGTTCACGCGCATTACGCGACGCAGGCCTTTGTTCTGCAAAAAGGCGAGCGATTCGATTTCATCGAAAGTAAATTTTTCTGGCGCGCCGCCATCAAAAGTGACGCTGAATTCTTTAATCAGCAAGCCGCTCAGTCGCACACCGAGAAATACGTTGGTGCGCGAGTAGGCTGGATACAGGCTCTCCTGTTCCAACGCGGAAGCATCGCTGTTGAATTGCAGAACATCTTCTTTAAGACCTTGAATGGTCTGGTCGAGTTTAAGTGCACCGCTGTCAGGCTGCGGTTGCACTGGTGCGGCCGCCCAAAGTGTGCCGGTGGCACAGCTCGCAGCGACTATGAGGGCTCTAACGGCCTTACGGCACGATTTCAAGGGCATCAGGAGTAGTACTCGAAAAGGTCGAACCGAGTTTAACAAAACAAAATGAAGTCACGCAGACAATAGTTTGAGTGCGCTAATTTCGACGATGAACGGCATCACAGGAGTTTGAGGCTTTAATCAGTGGTCTGACTACGGATAATTCGGAAAGTGCTGTCTTTATACGCTGACAGCTGCATTCTCTTGTAAATATATTGTTCTATACATCTACTTATAAGTTATTAATATAAATACTATAAAACATTATTCGCGCTGGTGCTTTTAATATTTAGATGAATTAGAAGCCAGTTGGTGTTTTGAATCCATCTTTCCATCGACGAAGTATTGCGAAGATCTGTGACGAACTTTGTGACGTTTGTCCTGATTGATGCTGCGCTGCCGCAATTACATCTGGAATATTGGTGCGCAGAAAAGGATTGCTCGCACGTTCAATCGCCAGAGTGCTTGGAAGGCTGGGCAAATTTTGATCACGCAAAGCGCGGACGGCATCAAGCCGTTCCAGTAACGCAGGATTATGAGGCTCTACAGCTACGGCAAAAGCAAGGTTCGACAGGGTGTACTCATGTGTGCAGTAAACCTGCGTTGCATCGGGCAATGCGGCGAGGCGACTCAGTGAAGCGTGCATCTGCTCTGGCGTGCCTTCAAACAATCGCCCGCAACCGGCTGAAAACAGTGTGTCCCCACAAAAGAGCTGCTGATCAGCAAAGTAAGCAATATGTCCAAGCGTATGCCCGGGCACAGCCATGACCTCGAAGGTTTGATCAAGCACAGTGACGCGGTCGCCATCATCGAGCTGATGAGTGAGCTGCGGGATTTTCGAAAATTCGGCGCGTGGGCCATAGACCGGCACAGGCCCAAGCTCCAGTAACTTGTTGATGCCGCCGATGTGATCAGGATGCCAATGAGTGATCAGAATGGCAGTCAATTTGAGGCCGCGTTCATTCAACACTTGTAATACTGGTGTGGCGTCGCCCGGATCAACAATCACGGCGTCGGAGCCTCGTGACAGCAGCCAGAGGTAATTATCGGTGAACGCGGGGATGGCATGGACGTCTAACATCATTAAGATGGTGGACATGAAGTGGATAAAGGTCAAACGAATATGAATTCGACGCGCGCGCGCCGCGGCGGTAGGCCATTTAGCCGTCACACTTTGGAGTTGTGGCTGCGCTCACAGCGCGGACAAAAGCTGCTGGAGTTGGAAGAACAGGAAATCCGTCGTGTTCTGCCGGATGTTTTTGGCCGACATGTGCTGCAAATCGGCACTTGGGGGCATGGCGGCCAACTATTAGCTGCCAGTGAAACGCTACATAGCGCCGTGCTTGGAACTATTAGTGGTTTTGGCGCGCAGGCCTTAACTGAGCCAGAAAGTCTTCCTGTGCTCAGTAAAAGTGTCGATGCAGTGCTGTTGCCTCACACATTAGAATTCGCACGTTCACCGCAATCTGTTTTGCGAGAAGCTAATCGTATCTTGACCGACCGTGGTCGCTTGATGGCGCTGGGCTTTAATCCTTGGAGTGTTTGGGGCATCCGTCAGGCCTTGGGTTTGCGTTATCGCGCATTTCCACAAGGTGCACGTTTCCATGGCGTTGGACAGATGTGTGATTGGCTGGAACTTCTGGATCTGGAGGTTGTTGAGGTGAGACGCTTTGGCGTTGGATTTCCTTGGCTGGAGCCACGCTCTGATGGAGATCCTTTTGACATCGGCACACTCACCCAGCCTTGGGCGGAGGCTTATCTGCTCACTGCTAAAAAACGCGTTATCCCGATTAACCGAATTGGGCGTGCGCAACGCGCACAGATCAAACCACTGATCGGCGTGCCAGCTTCTGAGGCACGTTCAACAACGACGAATTACGAGAACGATCAGGCGTGAAGAAAGTTACGATTTATACCGACGGTGCCTGCAAGGGAAATCCAGGGCCGGGTGGCTGGGGCGTGTTGTTCGAATACAACGGCACCCAAAAAACATTAAGCGGCGGAGAGCTGCTGACCACCAATAACCGCATGGAAATGATGGCGGCGATTAGTGCGTTGGAAACTTTGCGTGAAGCCTGTGAGATCACCCTGTTCACCGATTCCAAATACGTCATGCAAGGTTTGACCGAGTGGCTAGCCGGTTGGAAAGCGCGCGGTTGGCGCACGGCGAGCAAGCAGCCGGTCAAGAATCAGGATTTGTGGGAACGACTCGATGCTGCCGTGCAGCGCCACAAAATTGACTGGCGCTGGGTAAAAGGTCATGCGGGCGATCCAGGCAATGAAGCTGCGGATCAGTTGGCGAACGAAGGAATAGAAAAAATGCTGCTTGCACACGCGGCGGAGAAAGCTTGATGCAAAGACAGATCATCCTCGATACCGAAACCACCGGCTTGGAAGTCGCGCAGGGGAATCGTGTCATCGAAATTGGCTGCATCGAAATGAAGAACCGGCGCTTGACCGGCAATAATTTTTGGCGCTACGTCAATCCTGAACGTGATAGTGAATTCGGTGCACTGCAGGTGCATGGAATCAAGAATGATTTTTTGTTAGACAAGCAGAAATTCGCTGAGATAGCAGACGAATTGTGGGCGTATTTGCAGGGCACGGAACTGCTGATCCACAACGCTTCGTTTGATTTGGGCTTTCTCAATATGGAGTTTGCCCGCTGCGGCATCAAGCAGAAACTGGAAGATGTTTGCACCATCACTGACACAGTGACGATGGCGCGCAAACTGAATCCTGGCCAGAAGGCCAGTCTTGATGCGCTCTGCAAACGCTATAACGTTGATAACTCTCGCCGCGACCTGCACGGCGCTTTGCTCGATGCAAGTTTGCTCGCGGAAGTTTATCTTGCGATGACGGGTGGCCAGTCTCGTTTGACGCTGGATACCGGTGATGTCGGTGGCGTGCCGCGCAAATCACGTCTGGATGAACTGCTGCCGCCGCGAGAATCTAAGTTGCAGGTGATTGCCGCAACGGATGCAGAGCGCGAATTGCATTTGTCACGACTGACTTACATCAAGAAAAAAGCGGGCAAACTGCTTTGGAGTGATGAGCTGCCGCAGTCCTGAGATTTACTCGAGTTCAATTTCTTCAGGCGCGCCGCTGCGCTTTTTGACATAGCGCGCAATCAACAAGCTGATGGCCAGCAACACAAACGTCAACATCAATTGACGAGCGTCGAAGATCTGACTCAATGGCGGCTGGTGTCCGGACAGAATCACGTCCAGACGCACGGATGCACCAATGCTGGCGTAGATCAGTGTTGCGGCAGCGTTGCCGATCAGTGTTGCCAGCATGAAATTACGGAAATTGACGTGTAGCGCGGCGGCTGCAAAGTTGGTCATATCAAACGGCAGCAGCATTAAGCGCATCAGCACCACAGACATGAATCCGTCGCGGCGCATCCGCTGCAGCCACACATTAAATTTTGATTGCGATGAACTGTTCTGACTTTGCGGAACAGTTAATCGTGCAATCCAATAACTGCTTGCTGCAGAAATCATCATGCCGCTGATGGCGTAGAGACCGCCCATCCATAATCCCCAAAGCGTGCCGCATAACAGTACGAGCCAGGAGATGGGGAAAATAAATGGCGGGCGCAATGCGCAAACCAAGAGCAGCAGCCATGGCGCGTCTTTAATCGTGTTGTAAATCCAGCGCAGGGCACTCGGCAGCGTGATGCCGTAAATGTTGGCTTCAATCAGGCCAGTGATCAGCAATGCAATCAGAATGAACGCCGGAAGCCAGCGCTTGATTTTCGCGCGAGTCATTAGCGCTTACGGGCCAGCGCAGTGACGACTTCAAAATATGGTGGCCGCGGTTCACGCGATGTGACACCGCATTGCTCTACTTCAAGTCCTGCAGTTTTGAGCATGCGACGCAGGTGATCAGACGATAGACCTAGATTGACATGATCGTAGGCACGCATGGCTTCTTCATGCTGATGTGCGTTCAAGGTTGCGACAACAAGACGGCCATTTTTTCGTAGCAGTCGGGCTGCTTCATTCAGCATTTTCTGCGGATTCTTGGAATACGACAGCGCGTGCATCGCGAAGATGTAATCGAAGCTGGCATCTCCCAAAGGAAGTGCATGCATGTCTGCTTCGTAAAAGCGCACATTGGCGTATGGCGCCAAGCGCTTCTGTGCCGCGCTGATCACGGTGCTGCTGATGTCAACGCAAGCGACGCTCCGTGCATGACCTGCGATCAACTCGGCGAGTACGCCATCTCCGCAGGCAAGATCGAGGACATCGCCAAATTCCAGCAGGCCAATAACGGCACGTGCGGTGGCTTCCCAGGTTCGGCCCGGTGAGTAGTGCAGCTCCATGCGGCCTGCGACAGACTCGGCCCAAGTCTGGCCATGCTTACGTGCGCGCACGGCTTCTTCGGCGCGTTCGCGATCAAGGCGTGCCTGGCCGTCGTCAATTTGCGCGCGCAGCATTTCCCAAAGTGTCTGTGCGCTGCCGCCATTGGCGGTGGCAGAGTAGAGCGCTGCAGCGCCGATGCGTTTGTCCTGAACCAAGCCTGCACGCTTAAGGCGCGATAAATGTGTCGACACACGACTTTGCGCAAGTCCCGTAATCTCAGTTAGTTCGGCTACCGACAGCTCATGCACTTCGAGCAGTAGCATCAGGCGCAGACGACTTTCGTCCGCCATCAAGCTGCAGAGTTGTGTGCTTTCTTCGAGTGTCAGGTTCATGAGTGACGCTATGAGGATTTGTTATGTTGTTATGGGTTTATTTTGACATGCGCGACGCCATACAGGGTTTATCCATAAAAAAACCCGCCATAACTCTGGCGGGTTGTTTTGGTGCGATGAATCAGTTGGCCGAAGGCTCGCCGTTGTCGTCTGCGGGAGTCTCAGCGGGTGCTTCGGTACTGGTCGCCAACGCAGCGGTCACCGGTGTTTCGATGCCTGATTCAGCAGCTTCTTTCTTGCCCTTGCTGGTGGCCAGAAATGCGCGTGACATGGGCGAGGGAATCACAGGGGCCATCGCGGTAACCAGAGGCTGCATGGCTTCATACATGCGTTCGCGTGCCTGTGCGGCATTTTCGCGAGCCTGCGCTACGCTTTCGCGGGCCTGGGCCAAGCTTTTCTGTGCGGCGGCTTTCACTTGGGCAACAGGGCCTTTTACGGCTTCCTTAGCTTGGGCTACAGGTTCTTTCACTGCGGCTTTGGCCTGGGCGACGACTTTTTTCTCAGTGGCTTTAGCTTGGGCAACGACTTTCTTCTCAATCGCCTTGGCTTGAGCAATTGGATTTTTGACTGCGGCTTTTACTTGGGCGACCACTTTCTTTTCGGTCGACTTGGCCTTTGAAACGACTTTTTTCTCAACAGCCTTTGCCTTTGAGACTACTTTCTTTTCAGCGGCTTTAACTTTCGAAACTACCTTTTTTTCTACTTTTTTGGTCTGGGCAACGACTTTCTTTTTGGCTGCTTGTACCTTGCCCGTCGCTTTTTTAACGTTGCTCTTGGTTTTAGCTTTTACCGTGTTAACAGCCTTCTTGGCGGAGGCTTTGAGTTTCGACAACTTGTTGGCAGGCTTATTAGCAGGCTTTTTTACGGTCTTGCTGCCTTTTGCGGACTTCTTCATAAGGTTCACGAGCTCCATACGAGTTGCGGCCAAGATGGCCGGGGATCGCGCGCATAATCGATGCCGCGAAAAACCACTTGCGGTACCGACGCCCGTCGATACATCGCCTTGAAGTGAATCGCATACGCCACAACTGCCTTTACGGCAGTTCTTCCGGTAAAACGGGCTGGCGACTTCGGTGTCGCTACAGTGATTAGCTTGAGCAATGGCCTTGAACTAAGGCTTTTTGCTGACCAATGTTTGAAGATCATCGGGATTGGCGCTCTATGGCGGCCATTTATGTTCCCTGCTTGACTTTTCCCCCCGGAATAGCGACCGAGTGTATGAGTGCGCTAAGTCACTGTCAAACGCGATTTTTTTGCTAATTGCAACCCCCGCCAAGCCATACGCAGCTTGGTTTACGGGGTCCTGAAGGGGCAGCTATTATTACGGGCTAATTTTTTGATGCCTGCGGTTTGGGGCGCTTCGCTTTTCATAATCCAGAGGTAATACACCTATGTATCAAGGCCAATCTATTCAGGTCACGAAGCTGGACGGCGATATCGCCGAACTGTGCTTCGACAACAAAACGGACTCCGTTAATAAGTTTGACCAGCGCACCATCAAAGAACTGTCTGAGGCGACTAAAGCCATCACGGCAGACAGCAGCATCAAAGGTCTGCTGGTCACGTCAGGCAAGGATGTCTTTATTGTTGGCGCGGACATCACCGAATTCGGTCCGATGTTCCAGCTGCCAGAAGAAGAAATCGCCAAGTGGGCTTTTGAAGGCAACAACATCTTCAACGCAATTGAAGACCTGCCTTTCCCAAGCGTTACCGCCATCAACGGCATCGCGCTGGGCGGTGGTTTTGAAATGGCACTGGCGACGGACTACCGCATCATTAGCGAAAAAGCTTCGATCGGTCTGCCAGAAACCAAGCTGGGCATCATCCCTGGCTTCGGCGGCACGGTGCGTCTGCCTCGCTTGATCGGCGCAGACAACGCAATTGAATGGATTGCTGGCGGCGAAGCGCAGAAGCCTGCCGCTGCCCTCAAGGTTCACGCCGTTGACGGCGTGGTGCCTGCTGACAAGCTCAAATCCGCTTCGCTCAAGTTCCTGCAGTCAGTCATCGACGGCAAGTTCGATTACAAGGCTCGTCGCGAACAGAAGAAGAGCAAGCTGAACCTCAACCCGCTGGAAACCATGATGGCGTTCTCGACCGCCAAGGGTTTCATTGCTGGCAAGGCTGGCAAGAACTATCCGGCTCCAGTCGCCGTTGTTTCGGCCATTGAAAAGGCTGCCGGCAAGGGCCGTGACGAAGCGCTGAAGATTGAGTCAGCTGCGTTCGCCAAACTCGCCAAGACCACCGTTGCCGACGCGCTCATCGCGCTGTTCCTCAACGACCAGTTCCTCAAGAAGAAAGCCAAGGCTGCAGGCAAACTCGCCAAGCCAGTGAAGCAGGCTGCTGTTCTCGGCGCCGGCATCATGGGCGGCGGCATTGCCTTCCAGAGCGCCAGCAAGGGCACGCCGATCATCATGAAGGACATCGCCGACAAGGCGTTGGACATCGGTATGGGCGAAGCGAACAAGCTGCTGTCGACCATGGTTGATCGCAAGAAGATGACCCCGATCAAAGCCGGTGAAGTGTTGAGCGATATTCGCCCGACGCTGAACTTCGGTGATTTCGGCAACGTCGATATCGTGGTTGAAGCTGTTGTTGAAAATCCTAAGGTCAAGAAGAGTGTGTTGGCCGAAGTCGAGAAGATCGTCAAGCCAGGCACCATCATCGCTTCCAACACTTCGTCGATCTCGATCGAAGAATTGTCCACTGTGATGGCGCATCCTGAAAACTTCCTTGGCATGCACTTCTTCAACCCTGTGCACAAAATGCCTTTGGTTGAAGTGATCTATGCAAGCAAGACTTCGAAAGAAGCGATTGCCACCACCGTTGCTTACGCAACTTCGATGGGCAAAACCGCCATCGTTGTGAAGAACTGCCCAGGCTTCTTGGTCAACCGCATCCTGTTCCCATACTTCGGCGGCTGGTTGGCGCTGATCCGTGACGGCGCTGATTACATGGCTGTCGACAAGGTCATGGAAACCTTCGGCTGGCCGATGGGGCCTGCATACCTGCAGGACGTCGTCGGCATCGACACCTCGCATCACGTTGGTGACGTGCTCGCCGAGGGCTACCCAGATCGCATGGACAACAAGCAGTTCAAGTCTGCGTTGGACGTGATGTACGAAGCCAAGCGCTTCGGCCAGAAGAACGGCGTTGGCTTCTTCAAGTACGAAACCGATCCTAAGGGCAAGCCTAAGAAAGTGGTTGATGCTTCAACCGCTGAACTGCTGGCTACTGTTCAGCCGAACGGCAAGAAAGATTTCACCGAAGAAGAAGTCATTGACCGCTTGATGCTGCCGATGATTATCGAAACCGTTCGCTGCCTCGACGAAGTCATTGTTGAGACGCCGACCGAAGCCGATATGGGTTTGATCTTCGGTATTGGCTTCCCTCCGTTCCGTGGCGGCGCGTTGAAGTACGCCGACACTGTGGGCATGAAGACGATCCTCGAGAAGTGCGCCAAATACGCTTCACTCGGCAAGCTCTATGAGCCGACCGAGTCAATGAAGAAGATGGCTGCCGAAGGCAAGCTCTACTACCCCAAGTAAACACTCTTTGACGCGAGCTGCATGCATGTGCAGCTCGCCTTAAGAAAAGGAAACAACATGTCTAATATCGAAGTAGTTATTGTCGACGCCGTCCGTACTCCGATGGGTCGTAGCAAAGGCGGTATGTACCGCAACGTTCGTGCAGAAGAACTTTCTGCGCATCTGATCAAAGCCGTTCTGGCTCGCAACGCAGCGCTGAAGCCTGCTGATGTGGAAGACGTGATCTGGGGCTGCGTACAGCAGACGCTAGAGCAGGGCTTCAACATCGCACGTAACGTCGCGCTGATGGCTGGTCTGCCACAGACCGTTCCTGGCCAGACTGTCAACCGCCTCTGCGGTTCGTCGATGACGGCGATCCACGCTGCATTCGCAAACGTTAAAGCCGGCCTCGGCGACGTTTACATCTGCGGTGGCGTTGAGCACATGGGCCACGTGCCGATGAACTACAACTTTGACGGCGCACCGGCGATGAGCCTCAACACCGCCAAAGCTGACGCGATGATGGGTCTGACCGCAGAAATGCTGACGCAGACGCACCAGATCAGCCGCGAAGCGCAGGACGAGTTCGCACTCGCCAGCCACCAGAAGGCCACCAAGGCCATGCAGTCTGGCGCGACCAAGAATGAAGTGGTGCCAACGCCTGCACACGATGCCGACGGCATGCCGTTCCTGGCTACGGACGACGAAGTTGTGCGTACCAACGCCAGCATCGGCGACCTCGCCAAGTTGAAGCCTGCTTTCAATCCAAAGGGCAGCGTCACCGCCGGTACTTCTTCTGCAATTTCTGACGGCGCAGCTTGCGTGCTCGTGATGAGCGCAGAAAAAGCCAAGTCACTCGGCCTCAAGCCGATGGCGAAGATTGTTTCGGTTGCTGCTGCTGGTTGCCAGCCTTCGATCATGGGCATCGGCCCTGTTCCTGCGACGCAGAAGGCACTGAAGGCTGCTGGCATGGACATCAGCCAGATCGACTACTTCGAGCTGAACGAAGCCTTTGCTGCGCAGAGCCTCGCTGTGATCAAGGATCTGAAGATTGGCGAGCGCATGGACCGCATCAATCTCAAGGGCGGCGCAATTGCTCTGGGTCACCCACTAGGCTGCTCCGGCGCGCGCATCACCGGCGCACTGGCTCACGTGCTCAACGAGAACAACGGCAAGTTCGGTCTGGCTACCATGTGCATCGGCATGGGTCAGGGCGTTGCTACCGTGTTGGAGCGCGTTGCTTAATCCGGCGTACAGTCTGTAAACAAAAAGGCCGGAGCATTTGCTCCGGCCTTTCTGTTATTGAAAGCGAAAAAAATTAGCGAGCTGCGCCATCCAGTTTTAAGGGCCCGCGACGAATCAGCTGAGTTTCACTGGCACGCTGAAATCCCTCGAGACCTTTGAGGAAAAACTGCGTTACAAATTCTGCTGCTTCTTCTGGTTTTTTGCCTTTTCTTTCCACAATCATGCGCGCCATTTCATAGCCGGCGCCACCCAGAATTGCAGTGAGATAGTCGGTATCCATTTCTGGTATCAAGCCGCGAGAAATCGCCAAGCTCAAGTCTTGCTTCAGCATCGTCATCGTGTTGCCAATGACGCTGCCGCTGTAGAATGTGCGAATCACCGGTTCGTTGCGAAACAGCATCGCGTAGAAGTCCGGGTTGTCGGCAATTTCTTGAAAAAATGCGAGATAAGCATTGTGGACGAACTGCTCAATGCTTGTGGCAGATCTGCGTGCGGTCGTCAGGCGCGTCGCCATCGTGCCCATATGCTGTTCAATCAGCGCATGCAGTAGTTCAGCTTTGTCTTCGAAGTAGTTATAGAACGTGCCTGAAGCAAGGCCGGTCAGGCGGATGATGTCGCGCACTGTAACGGCGTCATAACCCATTTTGACGAAGGTGCTTTGAGCCGCTTCAAGAATGGCCGCGCGATTCGCGAGCTTATTTTGCTCACGTTTACCCGTAGTACGTTTTGTACGAACCGGCGGCATTAGATGTTAATTCCGATATTCAATTTCATTACTTCCATTTCAGCGGGCGTCGTTGCTTGCTGACTAAGTAAATTAGCTGAACTTGGAAAAGTCTGGTTTACGCTTTTCCATGAATGCCGACATGGCTTCGCGCGCTTCTGGTTTGCCGAGCATTGGCATGAAGAAGCCAGCCTCGTACTTGATGGCTTCGAGAACGGTGTCTTGATTCCAACGACGCAGCAGCATCTTAGCGGTGCGCAAAGATTCAGGGGGCTGTGAAGCAAGCTTCTCAGCACGGTTGCGAGCACGGGCTTCGCATTCTTCATCAGGCAGAACTTCGTTGATCACGCCGTAAGCCAAGGCTTTTTCTGCGGTGAAGGCTTCGCCGAGCATGACGAGTTCTGCAGCGCGTGCGTTGCCCATCAGGCGCGGCATCAAGTAGCTGGAAGCGAGTTCAGGGCAGATGCCGATGTTGACGAAAGGCAGCTGGAAGCGTGCGCCTGCGCCTGCATAAACCAGATCGCATTGCAGCAGCATCGTGGTGCCCACGCCAATCGCAAAACCATTCACCGAAGCCACGATGGGCTTGGGGAAGGTGGCAATGGCGCGCATGAACTGCACGACAGGTGCGTTCGGATCCAGCGGTGGGTTCTGCAAGAAGTCTTGCAGATCGTTGCCGCTGGAGAAGCAATCTTTGGTGCCGGTGAGCAATACCACGCGAACCGAAGGATCTGTTGCTGCAGCGGTGATGGCATCAGCAGTGGCCTGATACATCACTGCGGTCAGTGCATTTTTCTTATCTGGACGATTGAAACGAATCGTCAGGATGTTGTCATTTTTTTCTAAGAGAACCTGAGACATTTAAAACTCCAATGCAAAAGCGGTAATCGTGATGACGCCGACCCCATAACATTCGCCCCGGTGGTCCGGGGCGAGTGATATTTAGAACAGGTCAGCTTTGTCTGTTTTGGCGGATTCCGCCGCGCCTGCATCGCGCGAGGGGATCCAGTCGCCGGTGATCATTTGCCCATAGGACATGCCGGGGCCGACCATCGGATAGACCGAGGCCATTGGATCAATGATCACTTCTAAGAATGCAGGGCCTTTGAATTCGATAAAGGCTTTCACCACGCGAGCGAGATCAGCTTTGCTGCTGACGCGTTCGGCGAATTCATAACCATCAGCCTGTGCGGCCTTGATGAAGTCTTTGCGGTGCAGTGATTTGTCTGAGCCGGAGTAGCGGCTGTCGAAGAACAAACGTTGCCACTGTTTCACCATGCCATCGCCGTTGTTGTTGAGCACAACAATTTTGACCGGCAGGTTGTAGGTGGTTGCGGTTTCGAGT
>JAZKEM010000064.1:0-31366 GCA_040387055.1 Pseudomonadota bacterium | reverse complement strand
CAACAAACCATTCAACATTGATATCCGCATTGGCATTGCTGGAGAGCATGCGCACTGCCATCAAAGTTTTCGGATTGATATAACCAACGCCGAGCGCTTTGTTACGCGAGTCGAATACCTTGCACAGGCTACCCGCAGCGATATTGCGAAAGCCTTCTCCGGTATCAATTTCGTTGGAAAAAACCCAAAGATGACCTGCACGCAAACGACGTTCTTCGTGAGCCTTCAGCTTGATGGATAGCACGTCGGCTCCAGAAAATTTAAGTGCAGGTTTGTCGCCATTCCAGCGTGAGCGGGAATGGCGACGTATTTCTTATGCGAGGTCGTAACGGAATTCTTTCTTGAAACGTTCGCGGAACGAAGCCTGCGTGAAGCTGTAGTTCTGTGTGCCCGGACGTTCAATGTTGTACGCGCCCATCAAGGCAGCAATACGGCCGGTGGTTTCCCAATCCATGCCCTTGTCCAATCCGTACAGCAAGCCGCCGCGATAAGCATCACCGCAGCCGGTAGGATCAGCGAGTGAATCCGCTTTAGCGCAAGCCACTTCGTGCAGTTTGCCTTTGCTGTATATCTGCGAACCCTTGCCACCACGCGTCACGATCAATGCATCGAGACGATCTGCAATCTGCTTCAGCGACCAGCCGGTGCGTTCCATGACGATTTCAGATTCGTAATCGTTCACGGCCAAGTAGCTGGCCTGCTCGATGAATGCTTTGAGTTCGTCACCGCTAAACATCGGCAAACCCTGACCCGGATCAAACAGGAAAGGAATATTGGCTTCTGCAAACTGCTTGGCGTGCAGCAACATGCCATCACGACCATCTGGAGAAACTGTGCCGACCTTGATGCCCTTGGTCTCAACATCCTGCGTGTGCGCAAAGTTCATCGCGCCAGGATGGAAAGCGGTGATCTGATTGTCGTCGAGATCAGTCGTGATGTAAGCCTGCGCGGTGTAAGCGTCGGCAATTGTCTTGATGTACTTACGATTGATGCCGTTCTTATCGAGCCAAGCGGTATAGCGATCAAAGTCGTTACCGACTGTACCCATCGGCAACGCATCGCCACCGAGAAGATGCAATGCATAGGCGATGTTACCTGCAGTGCCGCCGAATTCACGACGCAGCTGCGGCACCAGAAAGGCGACATTCAGAATGTGTACCTTGTCGGGAAGAATTTCGTTCTTGAACTGGCCTGGAAACACCATGATGGTGTCGAAGGCGAATGAACCACAAATCAGTGCAGACATAACTCACTCCATGTTTTTTTGCGCCGCTGCGCATCAGTCGCAGCGGCACTTTGTTTTGTTCTAGCTAAACAGCACCAGGCCCCAGACCACCGGAACCTGAACCAGCGAAAGGTGTACCGCGGCAGAACCCAAATCCTTGGCACGCCCAGACAACTCATGGCGCTCCAGACCAATACGATCCACCACGACTTCTACGGCGGTGTTGAGCAGCTCGGTGATCACAACACAGAACAGACTCATGATCATGATCGCGCGTTCAATCCCGGTGTCGCCAAGCCACACAGCCAACGGCACCAAAAGCAGACACAATATCGCTTCGATACGGAAAGCTTCTTCCTCACGCAGCGCCCAACCGAGACCGATGTACGACACCTTGGTCGCACGGAACAGTCTCGGCAGGCCTTTCATTCCATCAGCCATGAACTTGTGCCGGTTGATTCCAACGAACATCCAACTGACGCACAGCACGCACGTCATCCAAACGACGCACAGGCATCGTGTAAGGCGCGCCCTTCACATAGGCAACGTCTTTCTTGGCTTCTTCATAGATTGCGCAGAGCGCTTCAATGAAGCTATCCAGTGTTTCCTTGTCTTCTGTTTCGGTCGGCTCAATCAGCATGCATTCCGGCACCAGCAGCGGGAAGTAAACCGTCGGAGCGTGGAAGCCATAATCAAGCAAACGTTTGGCAACGTCTGTCGCCGTCAGTTCAATCTCTTTCTTCTGACGCTTGAGCGTGATGATGAACTCGTGGCTTGCGCGGCGTTTAGGAAAAGCCAGATCGAAGCCCTTCTCGCTCAGACGAGCTTGCAGGTAGTTGGCGTTAAGCGTTGCGAACTCAGCAACGCGATGCATGCCTTCGCGGCCCAGCAAGCGTGCGTAGATGTACGCGCGTAGCAACACGCCAGCGTTACCCATGAATGCGGACAGACGACCAATGCTCTGTGGCAGATCGTTTTCATCCAGCCAACGATAGCTATCGTTTTCCTTGCCAACAAGCGGGATCGGCATGAATGGCAGCAGACGCTTGGACACGCCGACTGCACCAGCACCCGGACCGCCGCCGCCGTGTGGCGTCGAGAAGGTCTTGTGCAAGTTCATGTGAATCACGTCGAAGCCCATGTCGCCCGGGCGAACCTTGCCGAGAATAGCGTTGAGGTTGGCTCCGTCGTAATACAACAGGCCACCGGCTTGGTGCACGATCTCGGCAATCTTCTTGATGTTGCGTTCAAACACGCCGAGCGTCGACGGGTTGGTCAGCATGATGCCTGCGGTCTGCGGACCGACTGCAGCCTTCAGCGCTTCGATATCAACGTCGCCATCGGTATTGGTCGGAATCTCGCGCACGCTGCAACCCAGCATCACGGCGGTTGCAGGATTAGTGCCGTGCGCTGCGTCTGGAACCAGAATTTCAGTGCGTGCCAAATCACCACGCGCCTTATGATAGGCGTTGATCATCGCGACGCCAGCGAACTCACCCTGCGCACCCGCCATTGGCGTGAGCGAGACACCGGCCATGCCGGTGACTTCTTTCAGGATCTCTTGCAGGTCATACATGCACGACAGGAAACCCTGGCTGTGCGATGCAGGTGCAAAAGGATGGCGTGCGAGAAACTCCGGCAACATAGCCAGCGAGTTACAAGCACGCGGGTTGTACTTCATCGTGCACGAACCCAGTGGATAGAAGTGCGTGTCGATCGAGAAGTTCTTCTGCGAAAGGCGCGTGTAGTGACGCACAGCCTGCATCTCGGAGACTTCCGGCAACATCGGTTTGTCTTTACGACGTAGATGCTCCGGGATCGCCGAAACATCTACTGCCGCAGAAGGCATCTGCGCGGTCGCCGTGCGCGTTGCACGCGAGTGTTCAAAAATCAGTTTTTCAGTCATGGTTTTTAACTATTCAGGCTGCAGCTTTGAGAGCAGCTTCGTAATTGGGCTCATCGGCGATTTCTTTAACCAGTTCGGAGTACAGCACTTCGTTGTTCTCATTCAGAACAACGACCGAACGTGCGGCCAAACCTGCCAGCGGACCGGTTTCGATCAACACGCCGTAGTCCTTCGAGAAGGAATGTCCGCGCATCGTCGATAGCGTCACCACATTGTCCAAGCCTTCTGCGCCGCAGAAACGCTTCTGCGCAAACGGCAAGTCAGCAGAAATGCATAGAACAACTGCATCTTTCAGCTGTGATGCGCTTTGATTGAACTTGCGAACCGAGGTCGCGCAGGTTGGCGTATCAACGGACGGAAAAATATTCAGGATTTTTTTCTTGCCGACGTAATCGTGCAGCGAGACATCTTTAAGATCAGCGCCTACCAAACGAAACCCAGGAGCAGATGCGCCTTTGGCTGGCAGATCGCCACTGGTTTGAATTGGATTGCCTTTCAACGTAATCGTAGCCATGGTGTTCTCCGATTTATGCCAGCACTTGTTTCAGTGCGTCGGCGTAGCGCTTGATTTGAGATTCGGTCTTCGTTTCTGTCGCACACACCAGCACCGCATTGCTCAGTTCTGGGTAATGACGTGAAAGATCAAAACCACCCAAAATTCCCAGCGCGGCCAACTTCGGCAGTACTTCAGCAGCAGGCTTGGGTAACTGGATCACGGCTTCGTGGAAACGTGCGCCATTGAACGCGACGCTAACACCTGGAACCGCAACCAGCGCATTCACCAATTTCGTCGTGTTGGCAATGCTGGCCGAAGCTACGCGTGCCAAACCTTCTGGACCAACGAGTGACATATAGATCGTCGCCGCGGTGACCAACAAACCTTGATTGGTGCAGATGTTCGACGTCGCCTTTGAACGACGAATGTGCTGCTCACGCGCCTGCAGCGTCAGTGTAAAGCCGGGCTTGCCGTCGATATCGACAGTGCGCCCAACAATACGGCCCGGCATCTGACGCACGAATTCCATCTTGGTGGTGAGGAAGCCGAAGTAAGGACCGCCCGATGCAAGTGGCGCGCCAAGAGGCTGGCCTTCACCGCAAACGATGTCTGCGCCCTTCGCGCCCCACTGGCTTGGTGGCTTCAGCAGTGCGAGTGAAGTCGGGTTGACGACAGCAACGACCAGCGCGCCCTGAGCGTGTGCCCAGTCGGTGATCGCGTCGACATCTTCCAGCGTGCCGAAGAAGTTCGGCTGCTGAATCACGACGGCGGTGATGCCCTGCCCTTCGTGTTCTTTGAGCGACTCGACTAAGGTCTTGCCCTGCTTGGGGCAGTAAGCGAGTTCGGTCTGACGCAAGCCTTGTGCATACGTCGTCGCCGTGACGACTTCTTTGTAGAACGGATGCACCGTCTTCGGCATCAAGATACGACCGGAGTCGTTCTGCTTATTGGAGCGCACCGCCATCAGCAGTGCTTCGCCCAGTGCAGACGCGCCGTCGTACATCGAGGCATTCGATACATCCATGCCTGTCAGCGCCGTCATCATGCTCTGGAATTCATACAGAACTTGCAGCGTGCCTTGGCTCGCTTCTGCCTGATACGGCGTATATGCCGAATAGAACTCGCCACGCGTGGTGATCTGCCACACCGCTGCTGGAATGTGGTGCTCGTAAGCACCAGCACCGATGAAGTTCAGGCCAACAGCATCCAGATGAGCGCGCTCGGACAGAATCGCGGCGACTTCCATTTCTGGCAGGCCTTCTGGAATTTTATCCAGCTTGCCACTGCGCAGTTCGAGAGGAATCTCGTCGAACAGATCATCAATCTTCTTGGCACCGATTGCCGCGAGCATGTCGCTGACATCGGTTTCCGTGTGAGGAATAAACGGCATGCTTTATCTCAATTCAGTTCGTCAATCAGCTGCTGATAACCGGCTGCATCAAGCAGCGCGTCAACGTCAGCAATATTGTTTGGCTTCATCTTCCACATCCAACCGGCTTCATACGGATCGGAGTTGAGGATTTCTGGCGTGTTGTTGAGCGCGCCGTTGGCTTCGGTCACTTCGCCAGCAATCGGCGCGTAAACGTCGGAAGCGGCTTTCACCGATTCAACAACAGCGCAGGATTCATTCGCTGCCAGCTTGCGGCCGACCTTAGGCACTTCAACAAACACCAGATCGCCCAGCGCGTTCTGTGCGTGGTCGGTGATACCGATCACGACGGTGCCGTCAGCGAGTTTTTTAATCCACTCGTGGCTTTTTACATACTTGAGGCTTGAAGGAACGTTGCTCATCTTTGTCTCCTTGAATCGAATATCGAGTGAGAAATTAAACTAGAACTTTACCGTTACGAACAAAGGGTGCCTTGACCAGTTTGGCCGCAACCCATTGCCCACGTATTTCAACTTCGCATGCACCTTCAGCTTTTGCATCAACGCGTGCAAAGGCAATCGAACTTTTCATCGTCGGCGCAAAACCGCCGCTGGTGGTTTCGCCTTCTGCGCCATTGGCAAAACGCACTTTCATGTGCGCACGGACAACGCCGCGGCCTTCCAAGACGAGAGAAACAAATTTGTTCGGTGACTTGCCGCGCAGTGCACTAAGCGCAGTACGGCCGATGAAGTCACGATCTGCTGGATCCCAGCCAATCGTCCAGCCGAGGCCGGATTCCAGCGGATGCTTGGATTCGTCCATATCCTGACCATACAGATTCATGCCTGCTTCCAAGCGCAACGTGTCACGCGCGCCAAGACCGCAAGGGCGAACGCCATCAGCTTCCAGCTTCTGCCAAAGCGTCACCAGATCCGCATGCGGCAGCATCAACTCGAAGCCGTCTTCGCCGGTGTAGCCGGTGCGACCAACAAACCAGTCGCCTGCGTACACAGCTTGGAAAACGCCAACAGTCTGCGCGGCAGCAGCAAGGTCCGTTGGTAATTGTTTGATGACTTTGTCGCGTGCCTCTGGACCTTGTACGGCAACAATGCCGAGGTCATCGCGGTATTTCACCGTCACGCCGAAGGCGGCGGCCTGCTGGCCGATCCAAACCAAATCCTTTTCGGTAGTGCCTGCGTTAACAACGAGACGGAACCAGTCTTCATTAATGAAGTAGGCGATCAGGTCGTCGATGATGCCGGCGTCTTCACGCAGCATGCAGGAATAAAGGGCTTTGCCCGGCGCGGTCAGCTTGGCGACATCATTAGCCAAAAGCTTGCGCAGAAATTCGCGTGTGCGGGGGCCGTGCAGATCGACGGCGGACATATGCGCCACGTCGAACATGCCAGCGCCAGCGCGCACAGCGTGGTGTTCATCAAGCTGAGATTGGTACTGAATCGGCATTTCCCAACCGGCGAAATCGACCAGACGAGCGCCCAAACGGACGTGCTCAGCGTGCAATGCAGTTTTTTTAAGCATGCGGTTCCCGCGTTATTGAAGGTTTGCGAAAACCGCCCCTCTGTCCTTGGACCTGAAAGTTCGAAAGCGGTGTAAGCCGCTTCTGCCTCGTCGGTGGACCGCGCAAGCGGCCGCTCTCCAGAGTTCAACAACAGGATCGTGCTCCTTTTGCCTGAGCGATTCCGGGCGGTTTGCGCCTTCGGCGCCACCAATTAAGGTGGTCTCTCGCACGATTCTGTTTTACAACTTGCAACTGGCGCGCATCTTAACCTTTTAGAGTTGTGGGCTGGAAGTTTTGCCCCGCCCCACTCGATCAGCCTTTGGTCAATTACTGACCAACAGCGCGCCGCATTAATAAATTCTTCAACGGCGTCATGCGGTTGACGGCACTTATTCCGAGATTACGTAAGCTATCCCAACTGTCCGTGCGCAAACCAAAAGCGCGATTAAGGCCGTCCGTGACCGCAAGCATGTCGAGATTGTCCGCTTTGCGCTCGCGCTCATAGCGCTTGAGCAGACGCAGACTGCCGAGGTCACGGCCAGCTTCGTGAGCAATCGACAGCTCGCGAACCATGACGACCGCATCGGCCAAGCCGAGATTGACGCCCTGCCCGGCCAGCGGATGCACCACATGCGCAGCGTCGCCAGCCAGCGCAAAGCGCGGCAATGCATAGTCTTGCGCATGCAGCAGGCGCAGCGGGAATGCAACGCGACGAGTACAGCCAGTGATCGCGCCCAACTCATTCTGTAGAGCCAAGGCGAGACGTGCGCGGAACTCGTCCTCGTCCAACGCCAATAAATCTTCAGCGTCTTGCGCAGACCAGACAATAGAACTGCGGCCATCAGTCAGGGGCAGAAACGCGAGCGGTCCACCAGGCAAAAAGCGCTGACGCGCAATGCCCCGATGTGGCAGTTCAGTCTCAACATGACAAACAACCGCTTCCTGCGGATATGCCCAGCGCACACATTCAATACCTGCCCAATCGCGCAGTTGTGAGTCGGCGCCGTCAGCTGCAATCACTAACGACGCAGAAATCTCTCGACCATCATCTAATTGCAGACGCGCAGCGTCGTCATCAATTTGCAGGCCGGTGATTTGGACCTTGGTGTAAGTGGTTACTGGCGCCAAGGCTTTCCACAACTCATCCAGCAGCAAACTGTTTTCGACGATATGCCCGAGCTGCGCGACGCCCAGTGCTGACGCCTCAAACTGCAAAGCTTCACCCGGACGCTCATCCCAAATGCGCATACCTTGGTAAGCGCTAGCGCGTTGCTGTGCGATCTTTGGCCACACGCCAAGCTCATTCAGGAAACGTGTTGAAGCTGGCGACAATGCATAGACACGCAGATCGTAATCCGACGCGTCATAAGGCTTAGGCGCTGCGCCGCGTTCAATCAAAGCGGTGTCGATGCCTGCACGATGTAGCGCTAGCGCCAACGCCGCGCCGACAACACCGCCACCAACCACTGCGACTTGATGCTTCATTCGCGTGCAAACTTTGAAGGCAAGCCGCCAAGGCCGAGGTTTTGACGCATCACCGCATCTTTCAATGGCGGCGTGAGATCCAGTGCGAGCAAACCAAGATGACGCAAACCACGTAGACCTGGCACGCGATTAGAGAAGGTGCGAACCAGACGATCCGTAAATCCAGAAACACGTTCGCGATCAGCGCTGCGCCGGCTTTCATATTCAACCAGCGTTTCCGGTGAGCCGGGATCAGCTGCGCTAGCCAATACATCCGCTACTGTCGCCACATCTCGCAAACCCAGATTGAAACCTTGTGCAGCCACTGGATGCAGCGACTGCGCTGCATTACCCGCAAAAATAACGCGCGGCGCGGTGAGCTGCGCGCTCATCACTTGTGTCAGTGGGTACGCATTGCGACGGCCGATTTCTTTGAAATTGCCTAAACGCTCGCCGAAAGTTTCGTAAGCCTGCTTCAAGAATTCTTCATCACTCCAAGCCAACATCGCATCGACGTGATCGCTCGGCACAGTCCATACCAACGAGCATGCGTTATCAGGCTTAGGCAATACCGCAATCGGGCCGCCCGGCGTGAAACGTTCATAAGCCACGCCACCATGCGGACGTGTTACACGAATTGCGGTAACTATCGCGGACTGTTTGTAGTCCTGCGTTTGTGCGGTGATGCCCAGCAGTTTGCGCACTGCAGATTGCGCGCCATCGGCAGCAACAACCAAGCGTGTTGAAATTTTTTCGCCGCTATCGAGCAACAGCTCCACCGCATCAGCGCCCTGCTCCATCGCTTGCAAACGCGCAGGGCAGATCAAACGAGCAGAAGTTTTCTGCGCAGCCTGCCAAAGTGTTTGGCCGATGTGGCGGAATGGAATGTTGTAGCCGAGTGCAGGCAAGCCCACATCGACGGCAGCGAAGCGCGCCACGCCGAAGCGTCCGCGTTCAGAAATATGCGTTGAGGTAATCGACGACGCTTCGTTAAGTAACTGGGGCCAAACACCGAGGCTCTCAAAAATGCGATGACTGCCATCGTTGATGGCAATGCAGCGTTCGTCCCAAGTTGCAGCAGTCTGCGGAGGAATCGACGCTTCAATCAACGCGACGCGTAGTGGCAATGAAGACAACGCAACAACGAGACTTGCGCCGACCAAACCGCCGCCGACTATGACTACGTCATATTGCTCGGCGACTTCAGGCTGCACGCATCAAACCTTCAATGCCCTTCACGTCTTTAGGCACATCACTGGTCAGCACGCGTGGCGCTTTGTCAGTGACAACGACATCGTCTTCAATACGAATGCCGATGCCCCAATATTTTTCATCAACGCCCTTCGTGCCCGGCTGAATGTAGAGACCTGGCTCAACCGTCATCACCATGCCAGATTCAAACTTGCGGAACTCGCCATCCATTTTATAGCGGCCGACATCGTGCACATCCATGCCCAGCCAATGGCCGGTACCGTGCATGTAGAACTGACGATATTTTTCAGTTTTGATCAGATCTTTGACATTGCCCTTAAGCAAGCCAAGATCAACCAAACCCTGCGTCAGAATTTGCACAGCGACCTGATGCGGCTTGCCGACTGACTCGCCCGCTTTCAGCGTTTTGGTCGCTTGCAGATTAGCTTCCAGCACCACTTCATAAACGGCTTGCTGTGGCTTGCTGAATTTTCCGCTGACTGGAAAAGTGCGCGTAATGTCAGCGGTGTACCCATCAAGCTCACCGCCAGCATCGATCAACAACAGATCGCCAGCGCGCAGGGCTTGATTGTTCTCGACGTAATGCAGGATGCAGGCGTTATCACCGCCACCCACAATAGAGCCGTAACCCGGCTCCATATTGTTGCGGCCGAAGTGTGCGTTGATCTCCGCTGCCACCTGCCACTCATTAATGCCGGGTTTGGCATAACGCATAGCGATGCAGTGTGCTTCGGCACTGATCTCGCAGGCCTTGGCCAGCGTTGCAATTTCGGCAAGCGTCTTACGCAGACGCATTTCGTGCAAGCTGGTTTCCAACGCAACGAATTCCGTCGGCGCTGCACCGCCACGACGTGAGACTTCACGAATGGTACGAACGCAAGCGGTGATCTTGGGATCAAGCTCGACGTGTTCGCCCAAGTTGTAGACCACGCGACTGCGGCCCGCGAGCAGCGACGGCAGAATTTCCTGGAAGTCGCCGATCGCAAACGCCTGATCAGCACCGTAGTTGCGTACCGCACCTTCCGGACCCTGACGACGACCGTCCCAGATTTCGCGCTCAGCATTGCGATCACGCACGAACAATACGAACGCCCCGGCTTTGCGACCCGGCGCGAAGACGGCGATGCAGTCCGGCTCCGGAAAGCCTGTCAGATACTGAAAGTCACTGTCCTGACGAAAGCGATAGTGCGTGTCGCGCGCGCGAATCACTTCGCTGGCAGACGGAATGATGGCAACGCCACCCGGCCCGATCTGCTTCATCAGCTTGGCACGACGTGCAGCAAATTCTTTGAGAACGTTAGCGGCAGGCTTCATGGTTAACACGCTTCTTTAGTGGAGCTTCTTCGAACCCTGTGGATCCGGCGTCGGACGCGGACGCATCTCCATATAAACCAGCTGCGCGCCAACGCGGATGTATTCCACCAGCTCAGCGTAAGCGGTCTCTTCCAGCTCAACGTTGTCCTCGCCATCAATGCTGGCGCGGGTGAACTGAGTGAAGTCTTCGATGATTTCCTGCAGTTCTTCAGAGCAGGATTCCAGATCGAGATTCGGTTTGGTCGACAGACCAAACAAGAAACCCTCACACCAAGCGACCAAGGCAGCAACACGCTGCGGCAACTCGGAATCGTCATCCGGCAACAGTGGCGCAAAAGCACCTTCGTTGTCCTGTAGCGAGATCAAGGTCTGCTCACGCGCCTCGACCAGCGCCTTTTGCGCAGGGGTATCAATCGTCAGCGATTGGTCACCAGCGGGATCCAGAAGGAGGAGGAGATCGACTTCGTTCGACTGCTTCACGCACAGCGCGCCACACAGGGCGCCGTGAAAAGAAGCAGCTTCGTCATTAAAACCGACCTGCCCTAACAGCGAGCTCAGATCTGAGTATTGGATAGTGTCTTGCATGGGCAGATTATAGCCCTGCGGCCTCGTTAGAGCCTCATTTTGGACGTTAAACCTCCCGCATCCCTATAATCCAAATATGAAACCGACCGACTTCGTTTCCGCGCTGCGTGCTTGTGCACCTTATGTGCACGCACACAATGGTTCCGTCTTTGTCGTCGCCTTTGGCGGCGAGGTCGCGGCGCGCCCGGATTTCGACGCTTTTATCTATGACCTAGCCCTGCTCCACAGCCTCGGCGTCAAGCTGGTGCTGGTGCATGGCGCACGGCCGCAGATCGACAAGCAGCTAGAGCTCAACGGCCTCAAAACGGTCTACAACCATGGCCTGCGTGTCACCGATCGCTCTGCGCTGGAATGCGTTAAAGCCGCAGCCGGTGCGCTGCGCATGGATATCGAAGCCAAACTCAGCACAGGTCTGGCCAGCACACCCATGGGCGGCGCTCAACTGCGTGTGGCCAGTGGCAATTGGGTCACGGCGCGGCCGGTTGGCGTGCGCGGCGGGGTTGATCATCAACACACGGGCGAAGTGCGGCGTGTGGATGTCGACAGCCTCAACGCCGTGCTGGCGCAGGATCGCATCGCCCTGCTCTCCAACACTGGCTACTCGCCCACCGGCGAGATCTTCAATCTGCGCCACGAAGACGTCGCCACCGCCACCGCGCAAGCGCTCGGCGCGGACAAACTCATTTTTGTAGTGCCGTCTGATCCTGATCATTGGAAGCTGGCAGAAGATACCGGCGACGATGGCCAGATTTCTTTGGCCGCCGCCGAAAAACTGCTGAACGCCAAACATCTCAAAGATCAGGATCGCGCTTATCTGCAGGCCGGCATCACTGCCAGCCGCGGCGGTGTGCAGCGTGTACATCTGGTCGGTGCCGACAAGGACGGCGCACTGCTGCGTGAGCTATACACGCGCGACGGCGTTGGCCTGATGCTCTATGCCGACGAAGACTATGAGTCCACACGCCAGGCAACCATCGAAGACGTTGGCGGTGTTCTGAGCCTGATCAAACCACTGGAAGAAGCCGGTGTTCTGGTACCGCGCTCGCGCGAGCAGCTGGAACTCGACATCGAAAATTTCAGCGTCATCGTCCGCGACGGCACGGCCATCGCGTGCTGCGCGCTATTCCCTTTCCCGCAGAATCAGATGGGCGAACTCGCTTGCGTGGCTGTGCACCCGGACTACCAAAGCGCCGGTCGCGCCGCCGCGCTGCTCAAGCGCGTCGAGGCCGAAGCCAAGAAGCGCAAGCTCAAGAAACTCTTCAGCCTCACCACGCACACGCCACACTGGTTCATCGAGCACGGCTTTGAGCGCGGCAAGATCAAAGATCTGCCGGTGCAGAAGCAGCGTCTATACAACTACCAGCGGAATTCGCTGGTACTCATTAAAAGCTTGTGAGCAACGCCGAATGGGTCGCCCGTAGCCGGGCGCGCGTGTGGAATCCCTGCACGCAAATGAAAGATCACGAGTGGTTGCCACTCGTGCCGATCAAGAAAGCTGAAGGCGTCTGGCTTGAAGATTTCGAAGGCAAGCGCTATCTCGATGCCGTCAGCTCATGGTGGACCAATGTCTTTGGCCATCGCCATCCGCATATCGTTTCCTCGCTCAAGCAACAACTCGACGAAATTGATCACATCATGCTCGGTGGCTTCACGCACCAGCCTGCAGTGGAATTGGCCGAGCGCCTCTGCGCGATTGCCCCGCCGGGACTGACGCGCTGCTTCTACGCAGACAATGGTTCGTCTGCGATTGAAGTCGCTTTGAAGATGAGCTTTCACTACTGGCGCAATGTCGGCAAACCCGCCAAGCAAAAGTTCATCGCACTCTCCAATGGTTATCACGGTGAAACGCTGGGCGCGCTCGCTGTTGGTGATACCGGCCTGTATCGCGAAACCTACGCGCCGTTGTTGATCCAGCCAATCATCGTGCCCTCACCCGATTGCTATGAGCGTCGTCCCGGCGAATCCTGGGAAGATCACACGCGCCGTCAGTTCGAACACATGGAAGCCGCGCTGAAGAAACACGCGCATGAAGTCAGCGCCGTGATTCTGGAACCGCTGGTGCAATGCGCTGGCGGCATGCGCATGTATCACCCGGTTTATCTGACGATGTTGCGTGAAGCCTGTGATCGTCATGGCGTGCATCTGATCGCTGACGAGATTGCTGTAGGCTTTGGTCGCACCGGCAAATTATTTGCCTGCGAATGGGCCAAGATCACACCCGACTTTCTGTGCCTGTCGAAAGGCCTCACCGGCGGCACACTTCCCCTCGCGGTCACGCTGACACGTGAAGACATCTACACCGCCTTCTACGACGAATACCGTAGCGGAAAAGCCTTCCTGCATTCGCATTCCTACACAGGTAACCCATTAGCCTGCCGTGCTGCATTGGCAACGTTGGATCTGTTTGCAGACCCCACCGTCCTCGCACGCAATCGCCAACTCGCGCAGATGATGTGGGCTGGCACCGATGAGCTGCGCAATCATCCTTATGTCGCCGAAGTGCGTCAGCAAGGCATGATTCTCGCCATCGAAATGGTTAAGAACGCTCGCAAGCGTGAACCATATCCAAGCGAAGAACGCCGCGGCATGCGTGTCTATCAATATGGTCTTGAGCACGGCGTGCTGCTGCGCCCGCTCGGCAATGTCGTCTACTTCATGCCGCCCTATGTGATCGATCCGGAAGAAATCGGACTAATGTGTCGCATCGCTACCGAAGGCATCATGGAAGCCACTAGTGACTAGTCGCGTCTATTTCGATCAGCCACTGTCCGCAGGCGCAACGATCACGTTGCCAGAAGACGCCGCACGCCATCTCGTACAAGTGCTGCGCATGCGACTCGGTGACAGCTTCATCGCCTTTAACGGCCAAGGCGGCGAATATGCCGCAACACTCAGCACCGTCAGCAAGCGCGAAGCGCAAGCCACCATTGGCGAGTTCAACGCAGTCGATCGCGAATCAGCACTCAACATCACTCTCGCCCAATGCGTCTCCAAAGGCGACCGCATGGACTACACCTTGCAGAAGGCTGTTGAGTTGGGCGTGAGCAATATCGTTCCGCTGATTTCTTCGCGCACCGTCGTCAAACTCGATGCGGAACGCTGGGCCAAGAAAATCGAACACTGGCAAGGCGTCATCATCTCTGCCTGTGAACAATCCGGCCGCACACGCGTACCGCAACTCGCGGCGTCACAAGATTTGGATGATTGGTTACGCAGCAGTGCGATTGACAGTTTGAAATTGGTGCTCGCACCCGGCGCCAACAAACAGCTGCGCCAGCTTGATCCCGAATCACGCGCCATCACACTATTGATTGGCCCTGAAGGCGGTCTCAGCGAAGCTGAATGCACACTCGCCGCCAAATACGAATTCATTCCGTTGGCTCTGGGCCCACGCATTCTCCGCACCGAAACCGCAGGCGTCGCTGCACTTGCTGCGATTCAAGCGCAGTGGGGAGATTGGTAAATCGAATGAACAATATCCTGCAAGCATCTTGGCAAAGATGTTGGAGTACTTTGAGTACCGCAGGTGATCGACCCGACTTAATGCAGAAACTGTGTACTGCCTACGAAGAGCCACAGCGCAAGTACCACACACTCCAACACCTTACAGAGTGTCTATCTCTTCTAGACAAGAATCTTGATCTAGCTACAGAGCCATCAGAAGTTGAAATAGCGCTTTGGTTTCATGACGCCATATATGACGTCAAAGGCAGTGACAACGAAGCTAAAAGCGCTGAATGGGCTGGCAAAGAACTAGCTAGCGCCGGCGTTTCATCCGAATGTATCGCGAGGATCCAACAGCACATCATGGCAACTTGCCACTCTGCCCTTCCATTGCTTGGCGATCAGACTCTGTTGGTGGATATTGATCTCTCGATATTAGGAGCCGCTCGGCCCCGCTTCGAAGAATACGAAATCCAAGTGCGGCAAGAATACAGCTGGGTGCCGGGATTAATATTTCGGCAGAAACGTCGCGCCATTCTCAAAGAATTTCTCGCCCGAAAACCAATCTATGGCACGGCAAGGATGCGCGAGAAGTTCGAGCAACAGGCTCGAGAAAACTTGGCCTTTTCACTTAAATAAATAGAACGCAGACGCGAAGTGACCAAGATTATTTTCACCTAAGCCGCTCGCTCAACCGATACCAGAACACCATTCAGCGCAGCGTTACCAGAAATATCGAGATAGGTTTCGTCGGTTAGATCATTACTGCTAGTACCCGCATGGGCTGTAGCAATTGTCACGCGAGTACCTTCACGATGATGACCCCAGCCGTGCGGAAGGCTGACAACGCCCGGCATCATTTCGTCGCTGGATTTCACTGCGACGGTGACTGCGCCAACACGCGAACGTACGCAAACATTCTCGCCATCATTTAATCCTCGAGCGCCGAGATCTGCCGGGTGCATCAAAAGCTGATCGCGTGCCTCGCCTTTTACCAAGCGATGGAAGTTATGCATCCAGGAATTATTGCTACGGACGTGGCGTCGACCAATCAAACGCAGCTCATCTTTGATTGGTGCAACGTGAAGCTCTTTGGCGAACGCGGCCATTTCTTGTAGCAGCTCTGACGGCGCGGCTTGAATGCGTTTGTCTTTATGGAAGAGACGCTGCGGCAATGAGGGTTTCAACGCGCCAAGATCAATGCCATGCGGATGTTGTTTGAGTTGATCCAGCGAAAGTTTATTGGGGCCGATGCGCAGGCCCATATCGACAATCTGATCTGGACGAGGCGAAGGGCGTACTGGCTGACCCAGGCCTGCAGAAATACGCGCGCCGAGTGCGGCGAAGATTTCCCAGTCGTGCATTGTGCCTTCTGGCTTTTCGAACAAGGGCGTATTGAAACGCGCGGTGTTGCGTACGGCAAAGTGGTGGAAGATCAGATCGTAGTGATCATGCTCCAGTGTGCAGGTTGGCGGCAGAATGACATCGGCATGACGCGTGGTCTCGTTCATGTAGAGATCGACGCTGACCATAAAGTCTAGCGACGCCAGTGCGTTCTCCAGACGACGACCATTCGGTGTCGACAACACAGGATTACCGGCAATGCTGATCAAGGCACGTACCTGCCCTGCCCCTGGTGTTTCAATTTCTTCTGCGAGTGCAGCGACTGGCAATTCGCCACCAAATTCTGGCAATCCACGCACGCGGGTTTTCCACTGTGCGAAGTGGCCCGGCTTGCTCATCGGGTTATGCACCAGATCCAAAGCGGGCTGCGGGAACAACATGCCGCCTTCGCGATCGAGGTTGCCGGTGAACAGATTAATCAGCTGAATCAGCCATTGGCACAAGGTGCCGTAGCGCTGCGTTGAAACGCCCATGCGGCCGTAACAAGCCGCGCCGTCTGCACTGGCGAATTCACGTGCGATGCGTTGAATGATGGCCGCATCAACATTGCAGTATTGAGCCAGTACATTGATATCGAGCGCTTGAACAGCGCGCGCTGCCTCTTGAAGGCCATCAGTGAATTCACCGACACGACCGGGCTTCGCAAGATTTTCATCAAGGATGGTTTTGAGCAGCGCCGCCAAGAACGCAGCGTCACCGCCGGGCTTGATGAAGTGATGCTCATCAGCCACCAGCGCAGTTTCACTACGGCGGGGATCAATCACCACCATCTTGCCGCCGCGAGCGTGCAGCGCTTTAAGTCGAGTGCGGAAAGCTGGAACCGTCATCAAGCTGCCGTTGGACGCCATTGGATTGGCGCCGAGCACGAGGAAATAGTTGGTGCGGTCGATATCCGTAATCGGCACCATCAACTGATGCCCATACATCCACATCACGAGTAACTGATGCGGCAATTGATCAACCGAGGTCGCGGAATAGCGGCTACGTGTTTTTAGCGGCCCGATAAAGCTCGACGAGGTCGTCATAACCCCATAGTTGTGGACGCTAGGATTACCCAGATAAGCGGCAATGCTGTCGGCGCCATTGGCTTTATGAACTGCAAGCAACTTCTCGGCAACGAGGTCGAAGGCCGCATCCCAACTCATTTCTTCCCAATGATCACCGACACGGCGCATCGGATGACGCAGACGATCTTTGTCTTCGTAAATATCTTTGAGCGCAACGGCTTTGGGGCAAATATGGCCATGCGAAAGTGGATCGGCGTCATCGCCGCGTATCGACAGAATCTCATTGCCTTCGACGCGAAATTCCAAGCCGCAGATAGCTTCGCAAAGATTGCAGGCACCGTAATGAATGCGTTCCATATTGACCCTACCTTTAAACTGATGGTGCAGAATCTACTCTTTCTGCCGCTGACTGAGAAACCCTGATGATTGCCGACTGGCATCCTTGGCCGACATTGACGCCCGATACGCTCTACGACTTTTTGCGCCTGCGCAGCGACATCTTTGTGGTGGAACAGAACTGCGCATACGCAGACATGGATGGCATCGATCCCGCTTGCGAGCACCTTTGCATGCGGGGTCCTGAGCGACAGTTGCTGGCCTATTTGCGCCTGGTCCCGCCCGGCCTGAAAGCGCCACAGCCTGCGATCGGCCGGCTCGTGGTCGCGCAGACTGCACGCAAATCCGGGCTAGGTCGTGCCGCCATGCTGGAGGGCATCCGCCGCTGCACCGAGCGCTTTCCCAGTCAGGACATCTTTCTTTCCGGCCAGCTGCACCTTGAGGCCTTTTACAGCTCGCTGGGGTTCGTCACGTTTACGGAACCGTATCTGGAAGACGGAATCCAACACGTCAATATGCTCAAGAAAGTCTGACCGCTATACTCCAACCCAATATAAGCACTAGATAAAGAGCCGTGTACGCAGAATATTTCCAACTTCGGGAGATGCCCTTCACCATCAGCCCGGACCCTGCCTATTTGTATATGTCGCAGCGCCATCAAGAAGCGCTGGGGCATCTGCTATACGGCACCGGTCAATATGGTGGCTTTGTACAGCTCACCGGCGAGGTAGGCACTGGCAAGACCACGATGATCCGCACGCTGCTGGAGCAGCGCCTGCCGGATGTCGACGTGGCGATGATTCATAACCCACGTCAGGGCGAATTAGAATTTGTACAAACGGTGTGCGACGAGTTGGGCATCAAATATCCCAAACGCGGCACAACCATGAAGGTTCTTGTTGATGCACTGAATGAGCACTTGCTGAGCACCCATGCTGCGGGTCGCCGCACTGTGCTGATCATCGACGAAGCGCAAAACCTGCAGCCAGAAGTGTTGGAGCAAGTGCGCTTGCTCACCAATCTGGAAACGCATAAAGAAAAACTCTTGCGCATCATGTTGGTGGGTCAGCCTGAATTGTCTGATTTGCTAGCGCGTCCGGATCTGCGTCAGCTGGCACAGCGCATCACGGCGCGTTATCACTTGATGCCGTTGTCAGAAAATGAAACCGCAGAATATATTCGCCATCGCCTGCGCGTTGCTGGCAATGACCAAGAAATATTCCTTTCTACGGCACTTCGCGAGGTTCATCGTCACTCTGGTGGCGTGCCTCGATTGATCAACATCATCTGCGACCGCGCCCTGCTCGGTGCCTACGGCAGCAACAGCCGTATCGTCATTGGCGATATGGCAGTTAAGGCCGCAGGCGAGTCCATGAAGATCGAAACCTCACGATCGCGTAACAACGCCATCCTTGATTTCTTCAGTCGAACAGAAATTATTTTTGCGCCGCTGGCCGTGATCTTGACTGCTTTGCTGGCCTATCAAGTTGTGATGGATCGCCGTGCAGCCCCTGAGTTGGCTCCGCCACTAGGTGTTACAGCGCCTGCTGCCCAAGCACCTGTGGCTGCGGCTGCACCTGCACCGACTGCGCCGGTTGTTGCCCCCACCGCATCAGCGCCGCAACTGTTGCAAGCCACACAACCGCTGCCCGTTGTGATGTCGCGACTGATCTATCTATGGGCACCCGCTTTCCACATGCCTCCTGATGGCAACTTTTGCCAAGGTCTACGTAGTGAAGGGCTGGAATGCTTTAAAGAGCGCGGAAGATGGAGTGACTTAACGGCGCTTAATCGTCCCGCAATATTGACGCTGCAAACTTCGAACTCCACAGAGCACCATGTGCTGCTACGCGAACTTAGCGCAACGCATGCAACCCTAGACACCGCGATGGGCCCACAGCGCTATACACGTGAAGAAGTAGAGCGCCTCTGGAACGGCGAGTTCTTGCTGCTGTGGCGTCCAGAAGTCGACGTCAAAATTATTGGGCCGGATAGCCGCGGCGATGCCGTTGTCTGGCTGCGCCGCCGTTTGGCAGCACTGAACGGCAAGCCAACAACGGGTCCGCTTTCTGCATTCTTTGATAAAGAACTGCGCGCCGAAGTTCTACGTTTTCAATCTGCACGTGGACTGGAAAAATCAGGCGTTGCACGTATACGTACCTTGATTGCTTTGGGCGACAAGCAACCCAACACGCTCACGCTCACGAGTAGCGCTCCGTGAGCTATATCCTTGAAGCGCTACGTAAAGCTGAGCGTGAGCGCAATCCCGGGCAAGCAGAACAGGTGCAGGCCACGCAGCGGCCACGCTTTGCTCAGATTTCAACCCTGAATCAATTGCGTCGCTATCGTCCTGCAATCATTGCCGGACTTTGCTTTAGCTTGATGATCGCGCTGACCATCTCACTGTTCATCCCTCATCCGCCTGCTGTTGCAGCAACAGATGTCGCACAGGCCGCCGCAGCTCAATCGGCAACGCCTGAAGCACAGGCACTCAATAATCCTTACACGCCTATGCTCAATCAGGTGTATGGCGATGGCAGAGTACCAACAACGCTTGATGACTTGGTCGATGCAGGCGGCGAAGCGACAAGCGAGGAATACTCGTCAGTCGGTGACTCAGAAAGTGCTGCGCCGCTAGGCGATAACGCATCACTAGCTGTAACTGATAGCGTCGAAGAATCCGCTATCGTTGAACCGCGGCCACAGCCTAAACGCGCCGTTCCTACGACCTCGGTAGAACGTCTGCAACTCGACCCTGCCCCGCCCCCACAATTTACCAAGCTGAGGGACATGCCCTCAGATTATCGTGCTGCATTTCCCGTGATTAGCTTGGATGTGCATTCCTACGATGGCGCACCGCAAAAGCGTTTCATCATGATTGCTGGCAAGCGCTATAACGAAGGCGATCCGATTCCAGACGGTCCGCGTGTTGTGCAGATCATTCCGGAAGGCGTGGTGTTTGAATTTCGTGGCGAGCAGTGCCTGTTCACCATCCCGCATTAGTTGCTCGCAGACTATTTTCAGTCAGCACAAAAAAGGCCCGCATAATCTGCGGGCCTTTTTTTGTAAGGGCTAGCGCTTATTGTGGAGAGCAGGTATGCGTATTTGCCGGATCAAACACACTGCCATTGGAATAGATGATTCCTATGGTTTTCAAATCTGATCCCAAGCTAACAGCCATACTTCTGACCACTTGGAAATTCTCAACAACGCTGTACGAAATGCTGGCCGTTTTTGTATTCGCATTCGCCATCGGGTCTGCAAACAAAATAGCGTCTTTCATTTCCGTGAGATTTCCGACAGCAAAGTTGAGGCCCGCAATTTGCGCCGAACCGTCACTATTAATGGAGAAGCTGGTCGGGGTAACCGCAGAACCCGGCGCTGCACTGCTGCAATTCAGGGTTTCGCTCCGTGCCTGTGCAACTACCACATTCTTCAAATCAGCGACCGCACCCGATGTCGTCGCTGGAGCCACATTACCAGTGGTGAAATAGCACATCAGCGTGCGACTCCCATTGTCATCCTTTAAGTGAATGCTGTTGGGCTGGAATGTGCCGTCTTTCTTAAACCCTAAGACCACATAGTTTTGATTGCCCGTCTTCGCATTTATCGACAAAGTGATTGAGTCAGAAGAAGGGCTGCCCGAACTCTCAATCGTGCCTGGGTGAGTGCTATCGACCAATGGCGAGCCATTGAACGTGCTACCGCCATTAGCAGCAATCGAGAAGGCGAACGTTTCGACTGTCTGACCAGGAGATGGCGCACATTTAAGCGTGTAGTTGCCGACGTACAGAGACTTCAGCGATGCGCCAAACAAACTTGTGCTTGCGCCCGGGGTCACTGGATCAACAACTGCAGGAGTGCCAACACGGAAATGGCCGGTAACCGAAATCGAGTCCGCTGTATTTACCGCCTGCCCAGTCTTGTACAACTGCGCATCGACACTGCCTTCATAGGTGCCGGTGTAGCTGCTGCCATTACGTGTACCCACTTTGGTGATGGTGAGCGTGCAACGGAAGCCTGGCGTAACACTTTCATTGGCTCCGCGCGTACCCATCGTGTTGTAACCATTACTCGCGGCGAAACCAATCTCGACATTGGCCTTGTTCGAGTTAAAGGCATAGCCGCAGTTGTAAGTGCCGACAGCATCCGGCACATCACGCAGATTGAAGTAACTGTTGGGTTCAGAGCCATTAACCGTCACTTCATTCAAGATTCCAGCATTGCTGCCAACATTCACCGTGCCGGGGCCCGTCCAGTAGCGCAGCTTGTTGGTTTCAGCCGTGCCCAGCACCTTGCCGGTAGTGGCAAAACGCACACCCGTCTCGCTTGCTGACAATGTCGTGTTGGCCGGTTCAACAGGATCGGTATCACCACCTGCTTCTGGAAATTCAGCGCCGTCCACATAGTTATCGCGCGCATCTTCGTAGCTGCTGCCCGCTTCAGCGAGCGCAGCTTTGTAGGCTTCTAGAATCAGGTCATACAAATCTTCTGCGCTGCCGGCGACGATGGCAGAGGTCAAAGGATCAAAGCTGCCGGGAGGCAATTCGTAACCTGCGTTGTTAAGCGCTATACGTAACTGAGCTACAGCAGCTGCAATGCCATCTGCTACCTGTCGGCGTAGTTCAGGCGAATCGTTCGCAAACCATACATCGAGTGCCTGCCCGCCTCCTGCGGAATTCACCACCGCAGCGATTACCAAGTCAGACAGCGGAGTGACATTGGCAGTACTGGTCGTTGCCGACCCGCTCGGTGTTTGCGCAACAGAATAGAAAGTCCCAGCCGGTGTACCACCAGAAACTTTCACATAACAAGGCAAGGAATCAGCGGGAACCGTTGTGCTCCACTGTCCGTTGCTGGATGTGATTGCATTAGCGGTAACGCCATTACCACAACGCAAATTCACATTGCCGCCAACAATAGGCGCGCCCGTTGCAGCAACGCCACTAACCGTAGTTGCACTCGTGCCGCTACCGACGTTGTTGTCATTAATATTGCAAGCCGCAAGCGCGGCGATGCCTAACGCCATAACGGCGGACTTCAATTGGAACTTCATGATTCTTACTCCTGATCGCAGAGACTGGTGTTGTTAGTGCGCGAGCCTTACTTGGCCGCGCCAAGCGCTTTTGCAAACGCTGTAGAAGTTGCAGTGATTAACTGGCCTGCGTCTTTCCGATAGGCCTCGGCACTACTGACGGTGACGTCATAAGTTTTCTTTTTGGTGGAATCGATGCTGCTGTTACCTAGCAAGAGCCCCATCGTCATGCCGATGGCATTGGCGACGCCGTCGCTGCGCTTTTGTTCGCCGCTGGTGGTCTCGGTGCCGGTGTAAATACTTTCATCACCCTGCAGTGGCGCTTCCAGATAGACCGCGCCGCTGTGGCGCGGACGCGTGCTGGTGGTGAAAGTGCGCGCACCGCTGTCGGTAACAAACTGCCATTCGGTATCCTGCGCAGACAGATTGCCGCCCCAATCCGATTTCACTTTCGCACCACCAGTGGAGAACAGAACCTTGTGCCCGTGATCTTTGATCGTGGCGAAGCCCATGATGTAGTGCACGTGCAACAACGTTGCGCCTAATGACTTAGCAACTTCACCTTCTTTGGCGCCGCGTCCCTGGTTTTGCGCATCAAAGCGCTGGCCAAAAGTACCGCGATTGGTTTTATTGCTACCGGAATAAAACGCCTTGAGTCCTTGCGAAGTAAAGATCTTGCTGAGCCAAGGATCACCTTTTCCAAAGGTGCTATCGCTAATGTTGTACGGCGCGTCATTACCGTATTTTTTCGCCAACTCCTGATAACCAGGATCAGCCATGAGCACAGCAGGATCCAGCACTTCAAATCCTGCTTCTTTCAATGCAGCAACCGTATCGGCATAAGCCTGATCGGCAATCGTTTGGAAATCGCTGTCTGCAACGCCCCGCAGCGTTGAGGTCATAAAAGCAGTGGTTCCAGACTGATTACTACCGCCACCCATCTGCGTATAGAACTCGACACCGAATTCGGCAATGGCTACTTTTTGCGTGCCCTTGATTGCCGAAGCTTTGTCATCACCTACATCAGGTGAAGCCGCGTACGTCCATGCGGGCGATACGAGAAGTGTTAGCGCCAGCATCACAAGGCGTGACAGCGCCATTGGCTTCATGATGGGAGAAGTAATTTCACTGTTGAATGCTTTCATGAGAGATTCTCGTAACGAGCTTTAGTGAGGTGAATTGGATTCTTTATGCACCACCACCAACAATCCCCCCGTGTGGGGGTGTTACAAAAAAATGCGGCAGAAGCCCGCATAAAACATTTATGCTGTACTTATGCGTAATCGCGAACTCCTACTATTTCAACATCAGGTTTATCCGCATCATCTAGCGGTAGAGCTGCTGGCTATGGGTGCGCGAAACATCAAACCTTACTTGGCGCTGATCGTTGCGATCGCGCTCTCTGCACATTCCATCAATACGACTAACCCAACTATTGTGGCGTGCTGGTTATCTGGCGCTGTTTTGATGTTTTTCGCAGGCAGTTGGTTTCGTTGGCGCTATAAAGATCTCAAGGCAAATACCACCAGCCGTCACGAAATAAGACGTGCTGAATTGATCGTGGTGCTCTACTCGCTTGCAGTTGGATTGCTATGGGGTAGTAGCAGTGATCTGCTGATGGTAAAAGGAGAAATACGTCAGAACATGATCATAGTGATCGTGTATCTAGGCTTTTGTGCTGGCGCCAGTTCCATGGCGATGTTCGGACGTGCACACCTTGTCGTCGGCGGACTCTCCAGCCTGATTGTTTTTCTGTTTCCACTCAAAGCAATATTTTCGGAAGACTGGTGGTGGCTCGCACCAGTGATCGGCCTATATGGTTTCTCGCTGCTCCTAGCTGCAATTGATCGTAACAAAATCATTGTCAGCAATCTTTTACTGCGCGATGAAAAGAACGCACTGTTAGAACAACAACGCATTGAAACTGAGCGCGCCAACAAAGCTAATCACGAGAAGTCCGCATTTCTCGCCGCTGCGAGTCATGACCTTCGGCAACCGCTACATGCTTTGATGCTTACAAGTCACGCACTCTCACTTAGAACTCCCGAAGGAGAGAGCCAGGTATTAGTACAACGCATTGTTGAAGCAGGCCGTGCGCTGTCGTATCAGTTCAATCACTTGATGGATCTGTCACGACTTGAGAGTGGCACTTATAAACTTAATGCGAATGTATTTTCTCTTTCTTCACTATTGCAGCAAGTTATTGCAACGCACCGACAAGTCGCTGACCACAGGCACATTGATCTTAAGCTCCGACTTGATCGCCGCCTTCAAGAGACAGGTCTACAAACTGATGCAGCCTTGCTTAGCCGCGCACTCGATAATCTTATTGATAACGCGATCAAGTTCTCGAGCGGCGGCAGTCGCGTTTTGATCACAGCGCGCTTGAAGAAAAAACATATTCAGCTCGGCGTACATGATCGCGGCATGGGCATCCCTTTGGATCAGCAAGAGTGGATCTTCAAGCCTTATGTGCAGCTTAATAACCCCACACGCGAATTGAGTCATGGCATTGGTCTTGGCTTGAGTATTGTGCGCGAAGCTATTTCACTGCTCGGCGGACAATTGACGTTGCGCTCAAGACTGAGGCACGGCAGCAGTTTTGTGTTTTCCTTGGATCGCGCGATCTGTTGCCAAGCGCCGCAGCTCACAATCAGTAAGGCTCCTTTGTCTCACGAACAATTACGTGGCAAGAAGTTGCTCTTGGTTGAAGACGACGCCATGGTCGCCAGCGCGCTGATCAATTGGGCACAAAACTGGGGGCTGCGCGTTGAGCACTATATGGATCCGCGCAAAGTGCCAGACTCTGTAAAACCTGATCTCATCCTGAGCGACATCCGCCTACCAGGAGAACGTGATGGCATCCAATGGCTCGTGGAGTGGTTAGCACTATGGCCAAAGACGCGTGGCCTGTTGCTCTCAGGAGAAATTTCGACAGAGACCGATCAACGCGCAGAAGCCGAAGGTCTACTGTTGTTATCAAAACCTGCTGACCCTGAATTGCTGCTACAGACACTCATCAGCATGACCCCTCCAGAGAGGGATGTTCAGCCGACCAAGGCAGCAGTCTAATACGCCATGATTGCAGCCCATCCTTCCGCAGTGCGAGACTTCCAGCCTTCTAGTGATTCCGAGGCTGCTACTGCCATGCGCCTGTTGATTGTGGATGATCATCCGATGACCTGCGCAGGGCTCAAAAGCCTACTGCAAGCCTGTTATCCGAAGGCGCTTATTAATACGCAGCACGACACCCTCTCGCTACAACAAAATGCTGCGCAATGCGATTTCATTTTTCTCGATATGCATCTACCAGGCGTTCGTTTTGTGGAGTTGCTAGACGCGCTGCACAGTCACTTGCGACGCGTCATTCTCATTTCAGCATCACCAGAGCCAGAGATCGTCGAGCAAGCTCGCGCACGCGGAGTGCTCGGCTTGCTACTGAAGAACGCAAACGCTGAAAAGATTCTTGATGGCTTTAGTCGCATACAAGCGGGCGAAAGGGTGTTCGAAGAATCCAGTGAGCTGCTCGGCACACGCCAACCCACACTGACTGCTCGCCAACAACAAGTCTTTGATTCGCTCGTCGGCGGGCTATCCAACAAACAAATCGCGCGCAAGCTTGATATCAGCGAACACACCGTTAAGGATCATGTCGCTGCAATCCTGACGCTCTATGGAGCACGCAATCGACTTGAGCTATTGCTGTTACAGCAACGACAGAGTGCCATCGTTTAATACGCAGTAAAAAAATAAAGCCCTCTGCATTCTCATGCAGAGGGCTTTTTACATAGCCGCTTAAGCGTTAACAGCTTGCGGTTGAGCGCAGAGTTCAGCGCAAGCTGCATCAAGACGCTGCAAGCCTGCGGCAACTTCTGCTTCGGTGATGTTGAGTGGTGGCGCAAAACGCAGAACATCTGGACCTGCAACCAAGCACCAAACACCTTTTGCCAAACCAGCGTTAACGACATCCTTGGCGCGGCCTTTCCAGGCAGCGCTCATCGGCGCGCCGACGAGCAGGCCTTTGCCACGTGATGCATCGACGATGCCGTAACGCTTGCCGATAGCATCGAGGCCCGCACGCAGCTGCGCGCCGCGTGCCAGCACATTCGCCATCACTTCAGAGCCTGTGATCTCATCGAACACAGCTTCAGCAACAGCACAGGCCAGTGCATTGCCGCCGTAAGTCGAGCCGTGCGTACCGAAGGCCAACGTTTCTGCGAAAGCCGCCGTTGTCAGCATCGCGCCGATTGGGAAACCACCGCCTAAGCCTTTAGCCGTTGTCATCACGTCAGGCGTTACGCCCATGCCCATGTACGCGTACAGATCACCGCAGCGGCCATTGCCCGTTTGCACTTCATCAAAGATCAGCAGCGCGTTGTGCTTGTCACAAAGTGCACGCACGCCCTTTGCGAATTCTGCTGTCGCTGGCGTTACACCGCCTTCGCCTTGCACGGGCTCCATAACGACGGCGCAAGTGTTCGATGACATCGCTGCTTCCAGCGCTGCAAGATCATTGAAAGGCAGATGCGTGACATTGCCTGGCAATGGTTCAAAGCCCTGCGAATATTTTGGCGTGCCACCCACCGTGACCGTGAACAAAGTACGGCCATGGAAAGCGTTGTTGAACGAGATGATTTCGTTCTTGCCTGCAGCCTGCTTATTGCCCCACAAACGTGCCAACTTGAACGCAGCCTCGTTCGCTTCTGCACCGCTGTTGCAGAAGAACACGCGATCAGCAAACGTTGCCTTGGTCAGCTTCTGTGCCAGACGCAAAGCAGGTTCATTCGTCATCACATTCGAGACGTGCCACAGCTTGTTCGCCTGCTCCGTGAGAGCGGCAACCAGTTTTGGATTCGCATGGCCCAGCGAGTTCACGGCGATGCCGCCTGCGAGGTCAATGTATTCACGACCCTGTTGGTCCCAGAAACGCGCGCCCTCGCCTCGCACCGGCACCATCGCGGCAGGCTGATAATTGGGAACCATCACCTCGTTGAAGGTTTGGCGCGTCACTGTAGACATGGCACTCACTCTCTAGGTAGAAAAAAACTTAAAGCCCGCGCAAAGGCGAGCTGGAAACCACAGGGAATTTTAACGGATTTTTGCGCGTTGCAACGGCGCACGCGCGGGAACTACTACTTAAGCGGCTCTAGCGGCAGTTCAGGGCCCAGCGTCGCAGCTAGCAGCGCCGCGATGCGCTTAGGGACATCCTGCTTCACTTCGCGCACGGCAACGTGGATGGCGTTGGCAAATGCGAGCGCGTCTGCGCTTCCATGAGACTTGATCACGATGCCATTCAAACCGGCAAAGCTGGCACCGTTGTAATGGCGCGGGTCCATGCGCTTGCCCAGAGCCTTGAGCGCGGGCATGGCCATGGCCGCAGCGGCCTTGGTGAAGATGCTGCGGGTAAATTCTTCCTGCATGAACTGCTTCATCATCTTGGCCACACCTTCGCCGGTTTTCAGCGCGATGTTGCCGACAAAGCCGTCGCAGACGACGACGTCGACGTCCTTGAGGAAAATGCCGTCACCCTCAACGAAGCCGATGTAATTAAGACCGGAGGTGGCAAGCATGCCAGCAGCCGCCTTGATTACCTCGTTGCCTTTGATTTCTTCTTCGCCGATGTTGAGTAGCGCAACCGTCGGACGTTCGATGCCATGCACCGCATTGACGATCGCCGAACCCATCACCGCAAATTGCAGCAACTGCTGCGCATCACACTCGGCGTTGGCGCCCAGGTCCAGCATGTGGACGTGGCCGTTGATCGAGGGGATAGCGGAGACAATCGCAGGACGTTCAATGCCCGGCAGCATCTTCAGCACGAAGCGTGCAGTCGCCATCAACGCGCCGGTGTTGCCAGCGGAAACGGCAGCCTGAGCTTCACCCTCTTTAACGAGGTTGATCGCCACACGCATCGAGGAATCTTTTTTGTTGCGCAACGCCTTTGACGGCGACTCATGCATCTCGACAATTTCGCTAGCGTGGCGAATCGAGATTCGACTAACGTCGACATGCTTATGCGCAGCCAGCGACGCAGCGAGTATCGCTTCATCACCAACCAAAATCAGCTTGAGTTCTGGAATCTCGCTTAACGCCAAAAGAGCAGCGTCCACAGTCACTGTATGACCGTGATCGCCGCTCATGGCGTCGATGGAGAGAACTACGGGTGCGACCATGGACTGGGCGCCCGTATCAGGCTTATTCGCCTGCGACTTCCGGGGCAGCGCCCTTGTCGATTACTTTCTTACCGCGGTAAAAACCATCAGCCGTCACGTGGTGACGCAGGTGGGTTTCGCCCGAGGTGGCGTCAACCGACAGTGCTGGCGCGGTGAGACCGTCATGCGAACGGCGCATACCACGCTTGGAGCGGGACTTCTTTGATTTCTGAACAGCCATTTCAAACTCCGTGGATCGTCACGATCCCTAACAAAAGCTACAACTTAAATTTCTTCAGCGCCGCGAAAGGATTCTCTCGACGCGGTTCCTGTTTTGGAGCAACAGATTCTGTCGCGCCAGCACCAATACCATTCACAATATTTTCGCATGAATCACAGCGCGGCAACATTGGTAGCGCGAGCAGCAATTCATCTTCCAGCAAATCTCGTAGCGCCAACTCATCGTCCTGCACCCAGTAGGGTTCGCAGTCCTGCATCAAGCGCTGCTCTTCTTCTTCACTCGACACCAGCCTTAAATCCAGCTCGTGCCGCAGATCCAACTGATACGGTTTATTGCAACGGCTACATTCCAGTTTCAGCGGCCCTTCAACCACACCGGTCAATGCCGGCAACCCTATGATCTTGCAAGCCAGCAGATCTACCTGCATCACGCTTGCATCGTCAGCCAACAAGCCTGTTAACTTAGGCAGTGCGCTCAGTGCCAGTTCACCGACATAATGTTCACGGCGACCAACAGCTGTGGAAACACGAATTTTCTGCGGGATTGGCATGACGGCCCTCACGGGGGCGCGAATGATAGAGTTCGGCCCCTTTCAAGTCAAAGATTTGGACACATTTGTGGATCTAATCGCACAAAATCCGCTGATTCTGGCGTCTGGCTCTAAATATAGGGCCGAATTGCTGTCGCGACTGCAGCTGCCCTTTATCGGGATCGCGCCGAATCTGGATGAATCCGCCCTGCCGGATGAGCCGGTCCAAGCACTGACTCAGCGTCTGGCTTTAGCCAAGGCCCGCGCCCTAGTCTCGCAATACCCCAACCGTTGGGTGTTGGGCTCAGATCAGGCCGCCAGCGCCCAAGGTCGCATCCTCGGCAAACCTGGGACCATGGACCGGGCGGCGGAACAACTCGGCTTTTTGTCCGGCAAGGCAGTGGAGTTCCTGACTGCTGTCGCGCTGGTACGCGACGATCAGGTTTTCACCGCTTTGGATGTCACCACCGTCCAGTTCCGCGTTCTCAACTCTGACGAAATCACACGCTATCTGAATGCTGAGTCCGTATTGGACTGTGCAGGCAGCTTTAAATGTGAGGGCCTGGGCATCAGCCTGTTCGAGAGCATTCGCAGTGAAGACCCGACGGGGTTGATTGGCTTGCCCCTGATTGCAGTCCGCCGCTTGTTCGCGCAAGCGGGCCACGTTCTTCCGTAGGCTGGGTTAGCTTCATCAACCCAGCAAGCCTGTTCCATTAAATAGCCGCTGGGTTTTGCTTCGCCGCAACCCAGCCTACGACTTAAGCCAATTCGGCATGTGTCGAACGCTTTCGAGTAGTGACCCTGCACCCGCATCCAACATACGTTGCGGCGCATGCACGCCGCAGGTCACACCCAAGCCAGGCATGCCAATGGCACGCGCCATCGCCATGTCGTACTCGGTGTCGCCAATCATCAAGGCATCCTGTGGTTTCATTCCGAACTCAGTCAGCAGTTCAGTCAGCATCAAAGGATTGGGCTTGGATGCGGTTTCATCCGCCGTGCGGCTGTTCAGCACCAGCTGCTTGAGTTCGAAGTGATGGCGCAGCGAGCGATCCAGTCCCTTCCGGCTTTTGCCGGTGGCAATGGCGATTTGATAGCCAGACGCATGGAGCTCCTGCATTGCTTCCAAAGCACCGGCGAACAAGGGCGCTTCGCCCGCGCCCTCAGACAACCACTGGGCTCGATAGCTATTGAGTAGTCCCTGCAGGTGAGGCAACTCGATTTCAGGATAAAGCTGGCCCAAGGCTTCGTTCAGGCCGAGACCAATCAACTCGCGAATTGATTCATCCGAACGCTCAGGCAGCTTGAGCCCGACGATGGCGCGCTGCATGGCGCCAACAATCATCGCGGCTGAATCGGCGAGCGTGCCGTCCCAATCAAATATCAGCAGCTGGTGCTTCAAGTGTCACTCCTCGTAGGGTGCGCCGTGCGCACCATTGCAAACTCGCTGGTGCGCACAGCGCACCCTACCGCGGCTTACGAGCCTTAGCCCGCGGCGCAGGCCCAACCGGGCCCTGACGATTCAACTTGTCCAACACGGCACGCAACTCATCACCCATCGCCGCGCTCAGGAGCAGTTTGGGGAATTCGCCATCTTTCGGCAACGCAAACAGGTGCGAGTGCAGGAACATGCGCTTGAGGCCTAGTTCCTTAATAAACTTCTGGCTCTCGCGATCACCATATTTAGTGTCACCGGCAACCGGGTGGCCCAACGACAAGGCATGCACACGAATCTGATGGGTGCGGCCGGAGAAAATCTGCACTTCGCACAGGGTCGCATCGCGATACTTGGCTTTGGGCGAGAAACGCGACTTGGCCGGCTTGCCGTCGTCATCAATCTCAACCATGCGCTCGCCGCTTTCGAGGCGGTTGCTGATCAGGGCGGAGTCGACATCGCGGTCTTCACCGCGCCATTTGCCAACCAACAGGGTGAAATAACGTTTTTCGGTCGTACCTTCTTTCAGCGCTTTTTGGGCACGCAGCAAAGCCGGACGCGACTTGGCCAGTAGCAAAACGCCGCTAGTGTCACGGTCGAGACGGTGGCACAGCTCAATAAAGTCATATTTATTGAGGGCGCGCATGGCTTCAATCACGCCATAAGGCAGGCCGCTGCCGCCGTGAGCGGCAA
>JAZKEM010000063.1:0-5515 GCA_040387055.1 Pseudomonadota bacterium | reverse complement strand
CTTGAATGATGCCGCCCGGATAAGCGTGCATCTTGTTGAACCACGTCGACATCGTTTGATATTCAGTGACGTAGTCGCGATCCCACAGGTTCATCAATAAATCGATGTAACCGGTGACGGTGCCCATTGGATTCGTTGCTTTGAAAATTAGCGACGACACCCAACCCGGCACGTTGAGCTTGCTCGGATCAATGTTGTGAATACGAAAGCCAGTGAAGCGGCGCACCAAGCGCACCGGCGTGCGTGTGACTTCCCACAACTTTCCTGCCGCACCCGCTTGATGAGCATCAATCGGGCTAGCGATGGTGACGATGTTGCGAATGTTCTTGTCGTGAGACCAACCGGCATAGATCAGGCTGAACAAACCACCCATGCAATAGCCGAGTAGTGTGAGTTCTTTCTGACGTGCATCGGTGCGAATTCTTTTCAGCGCATCTGGAATCATGATCGTCGTGTAATCGACGAGGCCGAGATGCGAGTGATCGGCATCTGGGCTGCCGAAGTCGACTAAATAAACTTTGTAGCCATGCGCCAACAGAAAACGTACGAGACTGCGATGCGGCATCAAATCGAAATTGAGAGGATCTGCTGCGAGTGGCGGAATCAACACCACCGGAATCTTGTGGCGCTTCTTTCTGACCTTGACCATCTGCTCACCAATCAGGATCTCTGATTCGGTGAGTGCGGGATATTTGCGGACCGACAACAAACCTTTTTGATAAATGATGTCGTGTGGCGTTTGATCCGCCACGATGAAGTTCTCCGACTTCATTTGACGCTCGATGGCATTGCTAATCCACTGCAATGCACGCTCAGTTGCGAGCGCACTGTTGCCGGAAATCTTTTCAAGCATCGATGCGCTTTTCTTGGTCATGGCTTAGCCCGATAGATAGGTGTAACCGGTAAGGCCTTCTTCCAACTCTGCGAGAATTTCTTTCGACAAACCTGCAGCCTCGCATTTAACGCGATAGTTTTCTGCAAGTTCTTCTGGCAATAAGTGAACGTAGCGCAGGAGTTCGTCAGTGCGATCGCCTTGCTCAGCGCCTTCGAGCTGCCAACCACCTTTGCCGTCGAGCACAACGTTAACTGCGTTGGTGTCGCCGAAGAGGTTATGCATATCACCGAGAATTTCTTGATACGCGCCGACCATGAAGAAGGCGAGCAAATAATCTTCGCCTGCTTTCAAGGGATGCACTGGCAACGTCGGCTCCAAACCACCGCGATCAACATAGTGATTGATACGGCCATCGGAATCGCAAGTTAGATCGCAAAGATTCGCGCGCATCGACGGTTGTTCGTCGAGACGGTGAATTGGCAGGATCGGGAATACCTGATCGATGGCCCATGAATCTGGCACCGATTGGAACACCGAGAAGTTACAGAAATATTTTGCGGCAAGCTTTCCACGCAGTTCATCGAGTGCTTCGCGATGTGCGCGAATGCTGTCGTCGAGCTTGGGCAGAATCGCGCGGCAGACGGCGTAATACGTCGTCTCTGCATATGCGCGCTGTGTCAGCGTCAGCATTCCGTGGGTGTATTGAGACTGTGCTTCGGAGAGATCCGATGCGGCGTCGTGCAAGCATTCCAGCGGGCCGCGTGAATCCACTTCGGTCAGCAAGGAATATAGATCGTGAATGATCGCTGGGTCATTTTCTGCAGGTGCACCGGGCTTGGTGGTTGGCGCGACTTCCTGATCGATGACGTCAGCTATCAATACGGCGTGATGCGCGGTGAGTGCGCGGCCCGATTCACTGATCACATCAGGCTGCGGCTGACCTGCTTCATCGCACACATCCATCAGCGTTCGCAGAATGTTTCGTGCGTATTCACGCTGCGAATAGTTCATCGAGCAATAGCTGCGCGAACGTGTGCCTTCATAATCAACGCCGAGGCCACCGCCGACATCGACCACATCCAGCGGCGCGCCGAGTGCGCGCAACTCAACATAGAAGCGTGCGGCTTCGCGCATGCCGCGCTGAATGTCCTGCACGTTGGCAACTTGCGAGCCGAGGTGGAAGTGCACCATGCGCACGGCGTCGATATAACCGGCAGCGCGCATCTGTTCGAGCGCTTCAATCACCTGCGGACTGGCGAGGCCAAACTTGGATTTTTCGCCGCCGGTATTCTGCTGCGTGCTGGTCGACATCGAAGCGAGACGCACGCGCAGACCAATCATCGGTGCCACGCCGAGCTTGCGCGATTCTTCAATCACCAGCGGCAGCTCAGAGGGTTTCTCGACAACGATGTAAACCTTGTGACCGAGTTTCTGCCCGATCAGTGCGCGACGGATGTAGGCGCGATCCTTGTACCCGTTACAGACGATGACGCTGCCTGCTGGAGCCATGCCGAGTACCGCCGCCATTTCCGGTTTGCTGCCGGCTTCGAGACCAACGCGCTCGCCGCCGTGGCGAACAATTTCTTCAACCACGCTGCGCTGCTGGTTGACCTTGATCGGATAGACCGCCTTGTACTGACCCTTGTAGCCGAGCTCCTTGATCATGTCGCCGAAAGCGCCGGTGAGCGCATCGACACGGTCATGCAGGATGTTGTTGAAGCGCACCAGCACCGGCAGTTGCAGGCCTTCCTTAGGCAGGCGCTGGGCCAGCTCATAAAGATCAATCGCGACCGGTGAGCGCTCGCGGAACGGGCGCACCAACAGGTGGCCGTTGTCGGCGACGTCGAAATAACCCTCGCCCCACTGGGGGATGTTGTACAGGTCGCGAGCGTGCGCGGCGGTCCAGGTCATGTCGGTGTCCGGCGAAAAGATGGATGAAATTGCGCGAATTCTAAGGCTTTAGCCCTAGTCTCGCTGAGTTTCATGACTCCCGTTTGTCACTTGTGACCTTATATAATCGCGGCCTCATTTCTGGAGCCCGTCATGGCACTCGATCAAACTTGGTTTTCCGAAGCTTTCGACAAGACCGGCAGCGCGTTTTCGCTGAAGGCCGTCAAGCTGCATTCTGAAAAGTCGCCGTATCAGGAAATCGAGATCTGGCAGACCGAAACCTTCGGCAAGCTGATGACGATCGACGGCTGCACCATGGTTTCGACGCTCGACAATTTTCTCTATCACGAGATGATGTCGCACCCGGCGCTGAACTCGCACCCGAACCCGAAGAACGTCGTCATTGTTGGCGGCGGCGACTGCGGTACGTTGCGCGAAGTGCTCAAGCACCCGGAGGTGCAGTCGGCAACACAGGTTGAAATCGACGAGCGCGTCACGCGCCTTGCTGAAATTCATTTCCCTGAGCTGTGCGACAAGAACCACGATCCGCGCGCCACGCTGTTCTTCGGCGACGGCATCCAGTGGATGAAGGACGCCAAGCCGGGCTCGATCGACCTGATCATCATCGACTCGACCGACCCTGTCGGCCCAGCCGAAGGCCTGTTCGGCAAGAAGTTCTATCTGGATTGCATCAAGGCACTGGCGCCGGATGGCATGCTGGTTCAGCAGTCGGAATCACCGCTGTTACTGCTCGACCTGATCACCGAAATGCATCAGGCCATGCGCGATGCCGGTTTTGCGCAGACCCATCTGCTGCACTTCCCGCAGCCGATTTATCCGTCGGGCTGGTGGTCCGGTTCCATCGCCACCAAGCAGGCCAAGCCGCTGGCACAACGCTTGGACGAGAAGGCGATTGAAGCGCTGGATACCAACTTCTACAACGTTGAAACGCATAAGGCTGCGTTCGCACTGCCTAACTTTGTGAAGAAGGCGCTGGCTAAAATTGCTTAAGTAGTCGCAAAGAGAAAAGCCCGAAGCGGTAACCGCTTCGGGCTTTTTTTATAGCTACAACGTTCTTATTTATTGTCTATTTTTATTTTTATTCGTCTAATTAAAACTAATTAGCTGGCGCGCCTTCAGAGTCCGTCAATTCTCCGCAGCCATCGGCAATATCTTTCTGCGTTCTATCAATCAGCTTTTGACGCTCTTCATCGTTAAATTCTTTTTTGTTACCGAGCGAGTCGGTTTCAACAATGCGCGAGGCCTTCTTATAGGTCGTTAATTGGTCACGTTTGCGACTGCATTCTTCGATCTTCTTTTGCTGCTGCTTCTCTGCATCGCTGCCATTGCCTTCTACGGGTGCGGCTTCGCTATTATCGGGGCCAGTCTTGACCTTCTCTGCGCCACTCGGAGCCTGATCGCCGTAATGCACGCGACCGTTGGCATCCTTCCATTTATAAACGCCCGCCTGTGCCATCGACACGGATGCCAACGATGCCATGCACAGTCCCATCACCATCACAGAAAGCCGCATCAACATGAATACTCCATCCGGCAAAACAAGTTAGCCCGAGTCTATCGCTTAGAATCGCTGAAGGAAAACCACAAATGGGATTGGCTGATGAGCGACGCTGAAAAACCCGTGATCGCGCTATGCAAGCCTTTCATGATGGATCTGGCGCCGGGAGAATATTTTTGGTGCTCATGTGGGCGCTCTCTGACGCAACCGTTCTGCGACGGCTCACACAAAGACACCCGCTTTAAGCCGATCAAAGTGACGGTGACCCCGCGTACCGGAACGCTGTGGCTGTGTGGTTGCAAGCACGCCAAAACAAAACCACATTGCGATGGCACGCATAACAAATTGGGCCGCTAAAAGCGGCCCAATTTGTTACTGCATTTGTAAACTTTGAACTTAGAGCGTGCCCAAATCGTAACCACGTTCGTTGTGCTCTGAAGTATCCAAGCCGGCATATTCGCCTTCTGCATTTACGCGCAGACCGACCAGCTTTTGCACCAGCTTGAGCAGTACATAAGTCACGACAGCGGTGTAAGCACCAACAGCAACGACACCGAGCGCCTGCACGCTAAGCTGCGAGAGCATGTCCATGCCTTCTGCATAGCCCTTGCCGCTGAACACGCCGAGCGTGCTGGAAGCAAAGATGCCCGCCATCAAGGTACCGATGATGCCGCCCACACCGTGCACTGGGAAAACGTCGAGCGAATCATCGATCAACAATTTGCGCTTGAGGATGTGCGTGGCGTTGAAGCAAACGTAACCCGCAATCAAACCAATCAACAGCGCGCCGCCAGGGCCAACCGCACCTGCAGCTGGAGTGATTGTGCCCAGACCCGCCACCATGCCGGTGACCATGCCGAGTGCCGATGCTTTTTTGTACTTCACCAGTTCCATTACCGACCAAGCGATAGCGCCTGCAGCTGCGGAGGTGTGCGTCACCAAGATCGCCATACCAGCGTTGCCATTTGCAGCCAACGCAGAACCGCCGTTGAAACCAAACCAGCCGACCCAGAGCATGCCTGCGCCTGTCACTGTCATCGTGAGGTTATGCGGCATCATCGGCTGGCTGCCGTAGCCTTGACGACGACCCATAACGAGTGCCGCCACCAACGCTGCAGTGCCTGCGGTGATGTGCACCACGGTACCGCCAGCAAAATCGATCAAGCCGCGTGTGTAGAGCCAACCGTCTGCAGCCCACACCCAATGACACACCGGCGCGTAAACCACGATGGACCACAGCGCGCTGAAAATCAGCATCGCAGAAAATTTCA
>JAZKEM010000062.1:0-15445 GCA_040387055.1 Pseudomonadota bacterium | reverse complement strand
TCATTGCCATACCAGAATCACGTGAACTCGATATTTTTGCCGGCCTGCTCACGCGCCGTGGCGCTAAAGTTCTGCGCTGCCCGCTCGTGAGTATTCTCGATGCACCTGATCCCAAGCCAGTCATCGCTTGGGTCAATCAATTCTGCATCGGTGAATGCGACGATCTAATTCTGATGACGGGCGAAGGTTTGCGCCGTCTGCTGTCCAGCATTAGCCAGCATGCGCCGACGCTGCGCCCATTGTTTGTCGACGAACTGGCACGCGTCCGCAAATTTGTACGCGGCCCCAAGCCCGCAAAAGCATTGCGCGAATTGGGTCTGAGTGCAGAAGTGATTGTGAGCCCGGCAACTACGCCCGGCGTGATCGAAGCACTGTGCAATGCAGGCGATCTGCATGGCCGCACAATTGGCGTGCAGCATTACGGCACCGAACCCAATCTGCTGCTGATGGATTTCTTGCGTGAAGCTGGCGCTAAAGTGCGCGAGGTTTACCCCTACATTTACGCCGATGACAGCGCTGATCTTGAAGTACTCAACCTGATTGATCGCCTCGCCGCAAACAAAGTCGATGCGATTGCTTTCACCAGTCAGTCGCAAGTTGAGCGCCTCTTCAAGCTCGCCCAAAAAGCACAGCGCGAAGTCGAGCTACTCAGTGGTTTGCGTCAAACCATGATTGCTGCAGTAGGCCCAGTGACAGCAGCGAGTCTCGAAGAACACGGCATCACTGTCGACGCTGTTCCGCTAGGCACTTACTTCCTTAAACCGCTCACGCAGTTGCTGGTACAGAAGCTCGCACGCTAATTTACGTAGGGCGGGATACTCCCGCCCCACATCAAACCGCCGTTTCTTCCGCTGTCATCGCTGCGCATTGCGCAATCAGCGATTTGATCTCTGGGACGCAAGAACCGCAATTACCACCGGCCTTGAGGCAAGCAGTCACTTCGCCTGCCGTCTTCAGGCCGCGCTTACGAATGGCATCCGTGATCGTGTTACGACCGACGCCGAAGCAAGAACAAACGGTCGGCCCAGTATCGGCCTGCTTATTAACTGGCTCGCCAACCAACAGACCCACGCGATCGATATCTTCAAGCTTCTTCTTGCAGAACAAACCCGCCAACCATGCGCGTGAAGGTAAATCAGGGCGCGGCGAAACATAGATACACGCTTTGATGCGCTCGCCGTCCATCAATACGCCACGGAAAATACCTGCCGTCTTGTCCGAATACTCCAGCCAATCGGCATCAGGGTCTTGTGCATTGAGCAGGCTGCGGCCAAGTTCTGACCAACTGGATGTCACACCACGACCACCCAATTCATAACGAATAAATTGCTGACCTTGGATACGCGTCCACCAAGTCACGCCATCAACATCCAGCGCTTCACGGCTGAGAATGAAGCCGTGCCAAGCAACACCAAACGCTTCTACGCGAACTGGCGTGTGCTTGAACTCAGGCTCACCGGAAACCGGATCAACTGCCGGATTCACCAACGCACCAACGCGCGCGTCTGATGCGAATTGATTGTTCCAGTGAATCGGCACAAACACCGCGCCACGTCCCTGCTCTGCCGTGGTCTTGAGTCGTGCGACCAATGCGCCCCAGCGCGTAGCTACACGTACAAGCTCACCATCGCGCACGCCGCTCATCAACGCATCGTGTGGATGCATGTCGACGTAAGGTTCGGGAATATGACTCGCCAGCTTTGCTGAACGACCCGTGCGCGTCATCGTGTGCCACTGATCGCGAATACGGCCCGTGTTCAGCACCAGCGGAAATTCCGCATCGGTTGCATACGCCGGCCCACGTGGCGAGGTTGGAATAAAGCGTGCCTTGCCATCTGCATGGAAGAAGCGACGATCTTCAAACAGGCGCACCGTACCTTTGTTGTCTTGATTTACCGGCCACTGCACCGGCGCCATCGCATCAAAGCCCGCCTGATCAAGGCCAGTTAAACCATTGATATCAAAACAGCGCGAGCCTTCATTACGATATGCCGATAGACGCGCATGTTCGTCAAAAACTTCATGCACGCCTTCGTAATTAAAACCTTCCGTGTAACCCATGCGCTTGGCGACTTCGCCAATGATCCACCAGTCGGGCTTGGCTTCTCCCGGCAATGGCAGGAATGCACGCTGACGTGAAATGCGGCGATCTGAGTTGGTCACCGTGCCATCTTTCTCGCCCCAACCTGCAGCGGGCAGCAGCACATGCGCGTAAACAGCGGTGTCAGTTTTTTCGATGATGTCGGAGACCACCACCAGTTCGCACTTACTCAGCGCGGACTTCACCTTGTCTGCATCCGGCAACGACACCACCGGATTGGTCGCCATGATCCACACGGCTTTAACCTTGCCTTCATCAATCGCATTGAACAGATCAACCGCCTTCAAGCCGGGCTTGGCAACGATGGCGGGGCTCTTCCAGAACTCCCGCACGATTTCACGATGCTGCGCATTGCCCAGCTCCATGTGCGCAGCGAGCATATTGGCGAGGCCACCGACTTCACGCCCACCCATCGCATTGGGCTGACCTGTGATCGAGAAAGGTCCCATGCCGGGCTTGCCGATGCGGCCGGTCAGCAAGTGACAGTTGATGATGCTATTGACCTTGTCGGTGCCAGCGCCGGATTGATTGACGCCCATCGAGAAAGCCGTGATGACTTTTTCAGTACGAGCAAACATGCGATAGAACTCGCCGAGCACTGAAGGCTCGAGGCGACAGGCGCGCGCTACAGAGCGCAAATCACCTGCGGTGTTATCGGCAATCGCTAGCGTGCGTTCAACATCGTTGGTGTGGCCGTCCACAAACTTTGTATCGACGACACCGTGCTGATGTAGATACGTCAGCAAGCCGTTGAACAGCGTCACATCAGTACCTGCGCGCAGCGGCAGATGCAGATCCGCCAACTCGCAGGTCGCAGTCCGACGAGGATCGAGTACAACGATCTTCATCTCAGGGCGTTTTTCTTTAGCCTTGACGATGCGCTGAAACAGAATTGGATGACACCACGCGGTGTTGGAGCCCACGAGCACCACGAGGTCCGCCAACTCCAGATCTTCATAGCTGATGGGCACCAAGTCTTCGCCGAATGCGCGCTTGTGTCCCGCCACAGCGGAAGACATGCAGAGACGCGAATTGGTGTCGATGTTAGCCGTACCAACGTAGCCCTTCATCAACTTGTTGGCGACGTAGTAGTCCTCCGTCAGCAACTGGCCTGAGACATACAACGCCACTGCATCAGGGCCATGTTCATCGATGATCTTGCGGAAACCTTGCGCAACATGATCGAGCGCTGCATCCCAACCCACGCGTTCTCCGCGCAACTGTGGATACAACAGACGACCCTCATCACCCAGTGTTTCGCCTAGGGCAGAACCCTTTACGCAGAGCTTGCCAAAGTTCGATGGGTGCTGAGGATCGCCAGCAATATCAACGCCGTCTTTTCTTGGCGTGGCCAGCACGCCGCATCCGACCCCACAGTAAGGACAAGTTGTTTTAACTGCATTCATTGCAGGATCTTACCGTCTACGCAGGTTCGCAGAACGCTTGACCAAAGAGCAGCTTCTGACGAATCGACGTGATGTCCGTATTTTTCTGCATCATCTCGAAATACCAAGGGCCGTCGGCAACATCGCCGAACAACACAGCACCTTTGATGCGATTGTCTTTGATCACGAGGCGCTTGTAGACGCCACGCTTGGGATCGCGCATCACCAGATCTTCTGTACCTTCGCCGCCCATGAAATCGCCAGCTGAGAACAAATCAATGCCAGTGACCTTGAGCTTTGTGGACGTGATGGAGCCCTTGTAGTGAGCAAAGCCCATCTGCGCGAGATGCGTGGCGCAGACGTTGGCCTGTTCCCACAGCGGCGCCACGAGACCATAAGTCGCCTTACGGTGTTCGACGCATTCGCCCACGGCATAGATGCGTGGATCAAACGTCTGCAGCGTGTCATCAACGATCACCCCACGGCCACAGCGCAGACCGCAGCTTTGCGCCAGTTCGATATTCGGCTTGATACCCACCGCCATCACCACCAAATCGGCGGGGATCACAGTGTCGTTGTCCTTGAAGCGCACGCCAATGACATGCTCGTGACCGAGAATCTCCTCGGTCTGCGCTTCCATCATAAAGGTGAGGCCACGCGCTTCGAGTGAAGCCTTAAGCATTGCGCCAGCGTGCTTGTCGAGCTGACGCTCCATCAAGCTATCCATCAGATGCACAACCGTTACTTTCATGCCCTGACGCATCAGGCCATTGGCGGCTTCAAGACCGAGCAAACCACCGCCGATTACAACGGCGTACTTGCCTGCCTTTGACGCATCAATCATTTCATCAACGTCATGCAGATCGCGGAAGCTGACCACGCCCTTCAGATCGTTGCCCGGCACCGGGATGATGAAAGGATTGGAGCCTGTCGCCAACAAAATACGGTCGTACTTGGTTTCATAGCCGCTCTGCGCGCGCACCGTGCGTTCGCGGCGATTGATCTGTACTACCGGATCAGAGGTGTGCAGCGCGATGCCGTGACGCCCATACCATTCACGCGTGTTGAGCATGATTTCTTCAATCTGCTTTTCCCCCGAAAGCACCGGCGACAACAGAATGCGGTTGTAGTTGCCGTGTGGCTCAGCGCCGAACACGGTGATGTCGTAAAGCTCTGGTGCAATACGCAGCAGCTCTTCGACAACACGCATAGCCGCCATACCGTTGCCGATGACAACCAAATGTTCTTTGCGGCCACTGCTGTTGGTTTTGCTGGTCGGAACGGTCACGCGTACACGACCATCAACGACGTGCGCTTTGTACGCACGCACAGAAGCAATCGGATCTTCAATGCACTCGCCGGTCTTAAGATCGTAGTGCTGCTTGTAGATGGGCGATGCAACAACAACGCGCCCGCCTAAGTCGCCGACCAAACCACGTGCAAGAACATTCGCACCGCTGTTGGCGTCGTAGTTACCAATGGCATAAAGCTCTTCGCCATGACCTACGCGGAATACGGCAACCTGACGCTCATCGAGCCAAGCGCAGACGCCGGTGTCCGGCAGGATGTCTTCAAGCGCACAGATGTCGACAACTTGATCTAAAGGGTTTGGCAGATTCTGATTCATGCTGCCTCTCCCAAACGCTGCTTACGAGCATGTGTGCGCTCGTCGAGACTGGCCGGACGAATCTGGCCACGCTCTTCAACAAACAAAACGTTGTTATCGACCTTATCGCTGTTCACAAAGTGACGGAAGCGCTTGAGGGTCTGCGGATCTTCCACAGCCTTCTTCCATTCGCACTCGTAAGTGTCGACCACCAGCTGCATTTCAGATTCCAGCTCTGTCGCGATACCGAGCGAATCTTCAATCACGACTTTCTTCAGATAGTCGAGGCCACCGGCAAGGTTGTCGAGCCAAACACTGGTGCGCTGCAAACGGTCGGCAGTGCGGACGTAGAACATCAAATAACGATCGATGTACTTGATCAGTGTTGCGGTATCGAGATCACCGGCAAGCAGATCAGCGTGACGTGGCTTCATGCCACCGTTGCCGCTGACGTAAAGGTTCCAACCTTTCTCTGTCGCGATGACGCCGACGTCTTTGCTCTGCGCTTCTGCACATTCACGTGTGCAACCCGACACAGCAAACTTGATCTTGTGCGGTGAACGCAGACCGCGATAACGGTTTTCCAGATTGATGGCGAGCGTGGTCGAATCCTGCACGCCATAACGGCACCAAGTACTACCAACGCAAGACTTCACCGTACGCAAGGACTTGCCATACGCATGGCCGGACTCAAAACCAGCGGCGATCAGTTCATTCCAGATCAGCGGCAGCTGGTGGATCTGCGCACCGAGCAAGTCGATACGTTGACCACCAGTGATTTTGGTATAGAGACCGTACTTCTTGGCGACTTCACCGATCACGATCAGTTTGTCCGGCGTGATTTCGCCGCCCGGGATACGTGGGATGACGGAGTACGTGCCGTCCTTCTGGATGTTGGCCAGATAGTAGTCGTTGCTGTCCTGAAGCTTGGCGTGCATCGGCTTGAGGATGTGTTCATTCCAGCACGACGCCAGAATGCTGGCGGCCGTCGGCTTGCAGATATCGCAACCCAAACCTTTACCGTGCTTTTCGATCAGCGCATCGAATGTCTTGATTTGGCCAACACGCACCAAGTGATAAAGCTCTTGGCGTGAATAGGCAAAGTGCTCGCAGACGTGGTTATTAACCGCAACGCCACGGCTCGCTAATTCATGTTTCATGATTTGGTTGAGCAGGCTGCTGCAACCACCACAAGACGTCGCTGCCTTGGTTTTCTTTTTGAGATCACCCAGCGTCACGCAACCGGAGTCGACTGCTTCGCAGATCGCACTCTTGCTGACGTTGTTGCAGGAACAGATCTGCGCGCTCATTGGCAATGCAGCAACACCGAGGCCACTGGACTTTGCGCCGCCTTCACGCTGCGGCAGGATCAAATCTTCTGGATGCTGTGGCAGCGCGATCTGGTTCAGCATCATCTGCAACAGCGTGCCGTACTCTTCGGCTTCGCCCACCATTACAGCGCCGAGCAAATACTTGTTGTCGTCAGTGACAACCAGTTTCTTGTAGACCTGCTTCACTTCATCGGTGAAAGCATAGACACGCGAAGTTGGCGTTGCGCCGTGCGCGTCACCGATAGAAGCAACGTCGACGCCGAGCAGCTTGAGCTTGGTCGACATATCAGCGCCCATGAAGGCATCGCCGCCCTTGCCGAGTGCGTGATCAGCGGCCGTCATTGCCATCTGATAACCAGGTGCAACGAGACCAAAGATCTTGCCGCCCCAGAGTGCGCATTCGCCGATGGCGTAAACGTCTGGATCGCTGGTCTGGCATTGATCGTTGATCGCGATACCGCCGCGCTCACCCATCTTGAGGCCACTGATCTTGGCGAGTTCGTCGCGTGGACGAATACCAGCAGAGAACAGGATCACATCGGTCTCCAGTTCGGAGCCATCAGCAAATTTCATCTTGTGGCGGTGTTTCTCGCCGTCAACAATTTCCAGCGTGTTCTTGCCGGTGTGCACACGCACGCCGATTTCTTCAATCTTCTTTCGAAGGATGCGGCCACCGCCATCATCGACCTGCACGGCCATCAAGCGCGGCGCAAATTCAACAACATGCGTTTCAAGACCGAGATCCTTCAGCGCCTTTGCGGCTTCAAGCCCGAGCAAACCACCACCGACGACGACGCCAACTTTGCCTTCCTTGCCGCTAGCGGTGATCGCTTCCAAATCTTCGATGGTGCGATAGACCAAGCAGCCGGGGCGATCCTTGCCAGGCAACGGTGGAACGAAAGGATAAGAACCGGTGGCAAGCACCAGTTTGTCGTACGCAATATCGCGGCCCTGCGAGCTGCGCACCATTTTTTGTTCGCGATCAATCGCAACTGCTTTGTCATTGAGGTGCAAGGCAATACCGTTGCCTTCAAAAAAACCTTCAGTCACCAAGGACAACTCTGCGGCGGTTTTGCCTGCAAAAAATTCTGAAAGATGGACGCGGTCATAAGCCGGACGCGGCTCTTCGCACAACACCGTCAACTCAACATCGACGCCGCTGCTGGCGACGCGCTCCAGAAACTTGTGTCCGACCATACCGTTGCCGACCACGACAATGCGCTGCTTCACGTTCATGCCCCTCACTAACTTGCGGATAACTGCTTACAAGAGCTTTGGAGCAAGCGGCGTGCCAACTTCGTGCATCAAATACCACTTTACGAGTAGATATTTGCCCCCAAATGGGGCGAGCTAGGGTTGCAGCCACAAAAAAGGGCGGCGCGATGAGGTCGCGCCGCCCTTTTTGTTAAGCCTTAAGCAGCGACTGCTTCGCCGGATAAGCCTTTTCCGGCTTCTGCCGCGCGCTGCGCCTGTGCGTCTTCGAAAGCCTTGCGCTCAGTGCTGTGAGCTTCGGCAGAGAAACGAACCAGCAGCGAGCACACCGCGGTTGCGATGACGAAGATGCTGAGGATAAACAGACATTCCTGAGTGCTAGCCGTGCCCTTCATCAAGAACCCGGCCGCCACTGCGCCAACGTTGCCGCCCGCGCCGATGATGCCGGCCACACCGCCCAGCGCCTTGCGATCAATGAACGGCACCAGCGCGTAAGTTGCGCCGCAGGCCATGTGGGTAAACAGACCGAATACCAGCATCGCAGCCACTGCGAGTGCGGCGCTGTCCATCAAGGAGAAGCACAGCAAGCCGACACCTTCGCCAACGATGAGTGCGAACAACAGTGCGGTACGACCGTTGAGGCCGCGCTTCTGCGCTACGCGATCAGAGAACAAGCCACCCATTGCGCGGGCAAACAGTGCCAGCAAACCAAAACTACCGGCCGCAAAGCCTGCTGCCTTCAGCGAAAGACCAAATTTATCAACGTAATAAAGTGCCGCCATGTTGTGGATGAAGATTTCCACACCGAAGCAGGCACCGTAGGTCAGGAACAACAACCAGACGCGATAGTTAGATGCTGCGAGCTTGAAACTCTGAAAACCCTCGCGCTTGCCCGATGACACCATCTCACCGCTGGCGCGCAGTTCTGAGTAGTTACCTTCTGGGCAATCCTGCGTATAGCGCCAGTAGAAGAACGACATGATCACCATCAGCACGCCTGGAACGACCAGCGCGATGCGCCAGCCCAATGACTGCTCCACACCCATCAACACAATCGCGGCGAGGATCAGTGGCATCAGCGTTTGCGCCATGCCGCCACCGAGGTTGCCCCAGCCTGCAGCGGTTGCGTTAGCGGTGCCGACGACGTTCGGCGCAAACATCACCGAAGTGTGGAACTGCGTGATCACGAAGCTGGCACCGATGGCGCCAATGGCCAAGCGGAAGAACAAGAAAGCTTCATAGCTCTGCGAGAACGCCACGCCGATCACTGGCAGCGCGCCCAGCAACAGCAAACCGGTGTACGCCTTGCGCGGTCCGAAACGGTCGCACATGGGGCCAATGATGAGGCGTACCAGAATCGTCACCGCAACCGCAGCGATGTTGATATTGGCGATCTGATCCTTGGTTAAACCAAATTCACCTTTGATCACCGGCATCAGCGGTGCGCAGGCAAACCAGCCGAAGAAGCAGACGAAAAATGCCATCCAAGTCAGATGAAAAGCGCGCATTTGCGGCGTACTGAAACTGAATAGCTCGATGCGAGTCGCCTTGTGCATCAATTTCACGTTTAAACTCCTGCCATTAGTAAGAACTGAATCTAACTAGGCAACGCGCGTGCCACTTTAGATCGGTGACCCCGCTAAACAGGATTTCATGACACGCACCAACTCAGTGCCCGATTTCGCCCTCACCGGCTGCGTACTCGCAGGCGGTATGGGCACGCGTTTGGGTGGTGTGGATAAAGGTTGGCTAGAGGTCGCTGGAACCCCTCTGATTCAGCGAGTGCTTGATCGCCTACAAACGCAGGTAAATACAGGCCTGATTAACGCCAACCGCGGCATCGACGAATACGCTCAATTTGGCTGGCCGGTCGTCGCCGATTTGGTCTCGGATTTTGCTGGCCCACTCGCTGGAATCAGTGCAGCCCTTGATGTTGCGCGCACCGATTGGGTGCTTTTTGTGCCCGTTGATGCAGCACGATTACCCGACGATCTTGCGCTGAGATTGTGCGCAGCCGTGAGACAAAATGGTTCATCTGCTGCATTCGTGTGCACGAGTGACGGGCCAATGCCGGTGTGCTGCCTGTTATCACGCGGCCTGCGAGACGACCTTCGACAAGCACTCGCTGATGGTGAGCGCAGTGTGATTGCATGGCTACGCCGGCATCAGGCCACGACTGTCAGCTATGAAGAATGGCCACGAGAGTTTTGGAGCGTGAATACGCCGGAGGAGCGTCAACGCCTAGAAGAGTTATTAAATGGCTACGAGACTACGGAACAATCTCAATAGGAGTTCCGATATCGACGAGAGTCCAAACTTGCTCCATATCTTCATCAACAAGTGCAACACATCCGTTAGTCCAATCAAAACGCTGCGTAAGCTTGGCCAACCATCCGAAACCATTTTTCTGGCCGTGGATCATAATCGCACCACCGGGTTTCACTCCACGCTGACGCGCACTTTCTATATCCGCTGCGTTCGGATAAGAAATATGAATAGCTCTGAAATAGCCACTATCTTCTTTCTTGTAATCCAGAACATATTTTCCCTCTGGCGTTCTTTCATCTCCCTCTTTCTGTTTGTGCCCTAAGGGATTTTCTCCAAGCGAGACGGAAAACTCTTTCAATACAGTGCCAGCACTGAGCAAAAAGAGTTTTCGCTCTGACTTCACCACCCTAACGGAATCGACTTTCGACTGGGCAAACGCTGGAATAATGCTGAAGAGCAATAGTGTAATAGCGACAAGAATCCGCACCTTCATTGATGCACTCAGCGCTCAGTAAGTCGCGGCACCAACTTCGCAAAGTTGCACGGCACAGTGCGCGCATCCAACTGCGTCAGCAGCAAATGATCCCAAGCCGTTTCGCAAGCATCCACACTGCCCGGCACACAGAAAATATATTTGCCGTTAGCCACGCCCGCGAGACAACGAGACTGCATCGACGAACTACCAATGCGCTGATAGCTGATTGCGCGGAACAGTTCACCGAAACCAACCAGCTCTTTATCGAGCAGCGGCGTAATCGCTTCCGGCGTGCCGTCACGACCAGTAACGCCGGTGCCGCCAGTGGTGAGGATCACCTGTGTTTTGTCATCCACCAGCCAGTTCGAGACGACAGCACGAATGCGGTAAATGCTGTCTGGTGCAATCGCACGCTCGGCGAGTTTGTGGCCGGCCTGCGTCAGGCGCTGAATCAGCGTATCGCCCGCAGTATCGTTGTCCAGCGTGCGTGTGTCGGAGATGGTGAGAACACTAATCGACAACGGTAGAAATTCTTTTGCCATTTTAGTTTTCTGATTTCGCTTGGATGTGTTGGCCTTCAACGAAGGTGCTGCGACCATCAAGATAGTGTTCTTCTTTCCACACCGGCACGCGCTGCTTGAGCGTATCAATCGCCCAGCGCGCAGCTTCAAATGTTGGGCCACGATGACCGCCTCGCACAACGACGACAACAGATAACTCGCCAAGTTTGAGTAAGCCGGTGCGATGCACGAGTCGGCAATGGCGAATGTCAAAACGTTGCAACGTTTCTTGCTCTATCTCAGCTAAAGCTTTTTCAGCGAGCGGCGCATAAGCGGTGTAGTCGATGGCTTGGACGCCATCATCCAGACGCACAGCACCGCCGAAAACGACGAGCGCGCCACAATCAGGATCATCGGTTTGCGCGATGAGTGATTCGATATCGAGAGTTTGATCGGTCAGACGATTCATTGTTAGCCGCCACTCACCGGTGGGATCAATACGAGAGTCTCGTCGCCCATTAAAGGTGTATTGCGATGAACCAAAGAGTCGCCAATGGCGATAGCAGTGATTTCAAGGCGATCTGCTGCATTAGGAATACGTTCCTCGACAAGAGCCATCGCATCCGCAACAGTCGCTGAATTGCCAAGCTCCACAGTGAGACTTTGTACACCAGCAAGACGGCACAGCACTCCATTGAGTTCTACAGTGATCTGCACAGATCAGCCTCCGAGTGCATGCATGCTAATCGGACGCTCAACGTAACCCGTCGCTGCATAACCTTCTTCCTTAAACCAAACATGCCCACGGATTGCATTCAGTAGTGCTTCATCGTCTGCCCCACTACGCAACGGCGCGCGCAAATCGCGGCCCGTAGCTGAGAACAAACATGAATAGAGTTCACCAGTCGCAGTGAGACGCAAACGGTCACAACGCTGACAAAACGGTTTTGAAATAGTGGATATCACGCCAAGCGTGTAGTCGCCGCTCACGCGGTAATAGCGGGCGGGATCATCGGTGACGGGCATCGCTTCCAAGGAAAGCTCATCACGCAATGGCGCCAGCATTTCAGCTTCTGGAACTACGCGTTCTGCCGACCATGCGCCGCTGCCATCCAGCGGCATGAACTCGATGAAACGTAGCGGCACTTGCTGCGAACGCGCCCAGCGCACGAGCGGCAAAATTTCGCTTTCGTTGTAGCCGCGCATTACGACGGTGTTGATCTTGACCGGTAAACCCACATCTCGCGCAGCGAGAATACCGGCAGTGACTTCTGCTGCACTGCCGTGGCCACCAGACATGCGAGCAAATACGGTTTCATCCATCGCATCGAGACTGACATTCACATCATCCAGTCCCGCATTTAATAAAGCCTTGGCGCGTGCGCCGAGCAAGATGCCATTACTGGTAAGCGAAACCCGCTCTAAACCCTGAGCCCGCAGTGCTTGGCATTGCTCAATAATCTGGTTGATATCTTTACGCAGCAGCGGTTCACCACCCGTCAGTCGCAGCTCTTGAATACCCAATCGACCCACAAACAATTTGAGCAGGCGCATCAACTCTTCTTGCCGCAGGATCTGATCTTTTGGCAGCCATTGCGGCTGATCCGGCATGCAATAAGGACAACGCAGATTGCAGCGGTCCGTCAGCGATACTCGTAACTTGCGTTTACGGCGACCCAGACGATCGACCACCGCTCCTTCTTCACGACTCCACGCCGCAACCGCCCCTTGACCGAGGTCGGGCTTGTTAAGGAATTGAATGGGGAAAGTCGGGGAATCCATTGCCGTCGGTACGCAAGCTGTGTGCCTGTCCAGAGTCGTTGTCCACAATAGCTGACAACTATATATTGAAGTACCCACATTCGACGCTTTGTCCGCCTCCATAGCGGTGTTATAGTCCACGCCAAGATTCAGGGCTAAGTGACTTATGGAAAAGACCTTATTACTGGCGGCAATGAGCGCGTTGATGGTCTATACGACTGCTCATGCAGACAATTTATCGATGCCGCAAACCGCGGAAGAAGCCGTCCCCAGCGCTTCGACCTCGATCCCCGCTGCCGCACCAACGCTGATCAATCTGCCACGCAAAGGCGCCGGAATGGCCCAAGTCGCCAAGGAGTTTGGCGAGCCACAGGTCAAACACCCCGCTGTGGGTGGTGGCCAGCCACGCCAGCCGCCCATTACGCGCTGGGATTACGCAGGTTTCTCAGTATTCTTTGAAAATACCCACGTGGTTGACGCCGTGCGTCCAGACCAGCCGGCCGAAATTCATCGTAAAGAAGAGCTCAAAGCCGCGCCCTGAGGCTCTCAGCGCGGTAAAATGGGATACCTAACCGGGGCGCGAAAGCGCCCCGTTTCATTGATGTTGCGCGAAAGCGCCCCCGCTTCATTTGTGAGTTCCTGATGACCCCTTCACTGCAAACCATCCACAGCACGATTTTTCCGGCCGAATGGGCGCCGCAAAGCGCTATCCAACTGACCTGGCCGCGTGCTGATGGCGATTTCGCCAAACACTTTGAAGCCGTTGAACGTAATTTCATCGAGCTCGCTGCAGCCATCAGCCACTACCAAGATGTGATCATTGGCTACGGTCTTGATCCCGCCGCGCTCAAACAGCGCCTGACAAAAGCTGGCGCCATTGGCGAGCGCATCAAGATTCACGCCGTGCGCAGCAATGATGTGTGGGCACGCGACCATGGTCCCGTTACCGTGTTCCGCGCTGGCAAACCCGTGCATTTGGATTTCATCTTCAACGGCTGGGGCAATAAGTTCGACGCGACACTCGACAACACCGTCACGCGCCAACTCGCTGATCTCGGCGCTCTCACCGCACCGGTCGAAACGCTGGACTTTGTACTCGAAGGTGGCGGCATTGAATCCGACGGCCTCGGCACATTGCTCACCACCGAGCGCTGCCTGCTTGCGCAAACGCGTAACCCGCAGTTCTGCAAAATGCAGATCGAAGAAAAACTCAAAGCATGGCTGGGCCTCTCACGCGTACTGTGGCTGACGCACGGCGATCTGATTGGTGATGACACCGATGGTCACATCGACACCATCGCGCGCTTCTGCAACGCACGCACGATTGCGTATCAAGCTTGTGATGATCATAACGATGAGCATTACGATGATCTGAAAGCGATGGAGCGCGAGCTGCAAGCCCTGCGCACCGACGACGGTCAGCCTTACACGCTGGTGCCACTGCCCTTGCCCGCTGCGATTTTTGATGAAGATGGCAAACGCCTGCCTGCAGGCTATCCCAACTTTTTGATCATGAACGGTGCCGTACTCGTGCCACTTTATGGCGACGCCAAAAACGATCCGATTGCACTGGAACGTCTGCGTCCACACTTTCCGAATCGCAACGTGATTGGCATTGATTGCCGCGCATTGATCAATCAATACGGTAGTCTGCACTGCGTCACTATGCAGATTCCAGCGACACCTTAATCGGAGAGCAATGAATGAGTGAGTCGGTCGAACGTTTTCGCGAGGAGTATCGCGAACAGTTCATCGGCCCGCGCTATAGCGGTTGGGCGCATTTCGCGTTCACCGTTACAGCCTCGCTAGCGTTCATCGTCGTTTGCATTGCACAGGTAGACGCAGTGCGTACGCTGGAATGGCTAACCATTCCGCTGACCTTTCTCTACGTAAATTTTGCCGAATACTTTGGTCACCGTGGACCGATGCATCACCCACGCAAATTTCTCGGCAAGATTTTTGAGCGGCACACGCGTCAGCATCATCGCTTTTTTACCGAGCGCGAAATGGCGTTTGGCAGCTCGCGGGATTTCAAAGCGGTGCTGTTTCCGCCAATTCTGATTATGTTTTTCCTGTTCGCCTTTGGCACGCCCATCACGCTATTGCTGAGCTGGGGCATTTCCAGCAATGTCGGCTGGTTGTTTGCGGCAACGGGCACTGCGTATTTTTTAAACTACGAATTGCTGCATTTCTCGTATCACGTGCCCGCCAGCTCATGGATTGCGCGCCTGCCCGGCATGGCCGCATTGCGCCGTCATCACACACTGCACCACGATCAGAGCTTAATGGTGCACTATCATTTCAATATCACGTATCCGATTGCGGATTGGGTCATGGGCACGCTGCATCGCCCAGCTAAATGAGAAAGGTCTCGAATATGAAATCGCCTATCAAATCGAAAACGCTGCGCGTCGGTCTGGTGCAGCAGCCTTGCACGTCGGATCGCGACACCAATCTGAAGATGTCGGAAGACGGCATCCGCGCCGCCAAGGCGGGTGGCGCGCAATTGGTGCTGCTGCAAGAACTGCACACCTCTTTGTATTTCTGCCAGCACGAAAGTACTGATCTGTTTGATCTGGCCGAACCGATTCCCGGCAACTCCACCGCTTGGCTCGGCGCACTCGCAAAAGAACTCGACATCGTCATCGTCGGCTCGTTATTCGAGAAGCGTGCACCTGGGCTGTATCACAACACTGCCGTAGTGCTTGAGCGCGATGGCTCTCTCGCAGGCACTTATCGCAAGATGCATATCCCGGACGATCCGGGCTACTACGAAAAGTTTTACTTCACGCCAGGCGACCTCGGC
>JAZKEM010000061.1:0-8131 GCA_040387055.1 Pseudomonadota bacterium | reverse complement strand
GTCCGATTAGGAATCCTCTCTTGAAACAAATCACCCCGCAGATCTTGGATCAGCTGGCTGCGCAGGCGCAGGCTTCACCGCGTCGCCGAGCCAATCATAATCTGCACGAACAACTCGCCGATCCCATTCAGCGCCTTGCGATTGCAATGGAGCAGGATACCTATGTGCGGCCGCATCGGCACCCGCATACCTGGGAATTGTTGTATCCGCTGCGCGGCCGTTTTGTTGTGCTGCACTTTGATGAAGGCGGAACTGTTGTCGCGCGGACGGTCTTGGGCACGGAGAGTGCGGTCGTCGAAAATGCTGCCGGGGTTTGGCATGCGGTGTTATCGCTGGATGTTGGCGGCGTGATCTTTGAGGTCAAGCACGGACCATACATGCCGATTGCGCCGGAAGACTATGCGCCGTGGTCGTCTGCTGAGGGAACGTCGCAGGCGATCAAATTAAACCAGTGGTATGCGCAGGCCCAGTGCGGGGATGTTGCGCCGCGTTAAAGAAACTCAGGCGCGCTTTTTATCGGCGCCGCGGGTGCTTTTAACGTTTTGATGGCTGTTCAGCTCAATGGTCTGACCCATCAATTCCTGATCTGCTGCTGAATACGCTTTGGCAGAGGCCGGATTGTTGCGCATGTTGTCGCGAACTTCCTGCGGGCGGACCAGCGCCGTACGCATATAGCTGCGAATGATCTCGGGATTGGTCACATCGACCGTGCTGACGTAGGTCAGGATCTCGTTGTAGAAATCTGGTGACTGCGTACGCAGAGCCGTCGCAATTTCAAAATCGCTCATCGTCGCGATGCTGCGCAAGCTGTGTTCGGTTACCCAGCGTTCTATCAGCGCGCGCATCGAGGCGCCGTGCTTTTTCCACAGTTCGTCGCTGGAAACCTGCTCGCAAACCACGCTATCCAAGGCGTCGAGGTCGAGTCCTGCGGCATCTGCTTTATTGCCTTCCACGATCACGGCTTCGGCTGAGGGCCATTGGCGTGAGGTTGAAATGTGCACATTGATTTTGAACTGTGAGCCGGATGCGCGCATCACGGAGAGTTCGCAAACGATGTCGTATTCGTGTCCCACGCCATAGGTTTGATCAGTGCGTGGGATGATTTCCAGCAGCAAAATCAGTCGCGGAAAGGCCGTGAGTGCAAGTGTTTCCCGTCCCGCCACAAACTGCTTGGGGAAACTCTTGAGAACTTCAATTTCGCGGGTTAATCGGGTCACGGTTGGCTACAGTTTAATACATGGAGTCTGCTTTATCAGGCTAAACGAAAGGGGGGGCTTTGGGACGAGTAAAAATAGCCTGATAGAAGCGTTGCGGGTTTTGCCTACACTCTCACCAACGCCCTAGCTAAAACCGTCGAAGCCGCCAAACGGTTAAGAAAACGCCATGGAGTGGTAGGGCTAAGCCTGTGTGGCTTGCCTGGCGGACATCGCGCGAATTGGGCCGCGCAGCGCAAAGTAAAGCAAGGCCGCGCTGGGCGGGGCGACGAGGCACCACACCACCACGCCATAAACGCCCACCATCCCGAAATCTGCCAGAAAGCGCAGAGGGTCGAGCTCAAAACGGTGGGCCAAATCCGTGATTGAAAAGATCGGCAGATGCTCTTGCCCAAACAAGGTCTCGCCAGCACGGTAAAACGGCAGCAGCAGGAGCAGATGAATGGGGTACATCAGATAGTTGATGAGCTGAATGATCGGCTGATTAAGCTTGAGTCGCCATGCAATAACAGCGCATAGCGCCGTGGTGGCACCGATGATGGGGAATACGCCCACCACGCTGCCGAGCGCCACTGTCAGCGCGATCTTTTCTGGTGTGATGCCTTGTTTGAGCTGGCCAAGGATGGGCGCAACGATGCGCCGCTGCCAGAAGCTGTCTTCAGCCACGGCGCAGCAACAAGTCTTCGATTTTGGCGTCCGTTGGCAAACGGTAAAGCTGAATCAGCATGTAAGTTGCCATCGCCATATTGCCCAAACCGAGGATCAGAACCAGCCAGGCCAAGCGGCTGAGCCATGAGCGTTCTTTGTAGGCAATCCATGCCCAGAACCACAAAAAGCCGAAGTAAGCATCGAGCAGGGTCGCCACAAACCACGGGTTATTGCCCGCGTTGGGCTGCGCCAGAAGGTTGTCGATGACTGGGGAAATGCTGATGTGGCCTGTGGCCCAGATCGAAATGCCGATCAATGCAACAAGCGCGGTCAGGGCAAAGAGCCCGAGACGGAACTTCATTTTTGTCTACCCCAAGTAGCGCGATTTTTACGGCTTGGTCAGCGTGACCTGCATCAGATTGACTCGCTCAACCCGGAAGCCGCACTCGCAATAGGCCAGATAATAACGCCACATGCGTAAGAAGCGCTCGTCGAATTGCTGCACGATGGTGTCGCGTACTGCCAAAACATTGTGATGCCAGATGGCCAGCGTATCGGCGTAGTCCCTAGCAAAAAATTCCGGGCGCTCTGTCGTTAGCCCCGCACACCCAGCTACGTCAGCGAACACGCCCGGTGTAGCAAGCATGCCACCAGGGAAAATGTACTTCTGGATGAAATCCATCTTGTTACGGTACTGATCAAAAATTTCAGGGTGGATCGTGATGCCTTGAATTGCAGCGCGGCCACCCGGCTTAAGTGCACGCTCAATGGCTTGGAAGTAGGTAGGCCAGAATTCTTCGCCCACCGCTTCGTACATTTCGATCGAAACAACGCGGTCGTACTGGCCTTGGATGTCACGGTAATCGCGCAGCTCAAAGCTCACGTGATCACTGACGCCAGCCGCTTCTGCACGGCGCTGCGCTTCTTCCAGCTGTTCTTTGGACAGTGTGATGCTATGCACGCGGCAGCCTGAGCGCTGTGCAGCATAAATCGCAAAGCCGCCCCAGCCAGAACCGATTTCGAGCAGTGTGTGCTCAGCGTTGAGCTCAAGTCGCTCATACATATTGGCGAACTTGTTGAGCTGTGCATCCATCAGCGTGTCGTCGGGCTTTTTAAACACAGCGGACGGGGCATCCATTGACTCTTCGCGGCGAAAAATGCCGCTCGAGTACGCCATCGTGTCATCCAGCCACAGTTTGTAAAAACTGTTGCCGAGATCGTAGTGATACTGAATGTTCTCAAGCGCTTTCTTCTTGGTATTGGCGCGGCTCTTGTGTTTGAGCCAACCCAGAAAGCGAGAGATGAAATTCTTTTCGTAAGGGCCGAGGTAATGCGGCTCGTTGAGATACATCACGGTCAGTAGTGCGGTGAGATCTGGTGAGTCCCAGAGGCCGTCCATAAAGGCTTCACCAAAACCCACTTCGCCATTCTTGAGTACGTGGCGAATCATGGAGCCATTGCGAATATTAAGAACGCCATGCAGCTCTGGCCGCGAACTGCCGCGGAAATGCCGTGTTTCGCCATTCGGCAAATGCACATCGAGCTGGCCGATCTGTATGCCCTTGAGCATGAACATCAGCGTGCGCAGGCCCCAGCTGAGGCCGTTGCTGTGCTTGCTTAGCATCTCTGGCAGCGCTGGGGAAAAGCCGTCTGCGGGCATTATCTGGCGATTGTTGTTGGTGACTTCTGTCTGTTCTTTTTTCATGTCGTGCTCAAGTCACATCAAGTTTTGGTGCAGCGGGCTTGCGATGGAATCGCGCTCCGCGTAACCAGATTTTCAATGCCTCCCAATGAATGCCGGCAACGACCTTGAACGTCATCAACGGCAACATCAGGACCTGCTTAAGAACATTGCCGTCGCTGAGCGTGCGGCGCTCACCTGCAAGCGTCGCATCGAGAATCGGCTGGCCTTCACGCGTTTCATGAATCAACACGCGTAGCTGCTCAGACGGCTCACTCAAGGTAAAACGGTAACGCCCAACCAGATCGAAAAAGGGTGAAACGTGGAAGCACTTTTCGGTCTCGTATGGCTGCATATACGGCATTGGATTGCCATTGGATGCGAGCAGATAACAGTGCTTTTCGCCAAAGGTGTTGCGCACTTCGGTAATGACGGCGCGCAAGCTGCCATCCGCGTGTTCGCAGTACCAAAGGCTGATGGGATTGAAGGCATATCCGAACAGACGGGGCATGCACAGCAGGCGGATGCGACCACCGGCCAGATCAATATTGGCGGTGTGCAGAATTTCTTCTGCCCAGATGCGTAATGCGCCCGACTTATGTGACCCGTGGTCGCGGTCGTGGAAGGACAACAGGTTGAAGCGGTTATGTGAGAACAGGCGCAAGCCGGCAGCGGCTTCGTCAATGCGATCGATATCCAGCAGCAGATAAAACACGCGATAGACAAAGCGATAGAACGGCGCGACCAAGCGGCGATGCATTACGCGTGCGGTGTAGAGATGGGCGGCGGCGTTCGAATCAGACATCAGAGAGCAAGCTCAGGCGTGCCGATGTCGATGACGGTTTTTTCGCGATGCCTGACTTCTGAGCCGAGATTCGTCGCCCAGTTTGGCAAGCAGTTTGCGTCGATGCCCTGCACCGCGCGCAAGCCTGACTTGAGCCCATCTTCATGAAAGCCATAACCGCACCAGGCGCCAGCCCACCACAAACCGCCACGACCTTGAATCTGTCCTATGCGTTCGTGCGTCATCAGCGATGAAGCGCCGTAATGTGGATGATCGTAGTCGATTTCGTAAATGATCTTGTCGCGTGGAATTTCGCGTTGTGGATTCAGTGTGACGATGTAATTGACTGGCCCCGGAATCCCTTGCAACAGATTCATCCAATAACTGCCGGAGATGCGGCGGTCGTGAATTTCATCGAAGGGGTGCAGATAATTCCAGCTTGCCCACGCAGCTTTGCGCTGTGGCAAAAAGGATTCGTCGGTGTGAAGCACGCAGCGGCTCTGGTTGTAAGGAATGCCGCCGAGAATTTCGCGCTCATCGGCTGCAACATCTTGCAGTAGCTTCAGAGCTTGATCGCTATGCGTTGCGCAGACCACACGCTCAAATATATCGGTGCCGTTTGCGCTGGTTACGGCCACGCCATCTTTCTCACGGCGTATTGCGCTGACCCTTGCTTGCAAGCGTAAATCTGCTTTGAGCTCTGCAAGAATCTTCTTGACGTAAGTGTGGCTACCGCCAATCACAGTCTGCCACTGCGGCTGATCCATGGTCGTGAACAAGCCATGCGAATCGAAGAAGCGCATGAAATCTGCAGCGGGATATTCGGTGGCTTTCTTAGGTGAGCAGCTCCAAATCATGCCGGCCATCGGCAATAGATAGCGGCTTTGTAATTCGACCGAGAATTTTTCTGCTTTCAGAAAATCGCCAAGCGACCCCGATGGTAATGCGCCGCTCTTGAGTAGCGCGTTGCACAGTTTGTTGAGGCGCAGAATGTCCAGCAGCATGCGGATATGCGAGAGGCTGAACAGATTGGACGGCTGTGCAAAAACTGAGAACAGTTGATCGCTGCCTTTCCACTCGTAAGCGCCGCCACCGAGTGACACGCTGAACGACATCTGCGTATCGCGTGTAGCTACGTGCAGTTCCTGAAACAGGCCGGTGAGATTGGGGTAGTTGATACCGTTGTAAACGATCCAACCTGTATCGACTGGCACAACGCCTTCAGGTGTTGGGACTGCAATGGTGTTGGTGTGTCCGCCCACGCGATCATCTTGTTCAAACAAGGTCACGTCGTGGCTTCGCGACAAGTAACGTGCTGCCGAAAGGCCAGAAATGCCGCTGCCGATTACCGCGATCTTCATGCGCAGCTCCGAATCGCATTACCCCGTTCTTTGGAGGATAGACGAGCTGCTTGTGCGTATATATCAATCATAATAATTTAATGTTCTATTTAATAACATTTGAGAGTGTCCGAGATGACAATCTCCAGATTCATTGACTGATACGAGGCCTCTCGCACATGGGATGCAGCGCGTTTGTATTTCTTGTTATGGCCTGCGATGAAAAAGCCCGCCAGTCGGCGGGCTTCGATACGGGATCGCAAGCGGGTTTTATTTCTTCAGCAGCGGTTTCAATGTTGGCCACACGGCATCGAGCAGCTTTGCTTGCACCGCTTCGTTCGGATGGATGCCATCGTCCTGAAATGCTTTGGGATCGCTTGCAATGGCGTTGAGCCAGAACGGCACCATCGGCAGTTTCGTGCTTTTAGCCACTTCGCCGAAGACGGCGTGGAATCCATTGGCATAAGTCGCGCCGTAATTGGCTGGAATCCGCATTTCAAAAATGACCGGCTGAGCCTGATGCGCTTTGCTGAGTTTCGCCATCGCTTCAAGATTGGCGCGCATCAGTTTCAGCGGTTGCGCACGCAGGCCATCGTTGCCGCCGAGTTCGATCAGAACAATTTTTGGACGATGCGTTTCCATTGCCGCAGGCAGACGTTGCAGACCGCCACTTGTGGTTTCGCCACTGATGCTGGCGTTGACCACGCGGTGCGGGTAGCCTGCCTGCGCCAAACGTTCGCGCAACAAAGCGACCCAACCGCGGTCAACACTGATGCCATAGGCTGCGCTGAGGCTGTCGCCGAGTACCAGAATCGTCGGTGGTTGCGCCGCTGATGCTGTCAGGCAAACCAATAAACTGCCCAAAAAAACGCTGATCCCCAAGAGCCGAGAAAACATGTCAGACGCCGTCGTTGCCAGAAAAGTGAGCAAACAGATTACCAGCGGCAGCGAACCGCTGACGATTTTGGATGGAGTCGACCTGCAAGTTGCAGCGGGTGAATCGCTCGCCATTGTCGGCGCCAGTGGGTCGGGTAAAACCACCTTATTGTCTTTGCTCGCGGGTTTGGACCTGCCCAGCAGCGGCGAAATCGCGCTCGCGGGTCAGACGCTCAACGGCATGGACGAGGATGCGCGTGCCGCGCTTAGAGCTGGCCGTGTCGGTTTTGTGTTTCAGTCTTTTCAGTTGCTGGCGGGGTTCACCGCACTTGAGAACGTGATGTTGCCTGCAGAGCTTGCAGGCCGTGCTGATGCCAGTGATCGTGCTCGCGCAGCATTGGAGCAAGTGGGTCTTGGCAAGCGACTAACGCACTATCCCTATCAGTTGTCTGGCGGCGAACAACAGCGCGTTGCTATCGCACGCGCTTTTGCGGGTGAGCCAAAAATTCTGTTTGCTGATGAGCCCACCGGCAATCTCGATACGGCAACCGGTGCGCGCATCATCGACCTTTTGTTTGAACTCAATCGCGGTAGCAGCGCTACATTGATTCTGGTGACACACGACACCGCACTTGCTGCGCGTTGCCAGCGCACGGTCACGCTACGTCAAGGTCGTTTGTATGAGTAAGCGTGTGTTATTCGGAGTGATGCTGTGATCGCCGCGCTTAAATTTGCCATGCGTCGTCTGCGCCGCAGTTGGCGATCAGGTGAGTTGCTGATTATGGCGCTTGCACTCGTTGTTGCTGTCGCAGCAGTCTCCGCAGTTGGCTTGTTCTCGCAGCGTGTGCGCTCAGCGTTGGTGAATCAGTCTGGCGACACGATGGGCGCGGATCTGATTTTCACCTCACGCGATCCGTTCACGCCGGATGTGAGCAAGTTCGTTAACGCGAATGCAGCTGCAGTCGCACAGGCGATGCAGTTTCCTAGCGTTGTGCTGAATGGGGATGCAACGGCGCTTGCGTCGGTTAAAGCGGTGAGTAGCAATTATCCTTTACGTGGTGTTCTGCGTATTACGGATCAACCGTTTGGCGTGGTGCGATCGGCGCAAAACGCACCGCCACGTGGAGAAGCTTGGGTTGATCTCAAACTGTGGACGGCGCTGGGGCTTAAGTCGGGCGCTGTTGTACAAGCCGGAGCCAGTCAATTTCGTGTCAGTGCAATCGTCGACAGCGAGCCTGATCGTGGTGGCGGCTTCATGGACCTTGCGCCGCGTTTTCTGATGAATGCAGAAGATCTGCCTGAGAGCCAACTACTCGGCCCTGGTTCGCGTGCGCAGTACGCATTGATGGCGACGGGTAATAATGTACAGCGCGAAGTGTTGAACGCGTTGAGCTTACCTAAAGGTGTGAAGCGTGTATCGCCACAAGACGCACGTCCTGAAGTTCGTAATGCGATCAATCGTGCTGGACAATTTCTCGATATCGCAGTGCTGGCCGCTACTCTGCTCGCTGCTGCAGCCATTGCACTCAGCGCGCATCAGCACGGTACGAAACTGCGCGATGAAATCGCCTTGCTCAAATGTTTGGGC
>JAZKEM010000060.1:0-2676 GCA_040387055.1 Pseudomonadota bacterium | reverse complement strand
CCTTTCTTTAAGCGCAGATCGTCAGCAAATCGACGAACCTCGGCCTGCATTTCCAGCGCGGCGAAACAGGCACGTTGGGCATGGTCTTCGTGCGCGATGGGCGCACCGAACAAAGCCATGATGCCGTCGCCGGTGTATTGGTTAACAGTGCCTTCGTAGCGATGAACAGCGCCACTCAGAATTGAGAAGAAACGATCGAGCAAGCCGTGCCAGGCTTCTGCGCCTGCTTCTTGCGCCAGTTTGGTAGAGCCTTTGATATCGGCAAACAAAATCGTGACGCGTTTTCGTTCACCTTGCATTGCGGCGCGCGATTTAAAGATGCGATCGGCCAGATGCTTGGGTGTATAGCTTGCGATATTGGGTTGCGGCGACGAGGTTTCTGCAGACAGCTTGCCGCCGCACTGATTACAAAATCGTGCGTTGACCGGGTTGGCAGCTTGGCAAGATGAGCAGGTCTGCATGTTCGCGATCTTTCCCGTAGGGTGCGCTGCGCGCACCATTTGCACGACACAACCAAACGGTGCGCACGGCGCACCCTACACACATCACTACTTGACTGCTTTTCTCAATGCCGCCGGCAACGAGAAAACAATGTGCTCTTGGCGACCCGGCAGTTCAACTGAAGCCTTGCCGCCCAACTCCTTGATACGTGCGACTACTTGTTGCACCAACACTTCTGGTGCACTGGCGCCGGCGGTAACGCCAATCTTTTCGCGGCCTGTGAGCCACTCGGCACGAATGTCTTCTGGGCCATCAATCAAAAACGACGGCACGCCACGTTGCTCTGCAATCTCGCGCAGACGATTGGAGTTAGAGCTGTTACGCGAACCAACGACCAACAGTGTGTCGCAAGCGGCCGCTAATTCTTTAACGGAATCTTGGCGGTTCTGTGTGGCGTAGCAAATGTCATCTTTGCGTGGGCCGTGAATCTTGGGGAAACGCGCACGCAGTGCATCGATAACGCGACTGGTATCGTCCATCGACAAAGTGGTTTGCGTAACAAACGCCATGTGCTCAGGATTTTTTACCGGCAGATCGGCGACATCTTCCGGCGTTTCCACCAAATAGATGTGGCCACCTTGGGCGTCATCGAACTGACCCATCGTGCCTTCAACTTCTGGATGGCCTTCATGCCCAATCAACACCACTTCGCGACCTTCACGCGAGTAGCGCTTTACTTCGATATGAACCTTGGTCACCAACGGGCAAGTCGCATCGAACACCGTCAGATTGCGGCCTGCGGCCTCTTCACGCACTTTTTGCGAAACGCCGTGTGCCGAGAAAATGCAGGTAGCGCCATCGGGAATCTGATCCACTTCTTCAACGAACACCGCGCCCATGTTCCGAAGGCGCTCAACAACAAAGCGGTTATGAACAACTTCGTGACGCACATAAATCGGCGCGCCAAGTTGCTCAATCGCGCGCTCGACAATCTCGATGGCGCGATCAACGCCAGCGCAAAAACCACGAGGATTGGCGAGCAGAATTTCCATGTTAGTTCTTAACCTCAGCTACCGGCTTTGCACGACGCGTATCTAGGATCATATCTAGAATCATGAATCCAGCGCCCAGCGTAATCGCCATATCTGCAACGTTGAATGCTGCAAAGTGCCAGTTGCCGACGTAGAAATCGACGAAGTCGACAACAGCGCCACGCGTCACGCGATCAATCACATTGCCCAGCGCACCACCCAGAATCAGTGCCAGTGCGGTAGCGACCAGTGTTTGGCCCCGAGGATTGCTGCGCATCCACACAATGATGCCGACGCTCACTGCAACACCCAAAGCTGCAAACACCCAGACCGGCGCGTTGCTAAACATCGAGAACGCCGCACCGGTGTTCTTCATGTGTACCAGATTGAGATTCGGCAACAGCGGTTGCACTTCGTACCAAGAGAGATGCTTGACCACGAGTTGCTTGGTGATCTGATCAATCGAGATCACCAGCGCAGAGAGCCATAGCCAGTAAACATTTTTGTATTGATAGGACACGGTATTTACTTAGATATAGAGGCGGCTTTCGCCCGCCCCAGAGATGTTGGTGACGCAACGACCACACAGCGTGGGGTGCTCAGCATGCGCGCCAACATCTGGGCGCTGATGCCAGCAACGTTCGCATTTGGTGTTGGTTGAAGCTTGGGCAGCAATCCACACCGCCTCACCAGATTCGAGTTTGGACTCGACGGCGTTAGCGCTACGGCTTGCGGCATTCTCAACCTTGGCCGAAGAAGTGATGAACCAGAAACGCAATTCATCGCCGACGGCATTCAGTGTCTTTGCGGTTTCCCCATCAGCAAAAAGCGTGACGTCCGCGTTGAGACCAGAGCCAATCGCACCCTGTGCGCGCAAATCTTCCAGAACCTTTTTCACCGCTTCACGCGTCGCAGCCAGACCTTTCCAATCAATCTGCGCTTCAGCGATTGCTGGAAACTGATGCCACTGCTGCGAGAACACGCTGGCACGCCGATCACCCGGCAACAGCTGCCAGATTTCGTCAGCGGTGAAACTGAGGATAGGCGCAATCCAGCGCACCATCGCTTCAGTGATATGGAACATCGCCGTCTGTGCAGAACGACGTGCGAGGCTGCTGGTTGGCAGTGTGTACAAACGATCTTTCAGAACGTCGAGATACAAACCACCGAGATCGAGCACGCAGTAGTTGTGCAGCTTCTGGTA
>JAZKEM010000059.1:0-34766 GCA_040387055.1 Pseudomonadota bacterium | reverse complement strand
AACACATCGCTGATGCCACCGCCAAGGGCGCAAAAGTGATGACGGGCGGCTCAGCACATGCACGCGGTGGAAGATTCTTCACGCCAACGGTTCTGTCAGGCGTGACTCAGCAAATGCTCGTGAGCCGCGAAGAAACATTTGGCCCACTGGCACCGGTGTTCCGCTTCGAAAGCGAAGAAGAAGTGATCGCACAAGCCAATGCAACCCAATTTGGCCTCGCCGCTTATTTCTATGCACGTGACATCGGTCGCGTCTGGCGCGTTGCAGAGCGCATCGAAGCCGGCATTGTTGGCGTCAACACGGGATTGATCTCAACTGAGCTCGCCCCATTTGGCGGTATCAAGGCATCAGGACTCGGGCGCGAAGGATCGAAGTACGGCATCGAGGATTATCTCGAGATCAAGTACCTCTGCCTCGGCCTTTAAAAACTAATTAACGAAGCGCGGCTAAAGACGCGCAGGAGAATGTCATGACGAATAATTCAAACCAAAAACCAGTCGTGCTAATCACAGGAGCTAGCGCAGGACTCGGCGACGGCATTGCGCGCCGTTTTGCCAAGGGCGGCTTTCGTATCGTCGCTGTCGCACGCCGCAAAGACAGACTCGAACAGCTCGCCAAAGATCTTGCAGGACAGACTGAAGTGCTTGTTGTCGCTGAAGACGTGACTGCACCGGGCGCTGGCGATCGCGCTGTCGACGCCGCGATTAAAGCCTTCGGGCGTCTCGATTGCTTGGTGAATAACGCGGGCTACTTTAAATTCGGCGCAGTGGATCAAACCGACGATGCCATGCTCGACGAAGTTTTTGACATCAGCCTCAAAGCACCATTCCGCTTCTGCCGCGCTGCGCTGCGCGTGATGGGCCCAGGCTCATCAATCATCAGCGTCGGCTCGGTCTGGGGCTTGCGCGCTGGCTTGAGCGGCGGCAGCTATTGCGCGGTGAAGGCTGGCCTTATTGGGCTAACGCAATCAATCGCAGCAGACTACGGCGCAAAAGGTATTCGCGCCAATGTCGTTGCGCCGGGCGTTATCAAAACCGACATGACCAAAGACTTCTGGGACACCGATGGTTTCCAGCGCACCAATCAGGAAATGACGCCTTTCAATCGCGATGGCACGGTTGCAGACGTCGCGAATGCGGTGCACTTCCTCGCATCAAACGAAGGCAGCTTCATCAACGGTCAAACGCTAGCGCTTGATGGCGGCTGGTCAACGACCAAGTATCTGTCGATGGATGCGCTGGTTGCCGAACGCGTTCAGAAATCTGCATAAGCATGGACTTCAAATGGGATGCTGAGCAGCAGAATTTTCGTGCAACGGTCCGCGCTTTTCTGAGCGAGCACCTGCCTGCTGATTGGGAAGCGCTGGCACATGGCCCCGGTTCCGCAGCACAAAGTACGTTCTCAACGAAATTCTGTGGGGCACTGGCTAAAACAGGCTTGCTAGTGCCGCATTGGCCGCAACACTGGGGAGGACGTGACGCCGATCCGTGGATGGCGTTTATCCTCGCAGAAGAAATGTGGGCCGCTGGCGAACCGCGTGGCGGCCAGTACATGAACGTGAACTGGATCGGCCCGACGCTGATGCGTTTTGGCAGCGAAGAACAACAAGCACGCTACATCCCGCCAATGGCGCGCGGTGAAACGATCTGGTGCCAAGGATTTTCCGAGCCCGAAGCAGGCTCTGACCTTGCATCCCTGCGCACACGCGCCGAGAAGAGCGGCGGCAACTATCTCATTAACGGTCAAAAAATCTGGACGTCTTACGCTGGCGTTGCCGACACCTGCTTTCTGCTCGCAAGAACATCACCGGGCAAGAACGGCATCTCGATTTTCCTAGTGCCGATGAATACGCCCGGCATCACGGTGCGACAGATTCCCAGCATTATTGGCGAAGGCGATATTCACGAAGTCTTCTTCGATAACGTTGAAGTGCCTGCAACAGCGATGCTTGGGGCAGAAGGCCAAGCGTGGGAGATCGTGCGCACTTCATTGTCACTTGAGCGCGTGGGCATTCCACGCTTTGCACTCGCGGCAAGAATGCTGGATCGCGCAGTCGCCACGCTGAAGAAGTCTGGCCGCTTCAACGGCGGCGCAATTGAACAAGCAGCTCGCGCAAAGGCTGCCTGTGAAGCAACACGCCTCTACAGCTACAGCATCATTGATCAACGTAAACGCGGTCTACCGCCTGGCCCAGAGGCCAGCGCTGCACGCTTTGCAACCGTTACGGCTGAACGTCTGGTTGGCGAGTTTGTTGTTGAGCAATTGCCAGATGCATTAGCCGGTGGTGACCCCCTGCTACTCGCTCATCATCAACGCGCCATCGTCGCTGGTATTGCCTCGGGCGCAGCTGAAATTCAGCTCAACCTGATCGCTACAGAATTGCTGCGGATGCCACGGGAGCCCCGCTGATGGATTTCACACTGACACCCGACCAGACCGCACTCACGAGTGCGATTGATCGACTGGCGACAAATTTCGAAACAATACCAACCGACTTCCACGGTTTCACACTCGCTGGTGCACAGCTAGAACAGGAGCTCGCCGAAGGTGAATACTTCGATATCGCAAGTATTCCGGATCTTGGTCCACTAACTGCAGCAATGGCAGTTGAGCGTCTTGCATGGCTGCCCTGCACTGCAGAAATTTCACTATCGATGTTGGTACGTCCGCATCTCGCTACTGAACTGCCGCGACCGTTCGCAGTGATTGAGAATGGCCGGCCGGGCCGTTTCGTCGCCACAGCAAAAACATTGCTCATCATTAATAGCGACGACATTGGCATCGCGCATCCATCAGTGGATGCCGTTGAAGCCGTCGACTCCTTGTACGCGTATCCAATGGGGCTGTTCAAAGGCACTGCGTCTGTGACGACGCTATCCGCTAAGGAAGCGGCCAATGTTCGCAAGTGGCTACGCATTGCCCTCGCCGCAGAAATCAGCGGACTGTTACATGCAGCCATCGCTTCAACCGTAGAACACCTCAGCATCCGCAGACAGTTCGGCAGATCACTCGGCACCTTCCAAGCATTGCGCCACCGTATGGCCGAATGCACCGTGCTTGCAGGTGGCGTGCGCTGGCTCGTACTGAAAGCTGCATCGACTGAAGATGAAGGTGATGCCGCCCTCGCCGCGTTGCATGCGCAAGAAAGTGCAACCCGCATCGTCTATGACCTGCATCAAATGCTGGGTGCCATGGGCATGACGCTGGAACATCCGCTGCATCTGTGGACTTACAGAATCAAAGCGCTATTGTCTGAACTCGGCGGACGTGGCGGGCAAGCCGCAGCCGTTGCCGAGCTTTGCTTCAACTCGGCAGCCGCTTGATCAATGAACGCCGACACACTGAAAGCTGAAGGATGGAAAAGTCTCGATGGTTCTGGATACACCAGCACGCTAGGCACCCTCTGGATTCGTAGCATCGGCTCTCAACACACGCTTGGATTCTTTTCTGATTCGCGCCACTGCAATCAGAACGCTGACGTCGTCCATGGCGGCGCACTGATGACCTTTGCCGACATCAGTCTCGGCTATGGTGCTGCCAGAGCGCTGGGGCATTCAGCTTGTGTCACTGCGCAGCTACAAACGCATTTCGTATCGAGCGCGCCGGTTGGCTCATTCATCAGCTGCCAACCAGAAGTTGTGCGCAAGGGTGCCTCCCTCGTTTTCACGCGCGGCCTGATCTGCGTTGGCGACAAAACTGTCGTTAGCGCTGACGGCATCTGGAAAGTGTTGGAGCAAAAAACCCGCGTGTGAAATCGGACAATCGAATAACCAATGACATCGGCAGGTTTGACGCATGAATTATCTTGGCGAACTGCGCGTCAACTGGCGTTCACTGCTGGCGAGTACGGTCGGGCACGGCGCAGGGCTTGCAGCCAGCGCGTATATCATCGGCACTTTTGCGCCGCATCTCCTCGCTGAGTTTGGCTGGTCCAAATCAGATTTCGCACTGCTCGGAACCGCCACTCTACTCACGCTCGTCTGCTTGCCTGTGATCGGTCGCCTGACCGATCTATTCGGCGTAAGACGTGTTGCCATCACGGGCGTGCTGTTCTTGCCGCTGTCCTATCTCGCACTCAGCGTTTTTAACGGTGAGCTGCGCGTCTTCATCGCCATTACCGTATTGCAAGTCATCTTTGGAGCCACAACAACTTCGACGGTCTACAGCCGCCTCGTTGCTGAACGTTTTCAAAATGCGCGCGGGCTGGGTTTGGCCATCATGGCGAGCGGTCCCGCGATTGTCGGCGCAATAGGCGCGCCCTTACTCAGCAACTACATCGATACAAATGGCTGGCGCGCCGGGTATCAAGCCCTCGCTATTTTTACTGCATTCTTCGGAATCATCGCGCTGTTTTTGATTCCACCACATGAATATCTAGGCGCGCTTCCACGCAACAAACGTCAGGCTCGTCGCGATTACAAAGTCATTGTTCGCAGCCCAGCGTTCTGGGTGATCGCTGGTGGCATCTTCCTCTGCAATATTCCGCAGCCTCTGCATGGCTTGCAGCTGAAGATGATGCTGCTCGATAACGGCGCTGGTCTGGCGTTCGCATCAAAGTTGGTTTCGATGTACGCCGTTGGCGTGATCATTGGCCGCTTTGTCTGCGGCCTAGCGCTGGATCGGCTGCCTGCACATTGGGTCGCTGCCGTTGGCATGGGGCTGCCAAGTATCGGCATGTTCATGCTCGCATCATCAATCGATACGCCGTGGGCGCTAGGATCTGCAGTACTGCTGATGGGCCTCTCGCAAGGTGCCGAAGGTGATATCGCAGGCTATCTCGTACTGCGTCACTTCAAGGTCGATATCTACAGCAGCGTGCTCGGCTTGGTGATTGCCGCCTTAGGCATTGCTTCAGCTATAGGCGCGGGCTTGTTGAGCCTCGCGCTCAAACTGACGGGAGGCTATGACCTCTATCTCGTACTCACCGCTGTTGGCGTACTCGCGGGTAGCGGGATGTTCTTATTACTGGGACGCAGCAATATTGGCGGCCGTGATATTGCGGGTTAATTCGACTACACCGCGAAACTGTAACCGCCATTAACTGGATAGGTTTGCCCAGTAATCCAGCTGGCCGCATCAGAACATAGGAACAGCGCCATGCTGGCGACATCGTCTGGTTTGCCAAAACGGCGAATGATGTAGCGTTCAACATGCGCCTTAGCTTTCTCACTTTCGAGAAACGCTGTGCGCTCAGGCTCGGGTAGAACCGGTTCCAGCGTCGATAGTGAAATACAGTTGGCAGTGACGCCATGCCGACCCGTTTCACGCGCGAGTGAGCGCATGAAGCCAGCTGCGCCTGCCTTGGCCGCTGCGTACACAGCAAGTCGTGCTTCGCCAACGCGGCCTGCGTCAGAAATAATTGTCACGACACGACCACGCTGCTGCTGAACCATGGAAGGCAGCGCCGCATGACAACAGTTCATGACGCCTTGTAGGTTGGTCCGGAAATAGCGATCCCAGTCGCCCGGTTCGGTTTCCCAAAACGGCGGCATCGGTCGCATCGTTACATTGGGCCCGGCATTACCGGCATTGTTGACGAGCAAGGTGATCGGACCGAGTTCGCTGGCGCGAGTCATTGCTACGTGCACCGCATCGTGATCGCCAACATCAGCAGGAACGGCCAAAGCAGGAACACCCAGCGCTCTGATTTCAGCCGCAACAGATTCTGCTTTTAGAGGATCAAAATCATTAACGGCGATGCCGCCAGCGCCGTGTTTTGCAAAGGCCAGCGCAATCGCGCGACCAGCACCTTGACCGGCGCCGCTGATAAAAGCGATCTGACCGCCCAGATCGAGCAGGTCCTGCCGGTCTTCGGGATGAGTCTCGTGGACTGCCATGTGTCGAAGGGATACGCGTGCTTTTAGCGCGCTCAGCACGCGTTTCCCAGACCTTTAAGCAGCTTTAGAGTGGTGCGAGAACATCTTCATCAAATCGCCCGAAGTGACCGGACGCTCCACTTCACCTTCTGCCAGCGGCTTGGCACCACCGGAAGACTTAGGCGTGACATCGACGCCATCGGCTGCGGCCTTGGCACGCAGCGCACCAACGGTCAGGTCTTCGCGCTTGTTGTGCTTGAACATATCGAAGTTGAAGAACTTCATCGCATTGAGATGCGTGATCTTGTCGATCTGCTTATCGGTCAAATGCTGAACGGTCTTAAACAGATACTCCGGCACTTCTGGCCACAGTGAATCCGAGTGTGGGTAATCGCATTCGTAGGAGACCATGTCTTCGTTCAGTGCATCGAGATTCTTAAGGCCAAACGCATCGTCGATAAAGCAATTCAAGAAATGCTTGGCGAAGATTTCGCTCGGCTTGGTGTCACCGAACGTCGAATGCGTCCAGAATTTGTGACGCGAGTGACTGAAGTCAGCGCGCTCAAGGAAATAAGGAATCCAGCCGATGCCGCCTTCTGAAAGCGCGATACGCAGCTGCGGATAGCGATGCAGCGCTTCAAGATTGAGCCAGTCAGCAGCACCGGTTGCAATCGACATTGGCATCGTCGTGATCCACGCTTCGATCGGCGTTTCCATCGATGCATGCGGTGCGGGATTGCCAGCGCCGATATGTAAGCAGATCTTCATGTCGTTTTCGACGATCGCTTTCCACATTGGTTCCCAATAAGCATTGTGGATGCTCGGCAGGCCCTGCACGGTCGGGTTCTCGTTGAGCGAGACCGCGGTGCAACCTTTCTTGGTCAGGCGCTTGATTTCTTCAACCGTCGCTTTCATGTCCCACGTCGGCAGCAGCGCGCAAGGAATGAAACGGCCAGGATGCGAGCCGCACCATTCATCAACATGCCAATCGTTATAGCCGCGCATGTGAATCAGCGACAAATTCTTGTCTGGCACTTTATGGAAACGACCACCGTCAAAGCCGGGGAAGCTGCCGAAATTGAGCGACGCAGCGATGCCGTTGACATTCATATCATCGATACGCGCATCCTTGTCGTAGCAACCTTTGCGTAGCTGCTCGAACGAGGTTGGCTCCATGCCGTACTCTTCCATCGGACGACCCACCACTGCATTGAGACCAACCGAAGGCATTTTCAGACCTTGGTATTCCCAGAACGTAGTGCCGTTGTCCGCAACTTTCAGCGTCGGTGCGCTTGCGAGCTCAGCACCGGTTAGGTGCTGCTTATACATATCGGGTGGTTCGCTGATGTGGTCGTCGACGCTGATCAGCACCATGTCATTCATCTTCATATCTTTCTCCTTACCTAGCTCAGGCGAGACGCGCTCGCGTTGATTCGAATTTTTTAATGCGCCTAATCGCGCGCCAGCAATAAAGCGGTGGCCAGAGGCCCGCCACCGGAAGTAGCGACGGCCACGCGCGGATCATTCTTGATCTGACGTGCGTCACCCTTGCCTCTCAACTGCACGACCGCTTCGTGTGCAAAACCGAAACCATGCAATCGACCTGCACCAATCTGTCCACCAAAAGTATTCAGTGGCAGCTCACCATCGAGCGCGATGCGCTTACCGCCTTCGATGAAGCGGCCGCCTTCACCCAACTCGCAGAAGCCGAGCGCCTCAAGCCAAGCCAGCGCCTGGAAGCTGAACCCGTCGTATAGCTGAGCGGTGTCTACATCTGCAGGCTTGTAATCCGTGCGCTTCCACAGATCAGCACCTGTTGGATAGCAAGCGAGTTCTTCAGCCTGATCCCAGCTATGGCGTTCAACTGTTCCTGCCATTGCCGCGATTCGAATCGGCGTGCACTTCACTTCATCCAGCGCATTTCCTGCTGAAACGATGATGACGGTTGAAGCGTCAGTGAAGCGATCACAGTCATACAAACAAAGCGGTGACGAAATCATTCGTGCCGACATGTATTCGTCCATTGTCAGCGGTTCACGAACCAGCGCACGTGGATTTAACGCTGAGTGGGCACGAGCAGTCAGTGCAATCTGCGCGAGCTGCTCACGCTTAAGGCCATAACGCTTTACATGAACCATCGTGTACTGCGCGGTCCAGTTCACTGCAGAGATCGCATTGAATGGTGCAAACCATTGCGAGGAACCATCCACGCGATCACGCTGAGGTCGTGGATATTCATCCGGACGCGACAATGCAGCGGCTTCATAAACAGTGCGGAAACAAATCACATGACGTGCTTGTCCAGCACGGACTGCAGCGGCAGCTGCAACAACAGCGCCAAGCTGTGAAGTAATTTCACCGCCACCGGCATACCATGTGGCACGGATACCCAAGGCATCGATGAGCTCATCGGCACCGACAGGTGAAAAGCCGAGATAAGCTGGAATGCGGCCGGGATAAGTGGAAACGCCATCGATCTGACCAATCGTCAAACCGGCTTCATCCAGCGCTTCGCGAACCGCATCAAGCGTTAACAATAAAGGCGCACGAGTCAGCTTGGTGCCGATCTCGGACTGTCCCACGCCACTGATATAGGCTTCGTTGGCAGACATCAGTTGGTCTTCTCAAAGAGCGGGATGAACACATCGTCCTGCTGCAAGAATTTCACTCGAACCTTATCGCCAATATCGACGGTATCCACCGGGCAGTCGACGATGTTGGTCGTCAGCAGGACACCGGGCGCGCCATCAATCGCGACACGTGCAATCACGAACGGAACCTCCATTGCGGGATGCCACTTCTGATAGTTGACCGTGTACGAATAAATAACGCCCGTCCCTGCTACTGCTTCCGGCGTTACGTTTTCGGATAAACACTTTCTGCAAACAGGACGTGGCGGATGGATGAAGGTCTTGCAGTCCTGACAACGCATCAGGCGCAGTTGTCCCTCTGCCCCACCCGTCCAGAACGGACGGTTGTCAGCATCAAGCTTCGGTAATGCGCGTGTAGCTGCCATGTCTTAATTAATTCCAGCGCAGCCAAACCGCATCAGGGCCAACCACGTGACCACCGTGATAAGTCACAGGCTTGTCCGGGTCAAGACGGAACTCAGGGACACGCGCCAGCAGTTCTTCATAAACAATCTGCATCTCAAGACGCGCAAGGTGCGAACCGAGGCAACGATGAGGGCCAACGCCGAAAGCGATGTGAACGCTGTTCTGACGCTGCAAGTCATAGCGCTCGGCTTCCGGATATTCGTTTGAATCAAGATCAGCAGCAGGTAAGAACAACATGACGCGATCATTCGCCTTCATGTCCACGCCTTGGAAGTTCAAATCCTTGGCTACACGACGAAGTGGAACGGTAAAGGTATAGCGACGTAGCATTTCTTCCGACGCAGCCTGAATCTTCTCCGGATTGGCACGCAGCTGACGCTGCAGCTCCGGGTTCTTGGCCAGATGCAGCACGCCATGACTAATGCCATTCACAACGGTATCAAGACCGGCGGTAAACAACACCACACAGTAATTTTCCAAATCTGCCAGCGTTGTTGGCTTGCCGTTAATTTCCGACTGCCACAGCATGCTGATCAGGTCGTCTTTTGGATTTTCCTTACGCTCAAGAACCGTCTCGCGCATGATCGAGGTCAACTTGAGCATGCGCGCCACGATCGCACGCGGATCGTGATTCTGGTTGCCTTCCATATGCTCTTTGACGAGCGTGCGATATTCCTGCTGTCGCTCAAGCGGCAAGCCAAACATTTTCAGGAAGATCTGCACCGGCATCGGCTCAGCCACTTCATCGACAAAATTTCCGCCGCCCTTGGCTTTCATTTTCTCGATTAGATCGACTGCCAGGTCGCGAATGCTCTGCTGCAAACCCAGCATCGCCTTGGGCGAGAACGCACGCTGCAAAGGCGCGCGGTACGCCGTGTGATCTGGCGGATCAATCGTGATCGGCAATGGCTGCGGAATATGCGGCGAACCTGGAGGCATCTTCGCCATCATCGCCTTGATCATTGCCTGCGGAACGATTTCGCTGGAGAAGCCTTCGGTATCACGCGACGCGTGGAAATTTGCAGAGTGGCTCATCAGCATCCAGTGGCCACCGTTGCGCGGTGTCCAAAAGATCGGCGGCGCATTCTTGATCAAATCAAGAATGCGCTTGTGTGGATCAGCCACATACGCTGCATCACCAAACATGTCGAAATCGTACGTTACGGCATCCGTTACATGTGCCGGACGCTGCGGAACGGGACTGTTTGCTGAAACATCGTTCATAAAGAATTTCCTAAAGACGTTTTATTGTTACGCAGCGTTCGACATCAAGGTGCGCAGGTCGATCTGACCCGTAGCAACGCCACCGAGGAAGCCGCCATCGACAGCAAGTGCAACGCCGTTGATGTAGCTGGCCTTCGGACTATTCAGGAACAACAAAGGACCGGCCTGTTCGTCTGGCGTAGAACGACGATTGATCGGCTGCATCGCCGCATCGAGCACTGAGGCTTTGGTGGCCTGCTCGAAGTGACTCATCATCGGCGTCTGCGTAGGTCCAGGCATCGTGCAGTTGATACGGATGCCTTTCTTGATCAGACGCGAAGACATCAGCATGGTCCAGACAATGATCGCTTCCTTGGAGAAGGCATAGCCTTCAGCGACGGTTTCTGCATTTTCCTCAACCCACTTAACGACGCCTTCGTAGGTGTCGATCTGCATCAACTGCATGTGCGTTGGAATACGACGGCTCCAACCCAAACCACCGTTGGAAGAAATGCTGACGATGGAACCGCCTTCAGACATCAAGGGCAGAACCTGTTCGGTGACGCGGCGTGTGCCGGCGAAGTTCACCTTCATTACGTCTAGTGCTGGCGAGGTCTGCGGTAGACCAGCGCAGTTGAACAGTGCGTCGACCTTGCCGCCGATCTTGGCAACCGCCGCGTCGATTGCAGCAGGATCACGCAGATCAACTTGCGTGAATGAAGCCAGCATCAGCTTGGTTTCCTTGTAGTCCATGCCGTGAACTTCGGCGCCCTGCTCCACCAGCATGCGGGCAGTTGCCTCACCCATGCCTGAGAAGCAACCACTGACGATCACGCGCTTGTTTTTGTATTCCAGAAAGTCCACTGCACTTCTCCTCTTATCAGTTCAAAGCATTGCAGCCGTACGTGGGCTGCCGTTTATTTCAATCTTCAACGACGATGATGATTCGCTCGGGGCAGGCTCGTGCACCGCGACGAGCCAAGGCCTCCATGCCGGGAGGCACATCAATTTCTGTGACAGCGATGTAGCCGTCTTCATCCAGCGGAAACAGCTCTGGAGACACTGCGGCGCAGCGTGCATTGCCAACGCAGGATGCCTTGTCAATTTTGATTTTCATGTCTTACTCCTCACGCACGGTCTGCGTACAAATCCAGCTGGATAGGCCTATCGCCCCATCCATCTCCATGCCGCCCTGAAGACGGTCTTTTTAGCGACTTTCTTTATCGCACAATTTCCACTAACAAACAACAGTGCTGTTCATTATAAATATTGCTGAAATCCACCCCTCCTACGTTCAAGTCAGGAGTAAACGAACTAGGATTTAATGAAAAGCGAAATGCTGGGCGGGCGAAAACCGATCAAATTCACAGAGCTGCAAGAGGACGCAGAATGATGTCCTCTAATACCGTCCGACGAGAACGCTGATAAGCGTCGACAAAAACATCGGCCACATCTTCAGCAGACATCAAGGTTTTGACATCAACGCCAGATCCTTCCCATGACGGCGATTCGGTTCCGCCGGGATAAACACAGCAAACACGGATTCCACGACCCGCCACTTCCGCACGAAGTGCCTTGGAGAAGCCCGCAACGCCGTGCTTGGCCGCACAGTACGCGGCGTTATTCGCCAGACCCACAAGCCCTGAAGTCGACGACATCAGAAAAACATCACCGGCGCCTCGTTCCAACATCGGCGGCAGAAAGGCGCGGGTGGCCGCAAACATATTGATGAGATTGTCCTGCAGCACTTGCGCAAAGTCACTCACAGACATTTCGTGCGCAGCACCGCCACGCCAACGACCTGCGTTATTGATGAGCACATCAACGTGGCCAAACTTCTTATGCACCTCAGCCGCCAAGCGCTCGACCTGAGCGTTATCGTTCAGATCCGTTGGAAAGATTTCGGCCTGCGCTCCAATGGTTCGGCACTTTTGAGCAACCGAAGACAGTCGCTCCGTGTTGGTCGCCACCAGCGCGAGTTGAACGCCCGAAACACGGCTGGCAAATCGCTCCGCAATCGCTGCACCAATGCCCTGAGATGCGCCAGTAACCACTACAACAGGATTGGATTGATGCAAAGCGTTCGTCACGATTAAGCCACCAGAGTTTTAAGCGCGCTCAATTCATCAACCAGCGCAGCGGGATTCCTCCGCATTTTATGCGCTCACGGGGACTCTTGCCCTATTCATTTCAACTCGGGACTCAAACGCGCCCAGTTACGGGAATCAGCGCGCCGGTAATCGCACGAGCTCGATCGCTCAGCAGAAACACGATGACATCGGCCAGTGCCTGTGGCGTAACCCAGCGCGAGTAATCAGCATCTGGCATATCAGCACGATTTACTGGTGTATCGATGATGCTCGGCAGCACGGCGTTTACTGTGGTGTCACTTACCTTGAGCTCTTCAGCAAGCGCTTCAGTCAATCGTGCAATACCTGACTTTGAAGCCGCATAAGCACCCATTCCAGCAGCAGCTTTCACCGCGCCTGCAGCGCCAATGTTGACGATGCGACCGCCGCTCTTCGGAAAATGCGGCAGCGCAGCCTGACAGGCATTGACTGCCGTTCGCACATTCATTTCATAAAGCCGGTCCCATGTTTCGATGGAACCATCCGCAAGTGTTTCCCATGAAAAACCACCGGCGACATTAACCAGCGCATCAATGCGTCCATGTTTGCTCGCCAGACTCACAAATGCATCACGTGTCGCCTGCGAATTGCCAAGATCAAGCACAGGAGCAACTTGCACACCTGCAAGCTTCGCCCCCTCTACCCGATCCACCGCGATCACCGTGGCGCCCAAAAATGCGGCCGCTTCAGCGACAGCCTTGCCTAGTGTGCCGAGAGCGCCAGTGATGACGACGACTTTGCCTTTCAACTCCATGGATTTCACTCGCTATTCGTGTTCGGCCCAGCGGCTGATGTGCACGCATTTTCAGGGCCAAAGTATTGATGTACACTTTATTCAACAACGCTGTTGATTATCAATATTCGATGGGTAAAAGTAAAGCTGGCTACGGCCAGTACAACCTATGAATGAACTCAGCCAAATAGCTGCGAATGCCTTAGCGCGATCATCAGCGCGACCTGCGATTGAATTCGAAGGGCGCTGGTTTAATTGGGGCGAGCTTCGCCATGTTGCAGACCGCATCAGCACACTGCTCGACGACAGTGGGATTCCTTCGGATGCAGACGTCACGTTCGTCCCACGAAACCGTCCATCTGCCATCGCCGCCCTACTCGGCCTGATCGCCCAAAGCCGTACGGTTCGCATGGTCTACGCGTTCCAGTCCGGCAATTCGATGGCTCGCGATATCGAACGACTCAATCCTGCCGTCGTGATTGGCGCAGCAGAAGATTTTTCAGTACCTGTCACAAATCTGCTGAAAGCACGCGGCATTACCGGCATTGTGCTGACAGAGATGGACGCCACGCTGCTGCACGGCCCTATGCGGTCAGTGCAGCAATCAACGCCAAGCACCGCTGCGCCTGCACAAATCGAAATTCTGACCAGCGGCACAACAGGACCACCCAAACAATTCGCGATCAGCTACGCGTTGATCGCCAAGTACTACATCGGGACACAAGTATTAACTCGCGATGATGACGAGAAGTTCCTGGCAGCAACACCGACACTGCTATTCTTCCCTCTGGGAAATATTTCAGGAATTTATGCCAGCCTGCCTGTCCTGTTAAGGGGACAGCGCGCTGTACTGCTTGAGCGTTTTACCGTCGCTGGTTGGCACGACCATTTGTTGCGCTACCGCCCTGAGATCAGCGGACTGCCACCAGCGGGCGTGCAAATGATTTTGGACGCCGACATTCCGCCTGCAGACTTGGCGTGCATCAAACGCATGGGAACAGGCGCTGCGCCGCTAGACCCAACCGTTCACCGTGCATTTGAAGCGCGCTACGGAGTTCCCATTCTTCTTTCTTACGGCGCGACTGAATTTGGTGGCCCTGTAACTGCAATGACACTTGAGCTGCATGGCATTTGGAGACAGAAAAAACTGGGCAGTGTTGGCCGCGTACTGCCAGGCGCTCAATTGCGAATTGTTGATCCCGATAGCGGAGCCATTCTTCTCGCAGGACAAGAAGGTCTGCTCGAAGTCATCTCCCCTCGCATCGGTCCAGATTGGATTCGCACCTCAGACATTGCATTGATCGACGAAGACGGCTTCATGTTCCACCGTGGGCGCGCTGATGGCGCAATCATGCGTGGTGGATTCAAGTTACTACCAGAAGCAATAGAACGCGCATTACTCGAACATACTGCGGTTTCTGCGGCAGCTGTAATTGGAATTATGGATCAACGACTCGGGCAAGTTCCAGCGGCAGCGATTCAGTTCAAACCTGATATCACATCACCCACGATTGCAGAACTTGAATTGCATTTACGCGATCGCGTTTACGCGACACACATCCCAGCACACTGGCGTTTCGTCAAAGGACTACCAAGAACGCCCACGCTAAAAGTGGACCGACCCGCTTTAAAAGCCTTATTTGATTAGTCTGTTGAGCAGCTGTCCAAAGTCTCGCGTCTGCCAGAGATTGAGAACATTGGTCATCATCTGAAGCTGAACGCGGGCAGTTTCATTGGACTTGAATTTCGGATCAAAGCGATCTTTTATCGAAGCCAGATCTGGAATCTGCTTCTGAATCAACGCAGGCGCATCCATAAGCCAGGCTAAACCCATCAGCGCGACAAATAGCAGCAGATGCGTTTTGAGCTCTTCAACATTGAGAGCCGGGCCGCCACAGCGATGAAATTCAGCAGCGAAGTGGGCCAACAGCGCTTCAAGATGCGTATCCCATAGCGCAATTTCTGCTGCACTCAAAGCACCAAAGAGCGCATGCGCAACACTCATTTGCCCTACGCGACCCCAGTCTATCAAGCCGCACTGAAGTTCGCCCTGCCCGTCACGCCAGAACCAAGCGTTATCGACATTCGCATTCCAATGACAGAGTGCAATAAATTCCGGCTTCCCATATAGAAAGCGCTTTATCGCGAGCTCATGCTCAAGGAAACGTGGAATGTCTTTCTTAAGTTGTTCGATAAAAATAGGTGTGGTGATATTTGCCGGAAAGAGCTGCGGATAATTCGCAGCAAATTCAGAATATCGAGCAACACGATTCAACAGTTGCTGTTCTGTATATCGGATTCGATCATTTGCAGATGCAGCAGTTGCGTCAAAGGGAAACAATGTCGAAACATTGTCAGCAAGACGGCCCGCTTTATGAGTACCTGCAAGCCCAGCAACCGCCTTCAGCAATGCCTTGTAATGCCCCAAAGAATCGGGCATTTCGGCGTCCATGCACTTTTCGTATAAGAGCTCGATCGCCCCTTTGCCAAACGCAATCCGTTCGGTGATCAATACCCCAGTGCCAGACGCTTGGTTGTAATCAGCAAACAGGCACTTCGGGACCGCCACAGGAAATCCAGACGTTCGCGACAGCAGCGCCAGACGCACTTCAGCATCCAGCTGATTCTTCGCGCGATCACGAATCACGTCATCGAAATCACGTGAGAACTTCACGAATAACTGCGTGGGCAATTCCGTGACTGGCTGAGCGTATTCGACTGAGAGAAAAAGCTTTCGACCCGTGCTGCCACCGGGACATTCTTCAAATTTTGTTATGCGTGTGACCTGATTATCCAAGGCCATCGCACCTGAGGCGCGGAAAGCCTCAGTGAGATATTCAACACCACCTGTACGCAATGCCTCGCCACACGCAGGAACTAAAATGCCCAGCGAGTCACCTTGAACCCACTGGGCATCGCTCATCTTTTTCCGCTCAGCGCGGCTGCATTCTGATAGCGCCATCAAGGCGCAGTGTTTCACCGTTGAGGTAACCGTTACGAATCACTTCCAGCGTCAGGCTGGCGTATTCGTCAGCGTGGCCAAGACGTGGTGGGAATGGAACCATCTTGCCCAGCGCATCCAGCATTTCCGGCGTCGCACGCGCCATCGCTGGCGTTGCGAAAATACCTGGTTGAATCGTGTTGACACGAATGCCTTCGCGCGAGAGATCACGAGCAATCGTCAGCGTCATGCCGACAATCGCAGCCTTGGCTGCCGAATACGCAGCCTGGCCCATCTGGCCTTCAGTCGCAGCAGCAGAAGCGGTGTTAACGAGAACACCACGCTCACCGTTCACAGGCTCCAAAGTCATCATGCCCGCTGCTGCGCGCGTGATGCAGCGGAACGTGCCAACGGTATTGAGCTTGAGTACCCATTCGAATTTATCGCTGGGGAAAATATTGATCTCGCCCGTAGTCTTGTCGCGACGCGCGGTTGGAATCGCATTGCCGCCACCTGCGCAGCAAATCAGCGCACGCTCCTGTCCTTGCGCTGCACGTGCTTTTGCGAACGCTGCATCAACACTTTCATCCGACAGCACGTCGCACTGACAAAAGATTGCGCCGGTCTCAGCTGCCATCTTTTCACCGATCTCTGCATTGAGATCAAAGATCGCAACCTTGGCTCCGGCTGCTCTTAGCGCTTTGACCGTGGCAAGGCCCAGACCCGAAGCGCCGCCAGTAACCACCGCAGCAAGGGAGGAGTCGATTTTCATATTGGATCTCACTAAAAATTTAGTTATTCGGGCCGCCACTGCAGCTATAGACTATTTCTAGCGCACCTACTGTCTATATGCAACAATGTTGTTTATTAATATCATACTCGCCCTGTGCAAGGCGATGCGAGGAGAAACCAGATGACACAAGTAATGAAAGGCGTACGCGTACTGGAAGTCGCGCAATTTACGTTTGTTCCGGCAGCTGGCGCCATCCTTGCTGACTGGGGCGCTGACGTCATCAAGATTGAACATCCTAGACGCGGCGACACGCAACGCGGCTTCGTGAACATCGGCGGCATTAAGGTGAATCCGAATCGCAGCCCGTTCATGGAACACCCCAATCGCGGCAAGCGCAGTGTTGGTGTCGATATCTCGACAGAAGAAGGCATGGCCGTAATCTATGAATTAGCCAAGACCGCTGACGTGTTCCTGACCAATTATCTTCCGAACCAGCGCCAGAAGATGAAGTTCGACATCGAGCACATTCGCGCGGTTAACCCGAAGATTATCTACGCACGCGGTAGCGCCTACGGCGACAAAGGCCCCGATCGTGACGTCGGCGGCTTCGACGGCACCGCATTTTGGAACCGTAGCGGCATTGCGCACAGCATGACGCCGGAAGAACTGCCGGGCCCACTGGCACAGGGCATTCCAGCTTTCGGCGATTCGATTGGCGGAATGAACATCGCTGGCGGCATTTCCGCAGCACTGTTTCATCGTGAACGCACAGGTGAGGCCATTGAGCTCGATGTCTCGCTGCTCAGCACGGCCTGGTGGGCATCGGGCATTTCAATCGACATGGGCATCGATTGCGGACAGATGATGCGTAACCGCATGCCCGGCTCCGGCGGCAACCCGGGCAATCCATTCATGGGCAACTACCGCACGTCTGACGGCGGCACCATCAACATGTGCACGCTGACTCCCGGGCCACACATCAAGAGCTTCTTCACCCATATTGGCCATCCTGAATCTGCGCAGGACGAACGCTTTGCAAGCGCCGAAGCGCTGATGAAAAACTGGCAAGCCGCTAGTGAAATCATCAAGGAAGCCTTTGCACAGAAAGACTTCAAGTACTGGCGCAAACAGCTATCGACTTTCAGCGGCCAGTGGGCGCCGGTGCAAAGCCTGATCGACATCGCGACTGACGAGCAGGCGCTGGCCAACGACATGCTGTTTGAAGTCGAAGCTTCCGACGGCGGCGCGCCGATCAAGATTGTGCGCGGCCCTGTGCAGTTCAATCATGCGCCCGTACAAACCACGCGCGCACCGCAGGCTTCCGAGCACACTGAAATCGTGCTGATGGAATTGGGCATGGAGTGGGATCGCATCGAAAAGCTGAAATCAATCGGCGCAATCGCTTAAGTCGCGCAAACTAAAAAGCCCTCGTCACACCGATCAAGGTGCAACGAGGGCTTTTTCTATGATGATTACTTGGCCTTCTTGCGCGTGCCGACGACTGGTTTGGCAGCGCCACTAATCTTCGCCGCCAGCTCAGGAAATTTCTCCGGACGCATGGTTCCAAACATGCTCAAGCGCAGCATTTCTTTTGAAAAACGCTGAGACATTTCCTGACGTTCTTTTGCGGTGCGCGTATGAGCACGCGTGAAGATCGGCCAGAGGAACGCACCGATCAGCATGATCACCGAATGGACTTCCGCATCAATACCCGGCTGAGCCATTTCTGACTTAGAGAACTTCTCAAACTGCGTGCGGTACAAATTCCAGAATGTGTCATTGGAAGGACGGCTAGAACTCATCACTTCAAACAGCCAAACACGGCCCAACTCCGGATTCTCCATCGCAAAATCAGCCATCTGCTGAGCGACATGCTGAGGATCAACCTGCTTGACGTTATTGAAGTCCAAGCCACCAAAAACTGCCGTTCTCATACGCTCGCTAACCCAAGCTGTTGTGGCATCAAGCAGCTGTTCACGCGTTGGAAAATGCTGGTAAGCCGTGCCGCGATTAACGCCGGCAAGCTGTGCCACTTGTGAAACGCTAAGGCCTTCGGCGCCGTCTTTAGCCAGCAATTTACCTGCTGCCTCAAGAATTGCTACACGCGTTCCTTCTGGATCACGCTTACGTTTGGCTGGCTTTTTAACCGCAGTTTTAGCCTTATTCAGCATCTTCCCTTGCTCCACATGATTTCAACTTGATCCGACAACCTAATAAACGCACAACGTTGTTGTTCATTATTTTGTATTACGTATATCCATGATAGTCGAAACCGTCAATATTCCGCTCGTTATCCCATCATTTGCGATGGGATTTTGATCATTCAAATTTGTATTCTTCGAGCCAGTCAGCAATCGCCCGAACGAAGCGTGCAGCATCCGCGCCGTTGATCACGCGATGGTCATAACTGAGTGAGAGCGGCAGCATCTGGCGCAGGACCGGGCGCCCCTCTGCATCGGGGACGAAACAGTCTCTGCTCCGACAAATGCCGAGAATGGCAACTTCCGGCGCGTTGATAATCGGGCTAAACGAAGTCCCGCCAATGTGGCCCAACGATGACAAGGTGAAGCAACCACCCGACATCTCAGCTAATGAGAGCCCTTTAGTCCGGGCCTTCTCAGAAATGCTCGCGATCTGCCCACCAATTTGATCAATATTCTGCGTGTCGCAGTCGCGAATCACTGGCACCAACAGGCCGTTTGGCACATCAACTGCAATACCAATATGGAAATACTGCTTGGTGATTAAGGTTGCGCCATCAGCGCTAAGCGAGCTGTTGAATCTTGGATAGAGCTTCAGAGCAGCAACCGACGCTTTGACTAGTGCCGACAACAAGGAGCGCTTCTGATCAGGATGCGCTGCATTCCATTCCTTACGACGACGTTCGAACATCGTTATATCGGCGTCATCGTTATGCGTGACATGAGGAATCAACGCCCAGTTTCTATACATGGCACGCGCGACGTATTGCTGTGTGCGTCCGACTGGACTTGAAGTCACCGGACCATAGACAGACAGGTCATCCGCAGGCCACGGCAGCATCGTGATTGTTTTTTCGGTCACCGCACAAACTCCAACAAAAAATGGTTTCGCTTACACGCGCTCGATAATGATCGCCGGGGCCATGCCGCCAGCAGCACACATCGTGATCAAACCGCGCTTCAGATTGCGTCTTTCCAGTTCATCGAGCACGGTGCCAATCAATACCGCGCCGGTAGCGCCGATTGGGTGGCCCAGCGCTATAGCGCCGCCATTGACGTTGACCTTCTCACGATCCAAACCAAGATCACGGATGAACTTTTCAACCACGACCGCAAAGGCCTCGTTGATTTCCCAGAGGTCGATGTCATTAATCGTAAGACCAGCCTTAGCCAGTACTTTCTTGGCGGCAGGGCCTGGGGCATTCAGCATCAACGTTGGGTCATCGCCAATATTGGCCGTGGCCACAATGCGAGCGCGCGCTTTGAGACCGTGTTTGCGAGCGTAATCTTCCGATGCAATCAACAGCGCTGCAGCGCCATCCACCACGCCTGAGGAACTGCCCGCGTGATGGAAGGCTTCGATCTTGAGATCAGGATAACGACGATTGATTAACTTTCTGAATGTCGTGCCGTTAGCATCAACCGGCATATCCGCAATTTGATCAAAGCTCGGCTTGAGCGCTGCAAGATCTGCTGCAGTGGTCTGCGGACGAGGATATTCATCCTTCGCCAGAATCACATTACCTGCGTCATCAACAACCGGAACGATTGATTTGTCGAAACGACCTTCCTTGATCGCGACACCAGCACGTCTCTGGCTTTCGAGCGAAAAAGCATCGAGTTCTTCGCGAGTAATGCCTTCCATCGAGGCGATCGCATCAGCACACACACCTTGATGTGATTGCGGATGTCGCTGCGCCAGACGCTCGTTGCCGGAGCCCATCATCAAGGACTTGAAGCCGGCTGCTCTTTCCGTCTGCGAGATCGTGGTGATGAGCGACATCATTTCGGTGCCGCCCGCGATGATCAGATCTTCCATGCCAGAGCGAATTTGCGCTGCAGCCATACTCGCGGCGGTGATGCCGCTACCGCAAAAGCGATCAAGCGTTACGCCGCTGACGCGAACATCAAAGCCCGCATCCAGTGCAGCCATGCGACCCATGTCGCCGCCCTGCATGCCTTTCTGCGCACTGGTGCCCCAGATGACATCGTCGATGTCTTCGGTCTTGAGGTTGTTGCGCTGCTGAAGTGCTTTGAGCACGGTGGCAGCCAAATGCTGCGGATGCAGATTGACCAAGGCACCCTTGCCCGGCTTGCCACTTCCACGTGGCGTACGAACGGCATCAATGATTAAAGCTTCACCCATGTTCATCTCCTAAACGCATAGCGCGCAGCGGCATTATCAGCCCTGAGTATATACGCGCTAACCGCTCTTAGTCGACAGTGTTGTTTATTATAAATTCAGGGATTAATGGGGCAATATATGGATCGATTCGCCATTAGCGTCCGGGGAGTCCGCACGCCAACGGACGGAGCCAAACGGACGCTCAAGGCGTCGGCGAACGCGCAGCGCAGAAGAAGCCGGATCGAACCCCAGATGAAACTCATTCACCCGGGCCTGCAGTTCTTGATCGCCCTGCGTGTAACGGCTTCTTTGTTGCAGATAATCGCCCCAGGTTGGGCAGTGGTATCGCTCTGTCCAAAGCTCCGGATTGGCGATGTCTCGCGAGATTGACCATTCGTACGCACCATTTCGTTTGCGCGCACGCTGAAGTTTCAGCATTAACTCGTAGAACTGCCGGGCACGAGCGGAATCCACGCGATAATCAATTTCGATCACGATCGGGCCGCTACGCGCAGTGATCTGCAAACCAACTTCGGGCTCGTTCGCCAGCTCCACAGCCTCAACGTCTTCTCTTGAAATACGGGGCATCGGGAAAACCAAGCCGATCACTGGCGTCACCAGCAACGCAACGCCCGAAGCAATAAGCGCCGTACTGAGCCCCCAATCCGCAGTGACATGCCCCCACATCCAGGCACCTATAGCGATGCCGCCCGTAAGCGCTGACTGGAACCATGACAAAGCGCGTGCGGCTACCCAGCGTGGCGTCGATAGCTGCACGCCAACACTCAGCAGAGTCACCAGCAACATGTACGCCGCACCCGCAATCATCAACAACAAACAGGTCAGCAACAGGCTCTGACTGAAACCAACCAGCAAGATCATCGCTCCCGCGACAGCAGCACACAGGCTCACCGCCTGCTCGGCCTTCATCTTTTCACGCACGGTAGCCACTGTGAACGCGCCAACTACAGCGCCAACACCACTCGCACCTAACAGCAAGCCGAAGACGCTGGCGTTACCGCCCAGCAGATCTCGTGCAATCAAAGGCATGAGCGCCGCAGTAGAAGCGCCTGCTAATCCTGTAGCAAAAGCGCGAATCATCACATTGCGAATGGATGGTGAGTGCTTTGCATATCGCGCACCGGAAACAATGGCGCGATGCATTTGCTCTGGCGGCAATCTTGGCGGCACATGAACGCGCTGCCACATAAAAAAAGCAACGAGCAATGGGAGATAGAACAAAGCATTGATGGCAAACGCGGCCATTGCTCCCAAGGCCATCACGACCATGCCACCCAAGGCCGGTCCAAAACTACGCGCAAGGTTATAGCTCACTGAAGAAAGAGCGACGGCTGCAGGCAATTGTTCTACCTTGACTTGCTCAATCACCGAAGCCTGCCAAGCAGGCCCATATAGCGCGACGCCCGCACCTATCAGTGAGCAGAAGATCAGAAGCATCCACGGCGTTGTCAGTCCTAGCGCAGCAAGCGTCGTCAGCGTTGCAGCACTGAGCGTAGCGAAGCTAAGACCGATGATTGCAATCTTGCGTCGATCAAACATATCCGCAACAGCACCTGCAGGCACAGCGACGATCATCAGCGGCAGCATCAATGCGGTCTGCACCAACGCCACCATACTCACCGATGTGGTGAGTCGCGTCATTTCCCATGCAGCGCCAACGCCAAGAATCAATTGGCCAAAGTTGGACAACAAACTAGCGGACCAGATCCTGCGGAACGTCGGCTCACTGAGCGGCTCAAACGCAGCCCACTTGCGCACCTTCGCTTCATTCGACATGAGCGTGCACCTCTTGGGCTTTGCCGATAGCGCCACCTATCGCGCCTGAACTGATTTGTCGATCGATGAACGAAAGCACGCCGTCGTTGAACGCATCATTAGCGTCGCCTGCCACCATATGATGCGCATCAGCGATATCGATGAATTCGGCATGCGGAACCATTTCGAGGAATTCACTGACGGATTGCTTGCTCACAATCTCGCTGCGACCACCGCGAATGAGCAAAGTTGGAATGCCGATTGAGCGTGCTGCTTGCTCAAGAACACTGGCTCTGGCATTTCTGAAATCCGAATCCGCGCCACGTCCCATATTCAGAAACGCAGGATCCCAGTGCCAATAGTAGCGGCCATTTCGTAACCGCAGATTGCGTTCGAGTCCCTTCGTATCTTTAGGACGCTCGCGGTGAGGAAGATACGCCGAGACTGCATCCGCCGCTGCATCGAGCGAGGCAAAACCATCGGGCGCACTACTCATGAATGCAACGACTTCCTTCGCGCCTCCTTCCTCAACGCGGTGCGTTATATCGACGAGCACCAAGGCTCGCACGGAGGCTATTTTTTCAGCAACGATAAGCATGCTGGCTAGGCCGCCCAGCGAAGCACCCACAAGGATAATCTCGCCGCCGATCTGATCGACAATCTGGCGAAGATCCGCAGCAAAGGTTTTGAGATCGTATTTGCCATCTGGCGACCATGCGCTATCACCATGACCACGCATATCGAGTGCAATGCCGCGTAATCCGCGACGACCTATTGCCTGCAATGCACGTCTCCAGCTCTGCCGAGACTGGCCGCTGCCATGCAGGAAAAGTACGCGCGCTGCGTCCGCTGGCCCTACCGCGTCTGCAATAAGTTCAAGGCCGGATACCTTGAAAGTCAGCCGATCAACACCTTGCATTCATCATCTCCGTGGAAGCAGGTGTAGCGTACTGCAATCAATCCAGAAACGAACGCAAAACGGCGCAAGTCATCAAGACAGGCGCCGCGGCTGCTAGTTACTTCATTGTCGGCATTGAAAATTCAGCAGCCTGCGCATCACGCGGCCAACGCTGGGTGACTGCCTTCTGGCGCGTATAAAAGCGCACGCCTTCACGGCCGTAAACGTGATGATCACCAAACAGCGAATTACGCCAGCCACCAAAGCTGTGGAATGCCATCGGCACTGGCAGTGGCACGTTAACGCCGACCATGCCGACTTCAATGCCCGACGTGAATGCACGCGCAGTGTTACCGCTGCGGGTAAAGATCGCAGTTCCATTTGCGAACGGATGCGCGTTGATGAGTTTGATCGCAGAATCCAGATCTGGAACGCGCATGATGCCCAGCACAGGCCCGAAGATTTCTTCCTTGTAGATCTTCATGTCGGTGCTGACCTTGTCGAACAAGGAACCACCGAGGAAGAAGCCGCCCGGTGTTCCAACGTAGCCCGGACGACCATCAAGGAGCAGCTTCGCGCCTTCGCTCACACCGGAATCAATGTATTCACAGACGCGTGCACGATGCTCGCCAGTGATCAGTGGGCCCATTTCGGTTGCGTTGTCAGTCGGCAAACCAACTTTCAGTGCCTTCACTTTTGGCGCCAACTTGGCAATCAACTGATCAGCGCACTCATCGCCAACCGCCACGGCAATCGAGATCGCCATGCAACGCTCACCAGCAGATCCGAAGGCCGCGCCGAGCAGGGCTTCGACAACATCGTCAATGTCCGCGTCGGGCATGATCACCATGTGATTCTTTGCTCCGCCCAGCGCTTGCACGCGCTTGCCATTCAGCGTGCCTTCGCGATGAACGTGGCGCGCGACTGGAGTTGAACCGACAAAGCTGATCGCTGAAATATCAGGATGACGCAGCAGACCATCAACCGCTTCGCGGTCACCATTAATTACATTGAACACGCCATCTGGCAGTCCAGCTTCCTTCAGCAGTTTCGCCAGAAGGATCGAGGCCGAAGGATCGCGCTCTGATGGCTTTAGAACAAACGTGTTACCACAGGCTAGCGCCACTGGAATCATCCACAGTGGAACCATGACTGGAAAATTGAATGGCGTGATACCTGCCACGACGCCCAAAGGCTGGCGCAGACTGAATGCATCGACACCGGTGCCAACGTTCTCGCTGTGCTCACCCTTGAGCAAATCAGGAATGCCGCATGCGAACTCAACTACTTCCAAACCGCGCACGACTTCGCCGCGAGCGTCGCTCAGCGTTTTACCGTGCTCGCTAGAAATGATGGCGGCCAGTTCATCTGTGTGCGCTTCTAACAACTGACGAAACTTGAACATGACGCGCGCACGGCGCAGCGGAGGCATTGCTGCCCAAGCTGGCAATGCAGCCTTTGCATTTGCGACGCATGCGTCCAGCTCTTGGCCGGTCGCAAATGGAACGCGCGCCGACACAGCACCCGTGCTGGGGTTATAAACATCACCTACACGCGACAGCGAACCAACGACGGTTTTGCCGCCAACCCAATGAGGAATCGTGGCGAGTGCTTGCTGTGCTTGTGCGGATGCAGACATGAGAGACCTTCGATTATTTTATTAAGTAGCAATTGTGAGAAATTGGGCCAGACGACTATCGGGATAGCGCACACCAATTCGGCGAGCCCAGCCTATCCGCCTAAGCTAAATCCGCAAGCACTATAAGTCAACAGTGTTGTTGACTGAATAAGCCACACATGGGATCGTATTACGCATATAAAGAATGATCGGAAATCACTTGTGACTTGGACAACCAACGACATCCCCGACCTGAAAGGCAAGATAGCGCTCGTCACCGGCGGCAATAGCGGCATCGGTTACTGGACCTGCTTGCATCTGGCGCTAGCGGGCGCAAAGGTCACCCTCGCCTGCCGATCAATGCCACGCGCAGAGGCCGCGGTCGCTGACCTGCTGAAAGCAGCCCCAAATGGTCATTTTGAAATTCTCCCTCTCGACCTGAGTAATCAAGCTTCTGTGCACAGCGCCGCCGCAACCTTCCGCTCAAAACATGATCGGCTGGATATGCTCTGCAATAACGCCGGCATCGCACTCGCACCAATGGAGCGGACCAAGGACGGTTTTGAATCTCAACTCGCCGCCAACTTCCTCGGGCACTTCGCACTCACCGGTCTTCTGATTGATATCATTCGCACAACGCCGAATAGTCGCGTCGCACATCTGGGCAGCCTCGCCCATCGTCTCGGCAAGATTAATTTTGAAGATCCGAATTTCCAGCATCGCAAATACTCGCCGTTGGGCGCTTACGGTCAAAGCAAGCTCACCAATGTCATGTTCATGCTAGAGCTACAGCGACGCTTTCAGCGCGCGAATATCAATTCGATCAGTGTCGGCGCTCACCCTGGCATGTCAGGCACCAACATCGGAGCAGCGCTGGTTGAAAATGCTTCGCCGCTCAAAAAAAGAATTAATGCATGGATTGAAGCGAAAATCCTCAATTCTCCAGAACATGCAGCGGAGCCAACGCTGCTCGCATTAACGCGACCTGAAGTGGCGGGCGGAAGTTACTTTGGCCCCAGTGGCTTTATGGAAATCAAAGGGCCGCCAGTTCCTGCCCATGTTGCTAGCGCCGCACATAACGAGTCAGACGCAAGCCGCTTATGGACGCTTGCTGAACAGCTAACCGGCGTCAGCTTTCTCAACGATTGATGATGTGTAGGGTGCGCCATGCGCACCGCGATCTTATCGACGAGAGGAAATGGTGCGCATAGCGCACCCTACGCAGATCCTTGCAGCGGCTGTTGCGTGCCACTACTAAAATCACGCACATCAACAATGCGTCGCGCCTCCACGGCCCGCACTGGTTGGAATGTGTAGCAGTTCGCAGGCATGCGACTGGCATCTGACTGCTTTTCCATCGGAATCATGCGCCCGTGCGCAAGCACAGCACCCCAGCGCAGTAATCTCGCTGCTTCCTGCAACGCAGAATCGAGACTCTCGATCCAAGGATTCAGCGTCCAGACTGTGAGCCCAGCCATTTCAGCAGGTTCAACAATGTTGCCATCCAACTCTTTCCAAGCAAGGACAGTAGCGCCATTACGTCGAAGTTCAGCACTACGACGCCCTTCTATGGGATCAGATACGAGAATGTCATAGACCAGTACTTCCTTATCGAGCGCATGCTCGGCACACAACAAGGCCAGATCATGCAGATGCGTGCAATTGGTCTTCTTTTCTCCGCGCTTAGCAAATGCAAGTAATGGAACGCCGGTAAACGTCTTCTCAACTTGAGCGGGTGCACCCGGGCACGTCGTCCATGGCGCACGCCTAAGGTCCGCATGAATGTGCGTTGCAACAATGCCATCGTGATGAACCGCGACGCTCATGCAGTGATAGTCATCTTCCACTTGACTGAGAACGCAATCAGCTGTCGGCGTAATGCGAAAACGTCTCCGAAATCCAGGTAATCGATCGACAGAATCAAGCTGCATCGTCTTCATCCTCTATTCACCAACATGTCCACATCGGCACTAGGCTTGTCGCCACCGATTATTCACGGTTGAGCGCCTTGACTTAATAGACAACGTTGATGATTATAAACTCTTAGCACTCTTGTGCCACAAAAAGCATCAGCGGACCCAGCATGTCTCACTACACAACGATCCATCTGCATAACGTTCCTGCTGGCCGTGAGGCCGAATATGCAGCGTGGTTTGACGGTCCTCATCGCAGTGCGCTCGCTAATCTCAAAGTCTACAAAGCAGCTGAGCGCTACGAAGTTACACCGCAGCAAATCATGCCGGACATTCCGCAGCCTTGGCGCTATCTGAGTGTTTACGAATTCGAATCGCTGAGCCCTGCTGTCGACGTTCCTTCGCTGGGACCTTTGATTGCAGATTCACGAAAAGCAGGTCTCATCACCGACGACGAAACCGAGCGTCTATATAGCTACCGCATGTTCGCGGATTGGAAGAACAGTCCCAATCGCCAGTTGTCCGAGCCCTTGTCTGGCGTCAGCATCATCCTTGCCAATTACGTACCAGGCCGCAAAGACGAATACGAAACCTGGTACGAAAACATTCATAGCGTTGAAGTCATTAACGTGCCTGGCCACGTTGCGATGAAGCGTGGCGAGCTGTCGAAGATCCAGATTGATCCGAGCCACTATTGCCCAGGCGATCAATTCGTACTGTGCGCACAGCAGACTGAAGACCTGTTATTCACGCTCAAAGACTTCAGTGCCCGTGCCCGCGGTGCCAGCCCAAGCGGAGTCGCCATGCTGCCGCGCTCGAATGCGGCGTCAACTGCTCGCACTGTTCATTACTTCAAAAAAATCAGCGGTACACGTTTCTGGAATAAAGGCATTGCCTACGCCGGAGATTTATCCGTGTACCCAGGCCAAAGCTGATCGGAGCAATATCTTGTCAAAAATCATTGTCATCACTGGCGCAGGCGTTGGTCTTGGACGCGCACTTGCGCGTCTATTCGCTAGCGAAGGCGATGCTGTTGTTCTTCTAGGACGCACGGTTTCCAAAGTCGAAGCAGCAGCCGCTGAAATCGGCACACAGGCAACAGCCATTGGCTGCGATGTGTCATCGCCGGATTCTGTACGCGCAGCTTTTGCGCAGATCGCCAAGAAGCATTCACGCATCGACGTTCTTATCAATAACGCCGCTGTCTTCGAGCCCTTCCTCATTGCTGAAGCCACTGACGATCAAATCGTGAATACGGTCAATACTAATCTGACCGGTGCGATGCTCTGCGTACGCTCAGCCATTCCGCTGATGCAAGCTGGAAGCCACATCATCAACGTCAGCAGCGAATCGGTCGGCATGCGCTTCCCTCACCTCGTTGCTTATCAAACCTCCAAAGCTGGATTGGAACGCTTCTCTGAAGGCCTGCATCACGAGCTGGAACCGAATGGCATCCGCGTTACCAGCGTCCGCGCCGGGCAAATGTTTGAAGAAGGCAAAACCTGGGACGTATCACCAGAGGCACGCATGCGCTTCGGTAAGGCCGCAATGGATGCCGGCGTGAATCTTCGCGAACGTCCGATCTCGCAATTCACTTCTGTCACCAACGCTTTCCGCGCGCTGATTGATATGCCCGCTGATCTCCACGCGATACACATGTCGCTATCCGCACGTAAATCCAGCTAAGACCATGAGCGAAACTTTCGACTTTATTGTGATTGGCAGTGGTGGCGGCTCCATGTGCGCAGCGCTGCAAATGCGTGCGGCAGGCAAAAGCGTACTCATCCTCGAAAAAACCGGCCTAGTTGGCGGCACTACCGCAGCCTCGGGCGGCGTGATGTGGATTCCGAATAATCGCTTCATGAAAAGCGAAGGCGTTGAAGATAGCGTTGAGCAAGCCAATGCTTATCTTGATGCCGTCGTTGGCGACAGCAAGGATGCACCGGGCGCGAGTCGTGAACGTCGCCGCAGCTACGTTGAACAAGCACCTGAGATGATCAACTTCCTCGTTGATCAAGGCATCCAGCTTCGCCGTATTCCGTCATGGCCTGATTACTACGATGTGGCTGGCGCATCAGTTCCGGGCCGCGCTGTTGTTTCGCAACTGTTTGATATCAAGCAGCTTGGCGTGTGCAAGGAAAAGCTACGCCCGGGCTTTCTGCCACTGCCGGCCAATCTTGATGAGGCTATGCAACTGCCACTGATCAAGCGCAGCGGTAAGGCCAAGAAGGTACTCGCGCGCATCATCGGCCGCGTACTGGTCGACAAACTCACTGGCAAGCAGCGCGCCACGGCAGGACAAGCCCTGCAAGGACAAATGCTCCATGCTGCACTAAAGGCTGGCGCCGGAATCCGCCTGAATGCAGCGGTCAAGGAAATTATTGTTGAGAACGATCGCGTTACGGGCGTGATCGTTGGCGTCCAGAAGATCAGTGCACGCCTTGGCGTACTGATCAATGCCGGTGGCTTTGCGCGCAATCAGCGCATGCTCGATCAATATATTCCCGGCACTTCGGCTGAATGGTCCAGCACGATCAGCGCCGACACTGGCGAGATGATTGAAGAAGGCCAGCGCATCGGCGCTGCAACGGCACAGATGGCTGAGCGCATTGGCATGCAGATCTCGCTGCCACCGGGCAGCGCTACACTCGCCGTGAAGCCCGGCATGCAGAACGACATCTGCAAACCGCACGCGATTGTGGTGGATCAAACCGGCGTCCGTTACGCAGGTGAAGCCTGCTCACACGCCGAGTTCAGCCAGCGCATGATTGAGCGCAACAAGATTGCACCTGCTTCACCAAGCTGGATGATTTTCGACAATCAATACCTGATGAAGTACATGCTCGCCGGCACCATGCCGGGTGCGAAAAAACCGAAGGCATGGGCGGAAGCCAACTTCCTGCGCAGTGCTGACACGATTGAAGCGCTCGCGAAGAGCTGTGACATAGACGCTTCCACACTCAAAGCCAGCGTAGAGCGCTTCAATGGTTTCGCGCGCAAAGGTCGCGATGAAGATTTCCAACGCGGCGATCATCCTTACGATCGCTGGACCGGTGATCCGCTCAGCACGCCATCGAATACGCTCGGCACGATTGAGCAAGGCCCATTCTTCGCCGTGCAGTTATTGCCGGGCGATGTCGGCACCTACGGCGGTCTGGTCACCGATACGAACGCACGCGTACTGCGCGCAGACGGCTCCGCAATTGAAGGTCTCTACGCAACGGGCACTTCCACCGCATCCGTAATGGGCCGTGTTGAACCCGGTCCCGGCGGCAGCATTGGCCCCTCGTTCACTTGGGGTTATGTCGCAGCCAAACATGCAATCCATTCAAGCAATACAGCAAACACGAAGAATTAGGAGATTGAGATGGTGATGCTTCCAGAAGGCAAGTTGTACATCGACGGCAAGCTGCGCAGCGCAGCGGGCGGCAAGACTTACGACAATATCGGTCCATGGACTGGTGAAGTGGTTGGCCAGGCCGCTGATGCATCCGCCGATGACGTCAACGAAGCCATTGCCGCAGCGCGACGTGCTTTCGACATGACCGACTGGTCAACCAATCGCACACTCCGCTATGAGTTGATGAAGAAGTATCGCGACCTGCTCTACGCAAACCGCGAAAAGCTCGTTCACATCGCTCGCCATGAAGTGGGCTCCGCTATTGGCGCCGCCTTCCGCGCGCAGATTGATGGCGCATTGAGCGGCGCTGACCGCCTGATCGAGTGCTTCGATCAGGTTCATTGGGAAGAAGACCTCGGTCTGCGCAACGAAAACGGTTACGACACCAAGCGTCTCGTGATTCACGAAGCCGTTGGCGTTGTTGGCGCGATCACGCCTTGGAACGTTCCGCTGTACGTCAACGTCGGCAAGGTCGTCGCTGCACTGCTGGCGGGTTGCACAGTCATCCTCAAACCTGCACCGGATACACCGCTGATGGGCGCCATCATGGGTGAGCTCGCTGCAGAAGCCGGTTTCCCTGCAGGCGTGTTCAACGTCATCACCTCGGGCCACGCTGCAATGGCTGGCGAGATGTTGACGACCGATCCTCGCGTCGACCTGATTTCTTTCACCGGCTCGACCGCTGTCGGCAAACTGATCATGCAGAACGGCGCTTCAACGCTGAAGCGCGTGTTCTTGGAACTCGGCGGCAAATCGGCTTTCATCGTGCTGGAAGATGCCCCGAACTTCCCGATGACCGTCATGGGTTCGATGGTGGTCTTCCATGCTGGACAAGGCTGCGCTTACCCGACCCGCTTGCTCGTTCCGAAGAGCCGTTATGACGAAGCCGTGAAGGCATTGGAGATGGCCTACGCAGGTTTCTCGACCAAGTGGGGTCTCTTCGATGAACCGACATGCATCATGGGTCCGGTGATTTCAAAGAAGCAGCTTGATCGCGTGATGAGCTATGTCGAAATCGGCCAGAAAGAAGGCGCTCGCCTACTCGCTGGAGGCAAGGTCCGTCCGGACAAGGGCGGCGGCTTCTTCATCGAACCGACCTGCTTCGTCGACGTGCGAAACGACATGCGCATTGCGCAGGAAGAAATCTTTGGGCCAGTGCTGGTCGTGATTCCTTACGAAGACGAAGCTGACGCAATCCGCATTGCGAATGACAGCGTCTACGGTCTTGGTGGCGCAGTGTTTGGTCCGACGGAAGCGGCAGTACGTGTATGCCGCGGCATCCGTGCTGGCGCACTCAGCGTCAACGGTGGCGTCAGCATCACCGGCGACCTGCCCTTCGGCGGCTACAAGCAGAGCGGCATGGGTCGCGAATGGGGCCGTGAAGGTATTGAGGAATTCCTCGAGACGAAAGCGATTGGTATCCGCGCATCCTGATCAATCAGGGCTGCAAACAAAGAAGGCGCCTACATGGCGCCTTCTTTGTTTCTACTCTAGCTTAACTGCGTAGGCTGGGTTGAGTGTTAACGAAACCCAGCACTTCAATTTGCAAACATGGCGCTGGGTTTCGCTTTGCTTCAACCCAGCCTACATTGCTGTGGCTTAAGCCAGTGCTTGCTCATCGCTGACAACAGGACGGCTAACACGCGTTGCACGCAGATGCTTGCCAGGCTCGCCTGGATCGACAATCTCGATGTAGTCCGCATGCACCGAAACAATCTGCGCAGTGAAGGGAAAATCTCCAAGCTTCGGCACGCGATAGCTCACCGTATCGCCAACCTTGAACGTGGCGGGATCAAAATTAAATTCGAAAGGGCACTTCCCATCGCCAGCACCAATCATCTCAAAACTCCTACGCAAAACATTGTTATTTACAAGCGCTCACACAAATATTAGCGCCATGTTGTTAGTGTCGCGAATCTCCGCCATCGACCACAAGTGTAGGCGCTGATTCGATCCCCGCATCCGCACGAAACTTCCTTGGGCTCACTTTGAATTCTCGCTTAAAGATGCGGCTGAAATGCGCCGGGTTTTTAAACCCGATGCGGTAAGCAATTTCACTGATCGTTGATTTGCCGTGGGCAGAATCAGCCAACCACTGTCTCGCCATCTGCAATCGCTTGTTCCAAAGCAACATCGAGAACGGTGAACCTTGGCGCTTGAGCAGTAGCGACAAGTAGCGTGGAGATATGCCACAACCCTCGGCAACATAGGCAACGCTGAGTTTTGAATCTGACAGATGCGTTTCAATAAAACGCAGCACGTCTTGCAGACGCTTGTCTGCCAAGCCCTGACGCTCCGGTGCAACGGTGCCGTGATCCTTAATCGCGTCTACGATTACAGACAAAGCCGACTCAACTAGCTGCTCCGCAACCTGGCCATCGATCTCGTCCTGATCTTCAAAAAGATCTGAGAGGATGCGTTCTGCGAGAGCGAATTTACGGCCACCTGCAGGCACGCAAAAACCCACTTTTACATCGTCACGCAATACGCGGCGCAGCATCTGCATCGGCACAGTCAGATGCAGCAGTTCAGAGACGCCGTCTTCTCCTGGCTGGCTATCAACCGAGAAAGGCGTGATTGACTTGGTAATAACGAAATCGCCTGTATTGGCGATGGTATCGCCGAGCTGGTGCGAGATCGTCACTCGGCCACGCTTTACAAAGCAAAGCGTCGCGACATCGGTTCCATCATTGCGAATATGTTCCCATGTGCGACGGAATAGCTGGCGCGTCCGTGAACGCAGGCGGATGATTGAGCAGAACCCAATGGTTCTGCGATCCGCTCGCACATCAATCACCGAGCCGGGTTCAATTGAATAATCGCCTGTGTAGTACTCGCTATTCCGTGGGCCACGGAATGAGTCTTGGCAATTTTGATAGTTTCGTTTATCGAATGCGAACAACGTTTCCATCAGTATCTCCGATAGCGACCGGGTAGCTGCTTCCCCCGGCAACGTTTACTGGAATTTACAGCAGTGACCTAAGGCTACCGAGGAGAGCCCCAGCAAGTCCCGACTGATAACGCAAGCACATCAACATTTCGTGCAAGGACAAGTCCACTTCCTACACAGCCTATTTGGGCCTACTTACCTCGGACCAGTTTTTTGTCGCTTACCGCACTCATAGTTATCCGGATAGGTACGCCGTGTTGTGCTGCGTAGCCTTAGGTCAATACCCTGCATAAACGTGTGCAGAATGTATTCGTTCTTGGCCTGCGGGATTCGTTGGAATAAGGGGAGAGTCGTGAATAAAATTACAATCGCCGCAACAATTGCGGTAGCAGCAAACTTTGCAAATTTTAGTACTGCCTCAGCACAAGCACCTGCTGCAACCACATCAGATGACGAGCTGACCCAGTTGCTTGGCGAAGTTGAAGCGCCAGCACCATCAGCTCCAGCAACAAGCACTCCTTCCGAGGCTGCCGCCACTCCAGAAGCTGCTGCACCAGCAGAAGCTTCTGCCGCGCCTACGGAAGCTGCAACCGATGCAGCGCCCGCAGTTGCAGCCAGCGCAACTGATCCAGCCGCAGCAACCGCTGCCGCAACTCCAGCTGACGCTACCGCTCCGGTCGATGCCGCAGCTACAGCTCCAACGGACTCCTCGACTCCAGCTGCAGCCGCAGCCCCAGTTGATCCCGCAGCAGCTTCAGCTGAAAACGCCGCGCTCTATGACGTGATCGAACTACCGAAGAAAGAAAAGAAAGTTCCAGTAACACCAGAACCACGACGCGCGGGCATGATTGAAGAAGTCATCGTGACTGCACAGCGTCGCGAAGAAAGTTTGCAGGAAGTGCCGATGTCGATCACGGTGCTCGACGCCAAGCAGATGTCGAACGCCAACATCACCAATGCGTCGGATCTCGCGACCTACACGCCGTCGATGTCGACCAACCAGCGCTTCGGTGCAGACAACGCAACCTTCTCCATTCGCGGATTTACACAGGAACTGCGTACGACTTCATCGGTCGCAACGTACATGGCTGAAGTTGTTGCGCCGCGCGGCCAGAGCTCACAGACCTCCGGCGATGGTGCAGGCCCAGGCGCACTGTTTGATCTTGCCAACGTTCAGGTGCTGAAAGGCCCACAGGGCACACTGTTCGGGCGCAACACCACGGGTGGTGCTGTATTGCTCACGCCTAACAAACCAAAAGATGAGTTTGAAGGCTACGTTGAAGTTTCAGGCAGCCAACGCAATGGTATGCGCGCACAGGGTGCCGTCAGCATCC
>JAZKEM010000058.1:0-15462 GCA_040387055.1 Pseudomonadota bacterium | reverse complement strand
GCAACCGAAACCGAGCAGGCGCCAACAACAGCGCCAACCAGAATAATTTCGAATGCGTGATAGAGCGTCATGACCCTAGGTTAACGCCAATGCGACGCGATAGGTGATGAACGAGGCCAGATAAGCGAGGCCAAACAGATAGCCTGCTGAAATCGCGACGATTTTCCATGACAACGTTTCTCGGCGAATCGTCGCGAGGGTAGAAAGACACTGTGGTGCAAACACATACCAAGCCAGCAGTGACAGTGCTGTCGCCAGCGACCACTGTGCGGTGATCAGAGGCAGTAGTGCTGATTCAGCGTCGCCGCTGGTTGCGGAGAGCGCATAAACCGTTGCGAGCGCACTGACGGCGACTTCGCGCGCAGCGAGACCAGGAATCAATGCGATGCAGATCTGCCAATTGAAACCAATCGGCGCAAAGATCGATTGCATGGCCAGACCAATTTGGCCAGCAAGGCTGTATTCAATCGCCGGGCCTGTTGCGCCAACAGGCGGAGCAGGGAAGCTCGACAGCGCCCACAAAATAATCGTGAGCGAAAGAATGATGGTGCCGACACGGCTCAGGAAGATGACAGCGCGTTCCCACAAACCAAGCGCGAGGTTCATCGGGCTGGGCAGGCGATAGCTCGGCAGCTCCAGCATCAGCGTGTGCTCAGCGCGATTGCCGCTCCACATTTTCATCACAGTGGCGACGGCGAGTGCGGAAATAATGCCTGCGAAATACAGTGTGAACATCACCAGACCTTGCAGACTGAAGATGCCCCACACGGTTTTCGCTGGGATGAAGGCTGCGATCAGCAGCGCATACACTGGCAAACGTGCGGAGCAGGTCATCAGCGGCGCAACCAGAATTGTGGCGATGCGATCACGCGGATCTTGAATGCTGCGTGTGGCCATGATGCCCGGAATGGCGCAGGCAAAACTCGACAGCAGTGGAATGAATGAACGACCGGTGAGTCCTGCGCCGACCATGAAGCGATCCAGCAGGAAGGCTGCGCGTGGCAGATATCCGCTTTCTTCCAAAGCAAGAATGAACAAGAACAGAATCAAAATTTGCGGAAGGAAAATCACCACGCTGCCCAGGCCGGCAATGATGCCGTCGACTATCAAGCTGCGCAGAATACCGTCGGGCATCAGATTGCTGATGAAGGCGCTCGTGCCAGTAACGCCAGCATCAATGCCGTCCATCAATGGCGTTGCCCAAGAGAACACCGCTTGGAACATTAAGAACATCACCACTGTGAGAATGGCGAGGCCAAACACGGGATGCAGCAACACGCGATCAAGTGCGTCATCCACTGCGGCCGTGCGTGTTGGCATGGTGACTGCGCTGCTGAGCATGCGATTGACGATGGCGTGCAGATCGCTGCCGTCTGGCAATGCAGCGGGTGGCGCGGGTTTGGAAAGACTCAGTTGTTGCACGAGTGTTTGCGTACCGCCAGCGCGTACGGCGATGGTTTCAACAATCGGCATACCGAGTTCTTTCTGCAAACGTTCGCGATCAATCGTGATGCCGCGACGTTGTGCGAGATCTGAACAGTTGAGCGCAACAATCATCGGCAGTCCGAGACGCTGCACTTCTAATACAAAACGTAAGTGCAGACGCAGGTTGGTGGCATCAACAACGCACACCAGCAAATCAGGTTTTGCTTCGCCGGGAAATTTGCCCATGCAAACGTCGCGGGTGATGGCTTCATCAGGGCTTGTTGCGGCGAGGCTGTAAGCGCCGGGCAGATCGAGCACCTGCACGTTACGGCCGTTAGCGTCGGCAAAGCGACCTTCTTTGCGCTCTACCGTTACGCCAGCGTAGTTCGCAACCTTTTGGCGTGAGCCGGTCAGGCGATTGAACAGTGCCGTCTTGCCGCAGTTGGGGTTGCCGACGAGGGCGATGCGTAAGGTATCCGCGGTGCTCACAGCGCAGTCTCCACCAACACGCGCGCGGCTTCAGCGCGGCGCAGGGCAAATCGAGTGAAACCAATTTGAATCAACAATGGATCAGCGCCGACCGGGCCTTTGGCCACGATGCGGACCGGTTCACCCGGAACAAAGCCGAGTTCGCGCAGGCGACGGGCAATGGGATCATGCAGGCTCGTGGCTTGCACGGCTCGCACTAAGGCCTGCTCGTTATAGGCCAGCGTCAGCAAGCTGGCGCTGGGGGCAGAGGTCGGGGCTTTTGCAATTGTCATTGATTCGCATTATCGCCCTAGACGGCCCTGTGTGCCAGCCTTTTCACCGATATTCACACTTAACTGCAGTCATCCCCGCGGATCGTTCACAATGGCGGATGAAAACACCTATAGGTCTTGAGCCGCTGGTCGACGATGGCATCGTTGACGAAGTGATTCGCCCGCTCAAAAGTGGCAAAGAAGCATCCGTTTACGTAGTGGCCTGCGGCGAGCACATCCGCTGCGCCAAGGTCTATAAAGAGGCGATTAACCGCGGTTTTCAGAAGCTGGCGGAATATCAGGAAGGCCGCAAAGTGCGCGGCAGCCGCGATGCGCGAGCCATGGGCAAGCGCAGCAAGCATGGTCGCCGCAAGCAGGAACTGGCCTGGAAGAGTGCAGAAGTCGACGCGCTCTATCGCCTCGACGCCGCTGGCGTGCGTGTGCCCAAACCGCACGGATTCTTCGACGGTGTGCTGATCATGGAGTTGATTGTTGACGAAAACGGCAATTCTGCGCCGCGCCTCAACGATGTTGATGTCACCAAAGAAGAAGCGATCGTGTGGCATGCCTTCATGATGAATCAGATCGTGCGCATGCTTTGCGCTGGCTTGATTCACGGTGACTTATCTGAATTCAACGTACTGCTCGGCGCAGAAGGGCCGGTAGTGATCGATTTGCCGCAGGCCGTCGATGCGTCCAGCAACAACAACGCCTTCCGCATGCTGTTGCGCGATGTGAACAATATGACGGAGTACTTCAGCCGCTCAGCACCTGAGCTGCGCGATACCGAATACGCCTACGAGATTTGGAAGTTGTACCAGTGCAGTGAGCTCAAGCCAGACAGCGTGCTGACTGGACGCTTCGAACATGCCGCTGAATCAGCGGACGTGGATAGCGTGCTGGCTCAGATTGATGAAGCGCGTGATGAAGCGGAGCGGCGTCAGCGTGGACGCGAAGCAGCGGAGTTTGATGAGTAGCGTTGCTGCTTGAAGAATCCTCTCTATCGCTGGCGATAGAGAGGAGTAATGCAATTCTTAAACTTCTGGCGCAATCTCAACTTCGATGCCAGCCATTGAATCATCCAGCACGACCTGGCAAGACAAACGCGAATTCGGACGTACTTCAACCAGATCGCCAATCGCTTCAAGCATCATCTGCTCGTCTTCACTCTTGGCGGGTAGTTTGTCGTTCCACTCGGGCTTGATGTATACGTGGCAGGTGCCGCAGGACATCGCGCCACCGCAGGTGCCCTGCAGATCGAAATTGGCATCGCGCAGCACTTCCATCAGCGGACGACCGCTGTCCGCACTGATTGTGCTCTCACCGCCTTTGCGGTCGGTTACGCGAACTTCTGCCATCACATCTTCTCCAACTCAATCTTTAAGTGAAAAATGCCGCCGTGCGTTTAGCACACGGCGGCATTATGAAGCACGAAACGTTTTTCTACAGACTTAGATCTTGGAATGATCCACTTCAGCGTAGAAGCGCTTGAACCAATTGCGGAACGGGAAGATCGGGCCGTCACCGTCGCAGAGCAGCGGGTTAGGGCGATAACGCTTGTTGTTCCAGACGATGAAGTCGACGCTTTCAAAGCCGGCGCTTTCTTCGCCTTCAGCAGCGCCGATCATGTGATCGATCTGCTTCTTGGTGAAGTGCAGTTCAGGCGTGCCTTCTGCGTAATCAACATGACGGAAAGACATGTTCATCTGCGTCGTGTCGTGGGTCACAGGCACTGAGTAAGAGATCATCGTTGCGGTGATGACCTTCTCGGTGACGGGGTCTTTCTGGTTGAAGCGCATCACGTTCAGGCCAGGGCCGTACATTTCGCCAACGATGTAGCCGTTGCCGATATCCAGGTGCATGCGGTTGCCGTCATAGCTGGCGGAAACAGGTGGGATGCCCGGTGCGTTGTGCAGGAACTTGAGGTGAGCAACGTCAACGCCGTTTTCAGCAATTTCCTGAATACAGGTGTTAGCGCTCCAGCTGCCGCGACGTGAACCGGTGTAGCCGGTCTTGTCTTCCATCTCTGGGATGTAAGGCAGTTCGAAATGTGGTGCCTCGCAGAGCGGGTGGAACCACGACCAGATCATGCCGTACTTCTCAACCGTAGGCAGGGTGCGCAGAATCGCCTGCTTCTTGACGATCGGTGGCATTACTTTGGCGTAAGGGATGGCTTTGCACATGCCATCGACATCGTATTCCCAGTGGTGGAACGGGCAACGAACGTTGTCGCCGCAAACCTTGCCTCCGTGGCCGATGTGCGCGCCGAGGTGAGGGCAGTAAGGATCGGTTACACCGACCTTGCTACCATCTTCGCTACGGAACAGAACCCATTCTTGATCGAACAACTGCACGTTGCGCAGTTCGCCCGCTTTCAGGTTTTCGGAGTAATCAACGAAGTACCAGCCCATTGGTACGGGGAAAGGTGCGCGCTTCAGAGTCTGAGACTCCAGCAGCATCTTCAAGTTGATGGGAGTAGGGTTGGACGTCATGACTAATTCGCCTCCAGAGCGCTCACAATTGTTTTGAACCTGCGCACGCGAATACACCGCAGGGAGCCTGAAGATTGGGCTCATTTAGGCAAGTATTCTTCCTTTGGATGGGTCTTGCATTCAAGCGAGTTTTGAGGCAGACAAAACCCTTAAAAATCAGCCCTGCAAGCTAGAGAAGGGGCAAAATCGGGAAATCATTCTCAAAATTGGGCTGTCGGGGGCTCCGACAGCCCTCAGTTTTGACTTACATGGCCGCTTCGCTGAGTTGCCAAAGTTTTTTGGCCAAATCCGCATCACGGCTCAGTTTGCTGCCTGCTTTTTGTTTGCGGCCGATGAAGTATTCGCCGCTGACATCATCCAATTCTGATGCCGTTGCGAGCCATACCGCGGTGTCAGCGCCCTGTGCTGGCGTCAACATGGTGAGCCTGATCAGCGGTTGCAAAAAGCCCGGGACCTGACGATAGATGCCAGTAGCCACAGCGCCCGGATGGAAGGCATTCACCGTGACTTTGGTGTTCTTTAGTCGACGCGCTAGCTCGCGCGTGAACAGCAGATTGGCCAGCTTGGCCTGACCGTAAGCATGCAGGCCCGTCTTGTGAGCCGCAGGATTTTTGAAGCTCGCTTCGTTAATTTTGCCCAAGTTATGAATCATTGAGCTAGTGACGACGACACGGCCATGCGCAGCGGCTTTCACCGCATCTAGCAGATGACGTGCAAGTCGGAAGTGACCGAAGTGCATGATGCCCATCATCGATTCGTAGCCGTTGGCCAGCGTGCCGAGTTTCAGGGTGTAGAGGCCAGCATTGAGAATCAGCACATCAATCACCGGCATCGTGGCCAGCAGTGTTTTGGCGAATTGATCGATGTTGCTGAAGTCGGCCAGATCCAGTGACAGCGATTCAATCTGCGCTGAGGGATGAGCCGCTTTGATGTTGCTGATTGCTTCTTGCGATTTGGATTCGCTACGTGCGGCGATGATCACGCGATCACCTTGTTTAACCAGCGCCAGCGCCATTTCGTAGCCGATGCCGCTGTTACCGCCGGTGATCAAAACATTGCGTGCCATGGAAGTGCCCAAGAATTTGTTCAGAAGGGCAGGTACGGTAGCAAATTAACGGCATTCACTGAGTAAACATTGCGTTCGCTGGGCTCATGTCGAGCCCAGCGACGCAAGAAACTGACTTACTTCTTAGGTGGCCAAGGCACCAGCGCAGAAACTTTCTTCATGTGCTCGCGATAAGCAGGGCGACGTTCTGCGCTGCGCTCATCCATCAACGGAATGCTGGCGAACTGGAACATCAGAGCCATCGCGGCAGCGCCGGAGCAAACCCACCACCACTGGTCAGGCGCAGCGGCCAGACCAAACAACATCAGTCCCCACCAAAAGGCCACTTCGCCGAAGTAATTCGGGTGGCGTGACCAAGCCCACAAGCCGCTGGTGATGAAAGTGCCGGGCTTACGCGTTTTGATGAAGGCGTGAAGCTGAAGATCTGCAATCAACTCAATCGCAATCGCGCCAAAAGTAACGATGGTGGCGACGATATCCAGCCAGCCTAGCGGCGCGGTACCGCGCGTCATCACGGCGTAGATCGGCAAGCAGCCGAGGAACACCTGAATTGTTGGGAACACGTGAATGCCAGCGAAATCAGCGAGCACGCCGTACTTGCCAGCGCGGCTGCGTACGAGTGGATAGCGCCAGTCTTCGTGGCTCAGACCTTCCCAGAACGTTGCCCAGTTAGCTGTCAGGCGAATCGCCCAAAGCCAAACCAATCCAATCACCAAATATGCACGTGTAGGGTCGATGCCCGGTGCGTGATGCTCAAACCACCACATCGCGAGCAGCGGCGGAATCACACTCCAGTAAGCGTCGTAGAAGCTGGAATTTTTAAACGCGAGACTGAAGGCGAAAATCACGACCGTGGCCACGATGTCCGCAACAAATGCGTCCCAAGGTGCTGCGATATTGAAATCGACCAATACCGCGTAACCCGCCGCGATACAGACGATGTAAGCGACCGTAATCAGGCCGAGTGCTGATGCCTTGCTTGCCATTTACTGAACTCCCCGAAATTTCTATTTTTGATGGCGGTGAATATGCCGCCCTTGTCAGCGGTAAACCTCATCACTGAGGACGAGAAATAGAGGTCATGCGCGGTTAGAATCGTCGCCTGCCTCTTCAATTCGAGATCGCCGTCATGAAAACCCGCGCCGCCGTTGCCTTTGCTGCTGGACAGCCTCTGTCCATTGAAACCGTTGATCTGGCGGGGCCGCGCGAGGGCGAAGTGCTGGTGGAAATTAAAGCGACCGGTCTGTGCCACACAGACAAGTACACGCTCAGCGGCGCAGATCCGGAAGGCATCTTCCCCGCAATTCTCGGTCACGAAGGCGCAGGTATCGTTGTCGACGTCGGCCCCGGCGTGAAGTCGCTGAAGAAGGGCGACCACGTGATTCCGCTCTACACGCCGGAATGCCGCGAGTGCGAGTACTGCCTCAACCCCAAAACCAATCTCTGCCAGAAAATCCGCACCACGCAGGGCCGCGGCTTGATGCCAGACGGCAGTAGTCGCTTCTCGCTCAATGGCCAGCCAATCCTGCATTACATGGGCTGCTCAACGTTCTCCAACTACACCGTGCTTCCGGAAATCGCGCTAGCCAAAATTCGTGAAGACGCACCGTTCGACAAGGTTTGCTACATCGGCTGCGGTGTCACCACCGGCATCGGTGCGGTGATCTTCACGGCCAAGGTTGAAGCGGGCACCAACTGTGTCGTGTTTGGTCTCGGCGGCATCGGCCTCAACGTCATTCAAGGTTTGAAACTGGTTGGCGCCAACATGATTGTCGGCGTTGATCTCAATCCAGAACGCGAAAAGCTCGCACGCCAGTTCGGCATGACGCATTTTGTTAATCCAAAAAATATCGAAGGAGATCTGGTTGCGCACTTGGTCGAACTGACCAAGGGTGGCGCCGATTACAGTTTTGAGTGCGTTGGCAACGTCAACCTCATGCGCCAAGCGTTGGAGTGCTGCCACAAGGGCTGGGGCGTTTCCACCGTGATTGGTGTTGCAGAAGCCGGTAAGGAAATTGCGACGCGTCCGTTCCAACTCGTTACTGGTCGTCGTTGGCAGGGTTCTGCTTTCGGCGGCGCGCGTGGTCGCACCGATGTGCCGAAGATTGTTGATTGGTACATGGACAAGAAGATCAACATCGACGAACTCATTACGCACAAGCTGACGCTGGATCAAATCAACGAAGGTTTTGATCTGATGACGCGCGGTGAAAGCATCCGCAGCGTTGTGGTGTATTGATGTCTGACATTACGACACGCAGCACGCATGCCTGCTTCGGCGGCACGCAAGGTTTTTACAGCCATCTGAGCGCAAGCACGGGCACTGAGATGCGCTTTGCTGTGTTCGTGCCACCGCAGGCGCAAACGCATGCAGTGCCTGCTTTGTACTTTCTTGCTGGCTTGACCTGCACTGAAGAAACTTTTGTCATCAAAGCTGGTGCGCAGCGTTTGGCTGCGGAATTGGGTTTGATGATCGTGACCTGCGATACCTCGCCACGTGGCCTCGATATTCCGGGTGATAGTGAGGCTTGGGATTTTGGTGTCGGCGCAGGTTTTTATCTGGATGCGACGCAGGCGCCATGGGCAGCGAATTACCGCATGGGTTCTTACGTCAATGAAGAACTGCCGGCACTGATCGAAGAAAACTTTGCTGCGCGCAAAGATCGTCGTGGCCTGTTTGGGCACAGCATGGGCGGTCATGGCGCACTAGTCAGTGCGCTGCGCAATCCTGGCCGTTGGCATTCGCTGTCGGCATTCGCGCCCATTGCAAATCCTTGTGCAGTGCCTTGGGGCGAGAAGGCATTCTCACGTTATCTCGGTGATGACCGCGAAGCTTGGAAAGCGTGGGACGCCAGCGAGTTGATGCGCAATAAAAAATATCCCAGCTCGATCCTGATTGATCAAGGACTCGGCGATCAGTTTCTCGCGCAGCAATTGGCGCCTGAATCACTGGAGGCTGCCGCTGAACTCTCCGGCCAAGCGCTAACGCTGCGTCGCCATGCGGGCTATGACCATGGTTATTACTTTATCCAGACATTCATCGCCGACCATCTGGCGTACCACGCTGCGGTGCTGAACGGCTAGGGCATCCAGTTCCAGAGATCAGGCTGCTCATGCAACCAATCGTGCGCAGCCGTCTTGGTGTCGTGGTCAGTGGCCGAAATTGAATAGGTTGAGTCCAAATCCTGTTCGTCCGTATTCAGCGTATGTTTTTGTTTGGTCGCTTCGGCTTGCAGGAAATGAATGTAGGCGCCGATATTGCTGTCGTAGGCGTCTATTGCTTCACGCGTTTCGCCTTCAGAGATGAGGCTCTTGCGACGGTGGCTGGGCAGATGGATCGTGATCGTAGCGTGCGACATTCCTAGACTCCTGCTTGGGGGTGGAAAATTTGGACGCCTCAACGCAGACATGGTTCAGGTGGGCTTTACCTTTCTTAGGGCAGTGCTCGCTTTCTAATTGCTTGCAAGCTTGCTACAAAGGCCGCGTCTGTGTTTCAGGTCTATTACGCATGAAGCTTCGCATCATTTTATCGCTCTCTTGCCTGCTGGTTGCGTGTTCCAGTTCACCTCTGGTGCCGGTAAATCCGTGCACGCGCTACTGTGCTTCGTATGAAGAGGGTTATCAGTGGGCGGGTTCAGCCAATTTGAATGATCCACGTAATTGCGACGGCCACACGGCTGCATTCGGGCGCGGCTGTCGTCAGCAGATCGTGGACCGCCAACTCTCCATCCCGCCGGGCCGTGACGGGCTATAGTCTGGCGCTAGCTGCGAGCGCGCAAGATTGATTTAGTGACGGTGGCACGTGCAATCAGCTCGTCATTGCAGCGCATCTCAGCTTCCATAAACGCCACACTACGACCACGTTTTATGACCTTGCCAGTCGTCACGATGCGATCACCGCGCGTGGCAGCGCGAATCAGCGACACATGAATGTCATGTGTCGCTGCATTTTCACCTTCTACTAAAACTCCTAGCAGTGCCGAGTAGCAGGCCATATCGCAAATCGTGTACGCAACGCCGCCATGAAAAGCGCCGCGTGCGTTGACGCTCATCTCGCCTACGGTAAAGACGATGGTGGAAGCACCATTGCTGGATTCAATTTTCTCTACGCCCATCATCCGATGGAGTGGATGTGTTTCGACTGACGTCAGAAGCTCTTGCTGCCACGCTTGTAGCGTCATAGTTTGAAGCCCGGCGCGACCAATCCTTCTGAGAGCAGCTCTCGCACCACTGCACCGTCATGGCCCGGCACTAATTTGAGGCTGGGTTCAGCTTTCTGCAGATCATGCAGCGCTTGGAATTCGCCGACGACCTGACTGCGGTTCTCGCCAATGACCAGCGTCATGAACAAGGGGCGCTCACGTACGAGTTCGATATTGCGCATATGCCAGCTGACATCGCCCAGCAGCAACAACTCACGACCATCTGCACGCTGTACATAAACCATCTGGCTGCCCGGTGTATGGCCGGGAGATTTGATCAGCACCACGCCTGGAGCGAGCGCCATCATGCCGTCGTATTTAATCGGCTTGTAATCCTTCACTACGTCTTCAGGCAGCACGGAAGGCTCCATGCCTTTGCGATTGTTGAACTGCTCCTCTGTGAGCTTGAGTGCAGGCAGCAAGGCAGCAAGATGTGGATGCGCGGCAAGTCCGCCGATGTGATCCATGTGCTCATGCGTGATGACGATTTGTGAAGCCTTCTCCAGCGCCTGTTGCATCCGCAGATAAGTGCTGTCGCTATACATCGGCACCAGCATTTCAGGCTCGGCGATTTCGCGATTCATTGCGGCGTCAACAATCACTGTGTTGTCTGGGTAAACCAACTGCCAGGAGTAAACCGAAATCGGCGTCCACTTCCACGGATCGCCTGCAACGACCATCGCTTCGGCAAACTGGAAATCCATGACATGCTCATAGCGCACTTCAAAAGGCTTATCTCCAGGAATCGAGTTGGCCAGCGCGCGTACCTTGGCAATATCGATGCTGTAAGGCGTGCCTGTGCTAGGGCTGTACACGACGAGTGCGTAATAAGCGCCCGCCAGAATGACAACAGTGACCAGCAATCGTTTGAGCCATTTAGACATGAGAAGTCTTCCTTGTATGAAGTTTTACTGCGGCTGATTTTGCCTGATGTGCGGAGCCAGCGCTTACGGCTTGTTGTTGAGTACGGGTGCAATCCAATCAGTGTCCAATGCTTTCATCGGGTGACGTGCAGTGACCTGGCCCATGAAAGGTGGCCAGATGCTATAGCCGAGTAGTTGTTGCACGCGCGGCGACATCTCGCGTGCAAGTTGCGGCGGCACGCCGAGAAAGAAATTCTCCTGTGTTCGCGCCCATGGTTCGCAATATTGATTGGAGAAAGCTAAGCGTGGCGTACTGCCAACATTGGCACCACCGCGATGCAGCAGCGTGCCCGCAAACACAACGCAGGCACCAGCGGGCATGCGCACTGGGAGCAGCTGTTTGAGTAGTGCTTGATGTGCCACGGTGTCGTGATCAAGGCCATCGTAAACCCCTGCGATATCCGCATCGCTCCAGGCATGGCTGCCGGGCAAAATCTCGGTGCCGCCGTTTTCAGCGGTGAAAGCATCAACCGCAACGATGGTGGAAATACTGATTGATGGGCGAGGGCGCGGAACGCGATAGAACATATCGTCTGCATGCAGAGGCTGCGGTGTTTCGCCGGGATGAATGCAGATGGCCTGACTGGCGGTGAGTAAATATCCCGGCAATAAAAATTTATCGAGCAGTGCGAGTACGCGGGGTTCTTCGGTGAGCTTCTCAAATATCTTGCTGCGTGCAACGAGTGTGTAGACGCGTTCGGTTTTATAGCCTTCAAAATTATTACGGCCCGCGTGCGTGTTCAGATACGGCGCGAGGCCCACGCGCACTTCATGCAGATCGTCGGCAGAAAGAAAGTCTTCGATGATGGTGTAGCCATCGCGATGCATGCGCTGAACATGCGCATCCACGTCAAAATTCTTTATTGCAGTTGCCATCTCAGCTCCTACGCCAGATGCGGTGATTCTTATGCCGACGTTAAGGCTAAACTTGCCTTATTACTCCTCGGAAGAAACACCATGACCCCGAACCCCGACTATATCCGCGCCTTGAAGGAAAGCGTTCTTACCGCACCTTATCCGGCGCTGATTGGCATGTCGCTGGATGCAATTGATTTCGACAGCTGCACCATCGGCATCACGCTGGGCGAAAAGCACTTGCAGCCTTTCGGCATCATCCACGGTGGCGTATTGGCGACGCTAATTGATACATCGACGTTCTGGGCGGGATTCTTGCGATTGCCGGACGACGCAGGCCTCGTCAACGTCGATCTCAAGCTCAACTATCTGAAGGCTGTATCGAGCGGAAAGTTGCGTGCTGTGGGCAAATGCCTGCGCGCAGGTCGCGTCATCAGCTACACCGAAGCCAGTGTGTTTGATGAACACGACGAACTGATTGCGCATGGCACTTCAACGTTGATGGCCTTGCCGGGCAAGGGCCTCAAGTTGGGTGTGGCCAAGTTTCTTTAAAGCGAATTCCGCGGCGTTTTGCGTGAGAGCTCGAGGCTGCCTAGTGCAACTTTGAGCTTGTCTTGAGACAGGCCTTCGGCGATCAATGCCTTGATCATTGCATTGGTCAGATCTTGCCACTCGGTCGTCTTGGCTTCTTCTGGTTCGCGCAGATCCAGCTCATCCAGCAACTGTTCCATCAGCGTGACGCCTGCGTGCCATAGCGGATGACCGGCGCCGTGTTGCAGCAAGCGCTTGGTCAGCAATGGGCCCCAGGCAACGTTGAGGAAGGTAATGGCTGGCGCGGGTGTGTCGCGACCAAAGGTGAGGCGTTCTAACTGGTTGGCAACGACGCGACGCGCTTCACTGATCACAAAGTCACGACGCTGTTGTGCTTGCTGACGCTGCAGTTCAAAGAAGCGCTGTACCTGCGTTTCCTGAATCGGCTCAGCGTTCTGCATCGACAAGCGAACAAACTCCGGTGACAGATTGAACTGTACCAGCACCTGCTGCAGAAGATCAGCAATACGACGCGTTTCAGCATTGCCGGTCACGCGTGAGGTTGCTGACTTCAGCAACATCTCATTGATCATGTTTGCCAGCGGATGCGCCGCTGCAGCGGTGAACAGCGTTTCATCCGTCAGCGCTGATTTCATCAAGGGATAGCGCATCGATTCATGCTCGGGCAGCATCGAGTCCGGCACGATGGTGTCGCCAATCGCTTCGTTGAGAAAGTGTCCCGCCAACGCAATGCGCTGCAAAGGAATCCAGCTTTGTCCCTGTGCCATGCCGGGCAAAGGGCGTTGCTCAGCCAGTGCCAACAAGTCGGCGGCGAGCAGGCCGTCGGTGTAGCCCTCGCCATCGGATTTCAGCGCATAAGACTGCAACATCGACACCGTCTCGGAGTCCATGTGCGTCATGTCTTCTGGCGCCTGCATCGACGTTGCCGACTTGCGCTGGCGCGGCGGCGCGGCTTGAACTTTAAGTTCGTCCTGATCGGCTGCAGATTTTGCCGTCTCGATGCCGATGCGCGTTAAAGCGCCAATCAGCGAGCGATACAGGCCTTCTTCAAGGCCCGCGATGAAGAACTCATCAAACTTGGTAAACAGTAACGCGCGGTTGCGACCGGGCCACTGCAGTTCGTCTGCGGTGTCTTGCAGCGCGCGGCACAGGCCAGCAGGGGCCAGTGCCTTGGTGTAAATCGGCACATAGAGCATCAGACGCAGGCGATTAACGCGCGCATCCAGCTCGGTCACCAGCTTGTGGTAACGCGCTTCAGCGCGCAGCTCGATATTGGCAACGGCAATCGAGTCATCGTTGGTCGATGTCTGCCCGCCACGTACCTGACGTTGGGGCAGGGTGCCGCCGGTGAGATGGGCGTCGATGTGTTGTACAAACGACTCGATCCAAAGTTCGCGGCGATCATTCAGGGTGCGCGTCAGTGCTTGATAACCCTGCGCTTCGGTAGGGTTCAGTGCTTTGTCAGCAGCGTGTTTCACGGCAGCAATGAACTGCGGCATGAAATTGCCGAAAAGCTCTTTGAGCGTACTGCGGACCGTTTTGCGTAGTTCTTCGGCCGCCGCAATGCTTAAACGTTGCAGATGGGCGGACTGTGGCCGTGATGGGGGCTCTGATCTCATGAATGAGGCAACCCCGTTTCGCGCGCGCAGTCCCGTGCAAGCTCTTTATGCAGAATTGACAATGACATCCGATCCTTGGCTCTTATTCTTTAGATTTAGGATGCCATATTCCCGAGCGCTTCGGTGTAGGTTAGTGACGCATTTTTTCAGTATCTGACTGATGTTGTCACTGATGCGGCACTTCAGCTGACGGAAAGACCGCCGAACTGGCGGGACCGGTCGCGGTGATCAGGCCTGCGGCGGTGCTTTCGGGGTCAACAGAATCTCGCGGACCAGCTTAAACATCTCGCGGAAAGCGCGGCCGTTCTGGCTCTCGCCAGTCACCTTGGACATTTCACGGTCACGGCGCGCATCGCGCACCAAACCGCGCAACTGCTTGGTGTCGCCAACGGGGTAGCGGGTGATCCATTCGGTCCAACCTGCTTCGCTGCCGATCATCTTTTCACGCCACTGCTCGATCTCGCGCAGCGCGCGGACGTCGCGGGCCTTGTGTGCATGCCAAACCGCCAGCGCTTTGCGCATGGGTTCCACATCCACATCACGTAGCAACTTGCCGACGTAGCTGGCCTGACGCTTGCGCGCGCCGTGGGCGGTGATGCGGCGCAGATCGCGCATCGCCTCGCGCAGGGGGCCGACCTCGTCAATCAGCAGGTCGATCTGCTCTTCCGGCAGTTCCAGCAGGGTCACGCCGAGGACCTGCAACTCCAGCATCGCGTTCTTGAGCTGGGTTTTGCTGGGACCGTCGTACTGTTCTTCGGGTTCTTCTTTATAGCGGCGCATGGCTTAAGTCTTTTTGCAGGCCGCCATGATACGCGGCCCCTCGGGCGAGCGCCTTTAAATTGTTATTTAAGGCTCAGGCCAGCGCTGAGGCACTTGCAGGAGCTTGCTGGTGTCGTAACCCCAACTGCCGATCAGCGCGGTATAGCGCGCCAGGTCTGCGGCGCTCATGTCCGGGCGGCGGCTCATTATCCAGACGTAATCGCGCTTGCTGCGAGCGATGATCGTGACGGAGTGGTCCGGCGCCAGGTAAGAAATCCGATATTCCAGCTTGAACGGCAGCCACCAGTACAGGCGGACACCCCAGAGGGCGTTGCCTGTGCCTTCGGTCACATAGCCCACGGGCGTCATGACTTTTTCCGGGCCATCAAAGCTGCCCTGGCGGTTGCGGTAAACCGTGCCGATCGAGCCATCAGGGTTTATCGAATAGGTTTCGACGGCATTGAACGCATCGCGATCGCTGTCGGCCGTGATCTGGGCGATCACATACCAACTGCCCATGAATCGCGGCAGGTCAACCTTCTCGACCAAAGGCACCGGCAAGGGCGCGACTTGTGGCGCCGCCTGAGCGTTCATGCTCGCGATGACAATCGGTAATGCCCAGCACCACTTGATCATTCCACGCATGTCTGACTCCGATTCATATGTAGGTATTACGGCAGGCGAAGCGATTCAGACGCATTGATCGAGATTGCAGCCTGTCAAAAAACAGAAACAGTTTTGTCATGGTTCTGTTTTTCTTGCTCGCTAGGCTGCTTCTTGGCGTGCATGGATGCTTTGACGTGAAGCAGGGTGCGCGCGCCGCAATCAA
>JAZKEM010000057.1:20531-35270 GCA_040387055.1 Pseudomonadota bacterium | reverse complement strand
GGTCCACATATAGATAGACGTTTCCCCACAGACTTATTTGGCTAAACTTGAAGCATGAGTGAACATGAAAACGAACGAGGTCATGGACTTGTTGTCGAAGAGTCCAAGCCGAAGCTGCAGCGGCCGCCGATGTGTAAGGTGGTCATGATCAATGACGATTTCACGCCGATGGATTTTGTGGTCCAAGTCTTGCAACAGTATTTTCACCACGATCGAGAGAAAGCAGTTCAGATCATGCTGCAGATTCATAGTCAGGGTAGGGCCGTTGCTGGAACCTATCCGGTAGAAATTGCGGAAACAAAAACCGCGCAGGTCAATGCCTACGCACGCAAGCATCAACACCCGCTGCTCACAGTGATGGAGAAAGCCTAGTGCTCTCAGAAGAACTACAAAAAGCCCTCGATGCAGCATTCGTTACTGCTCGGATGGAAGGGCATGACCTGCTCACCGTAGAGCATCTGCTGTTGGCCTTGTTATCCGACGCCAATGTCTCGGAAGCGCTTAGCGCGGCCGGCATCGACATGGAAAAGCTGGAAAAAGATCTGCGCGAATACATTCGCGACAGCATCCAGTCCGTCAAAGATGGCGAGCGCCGCGAAGTGCAGCCAACGCTTTCATTCCAGCGCGTTCTGCAACGTGCGATCTATCACGTGCAGGCCTCGGGTAAGAAACAAGTCACCACGCTCAATGTGTTGGTCGCGATGTTTGCGGAAAAAGATACGCACGCGGTTTACCTGCTCGGTGAACAGGGTGTGACGCGTCTGGATATCGTTAATTTCATATCGCACGGCATTGCCAAGAATGGCTCAGCGCCAGAGCCAGCACAGGACAACGAAGACAAAGAAGAAGGCGGCAACGGACGTGAAGCGCAGAAGAGTGCGCTGGAGCAGTTCGCCGTTAATCTCAATGAGCGTGCTGCCAAAGGCTTGATCGATCCACTGATTGGTCGCGAAGCAGAAGTCGAACGTGTGATGCAGACGCTATGCCGTCGTCGCAAGAACAACCCGCTATTGGTGGGTGAAGCGGGCGTGGGCAAAACAGCGATTGCAGAAGGCTTGGCTTGGCTGATTGTCGAAGGCAAGGTTCCTGATTTGCTGCGCGCGGGCATTGTTTACAGTCTCGATCTGGGTTCGCTTATTGCGGGTACAAAGTATCGCGGCGATTTTGAAAAGCGCTTTAAAGCGGTAATGACAGAGTTGCAGCAGACGCCCGGCGCGATTGTCTTCATCGACGAAATTCACATGATCATCGGCGCTGGCGCAGCTAGCGGCGGTGTGATGGATGCATCGAATCTGCTCAAGCCTTTGCTGGCTGGTGGCGAGTTGAGCTGCATTGGTTCCACCACGTATCAGGAATATCGCGGCATCTTTGAGAAGGATCGTGCGCTCGCACGTCGCTTCCAGAAGATTGATGTGCCTGAGCCTTCGGTTGAAGACACCGTCAAGATTCTTGAAGGTTTGCGTGCGCGTTTTGAAGAGCATCACTCGGTGCAGTTCACCCGCGGTGCGCTGCGCTCGGCGGTAGAGCTTTCAACACGTCACATCACCGATCGTCATCTGCCAGACAAGGCTATCGACGTCATTGACGAAGCGGCGGCGCGTCTGCGTTTGCTGCCAGAGTCTAAGCGCCGCAAGACGGTGCAGGTGCGCGATATTGAAGAGACCATCGCCAAGATCGCACGCATTCCAGCCAAGAGTGTTTCTAGCAACGATCGTGACAAGCTTGCAACGCTGGAACGTGATCTGCGCTTGACCATCTTTGGTCAGAATCCTGCAATCGAACAGCTCGCATCCAGTATTAAGCTGTCGCGTTCAGGTTTGGGCAGCCCGGATAAACCGATCGGCAATTTCTTGCTGGCAGGCCCAACCGGCGTCGGCAAAACCGAAGTCACCAAACAGCTCGCACAGTTGCTTGGCATTGAACTGATTCGTTTTGATATGAGCGAATACATGGAGCGCCACACGGTGAGCCGTTTGATTGGCGCGCCGCCAGGCTATGTTGGTTTTGATCAAGGCGGCTTGTTAACCGAAGCTGTGATCAAGCACCCGCATTGCGTCGTGTTGCTGGACGAAATTGAAAAAGCGCATCCCGATGTGTTCAACCTGTTGTTGCAGGTTATGGACCACGGCACGCTCACCGATAACAACGGCCGCGCTGCAGATTTCCGTAACGTGATTTTGGTGATGACGACCAATGCGGGCGCTGAAGAATCTTCGCGCCGCAATATGGGTTTGATTGATCAGAACAATATGACGGATGCACTTGAAGTGATTCGTCGTATGTTCACGCCGGAGTTCCGTAACCGTCTCGACGCCATCATCGCGTTTGCGCCATTGGGCAAGGCTGAGATCATGCGCGTCGTCGACAAGTTTTTGATGCAGCTTGAAGAGCAGTTGTCTGCCAAGCAGGTGCACTTGGATATTGATGAAGAAGCCAAGGCTTGGATTGCTGAGCGTGGCTACGACATCAAGATGGGTGCGCGCCCAATGGCACGCGTCATTCAGGAAAACATCAAGCGTCCGCTGGCGGAAGAGTTGCTGTTCGGCAAACTCGCTAATGGTGGCAATGTCACCGTGGTGGTGAAAGACGGCAAGCTCGACTTTGAAGTCGAGGCCCGTGAAAAGCCTTCGGTGCTTGAGCCGGTCTAAGGCATAACGCTAACGCAAGGTAAACGACGAAGTCCGCATCAGCGGGCTTTGTCTTTATTAGCGGGTGGTTACAACCAGAGTAACGCTAGAACAACCTAGCGATTACTTATCACGGAACGTGATGCGTCCCTTGGTCAGGTCGTAAGGGGTCAGTTCAACTTTAACCTTATCGCCCGTCAGAATACGGATGTAGTTTTTGCGCATGCGGCCTGAAATGTGAGCCGTTACAACGTGTCCGTTATCCAGCTTTACGCGGAACGTCGTGTTGGGCAGGGTTTCTACAACCGTGCCCGGCATTTCAATGTGATCTTCTTTTGCCATGTGTCCCAGAGGGGTTGGAAAGCGCGGGCATTATCCACGCTCACCCCTCAAGCTTCAACCAATGGTTTCTAGGCGGGGGTTGTGGACCAACTGTTTTCGACGAAGAGCTCCAAGGGGCGGAAGTTCTTTTTGTAGTCCATTTTCCGGCTCTCCGATACCCAATAACCTAGGTAAACGTGGGGAAGCCCTAGCTTTTTTGCGCCTGCAATTTGGCTCAAAACCGCATAGGTTCCGAGGCTGCGTGTAGCTTCGTCCGGATCGAAAAATGTATAGACCGCCGAGAGCGCAGCGGGCAGGGAATCGACCACTGCGACCGCAAGAAGCCTCCCATCGCTGCGAAATTCCCAGAATTGAGCGTCGCCCCAGCTGCACTGCAAGAAGCTCTGAAAGGCCTCGGGATTGTCGCTATCCATGCCTTCGCCGGGATGTCGCGCTTGCAAATAGCGTTGGTAAAGCGAGTGATGCTCTTCGCTAAGCGTGTGCACGATCTGCAATTCCAGATCCGCGTTCCGCGCCAAGCAGCGCTGCTGCGAGCGGCTGGGACGAAACGTTTCGACTGCGATGCGCGAGGGCATGCAAAGCTGACAGTTGTTGCAATGCGGGCGGTACACATAGTCGCCGCTACGACGAAAGCCTTGAGTGATCAGCCAGGCATAGCGTTCGCGTGTCATCTGCAATGCGGGATCGACATACGCATTTCTCGCGCTGCGATCTGGCAGATAGCCGCAAGCGTTTTCGGTGCTGAGGTAAAGGTGAAATTGGCGCGTGCTGCTCATACGTCGATAGTAAGACGTTCGGGATGTAACTTCAGAGATGCTTCATTGGATTAACTGTGAATAATACGCATTAAATATGATTATTATTTATAAAATATAACAAATTAATGGCTACGACTTAGATTCTTGCCGCAGGATTAAGGCAGATGTTCAGCGCTAGCGGGCACATCGATATCAAATTGCCAGCGGCCCGATCGGCCTGATCGCTGCACTGCAGGCGCGAGTAGTTCAAGAAAAGCACCCCGCGAAATTTCTTGTGCCCCCAAGCTGGCCAGATGGGCTGAACTGATCTGGCAATCAATCAATTCATAAGACCATTGCTTGAGTTGCTCGCAGAGATAATAGAGAGCGATCTTCGATGCATCGTTAGCACGCGAGAACATCGACTCGCCGAAGAATACGCGTCCAACACTGACGCCATAGAGTCCGCCGATCAACTGTCCTTTGCGCCAAATTTCGATGGAGTGACTGTGTCCTTGCTCGTGCAGATCGCAATAAGCTTGCTGCATATCCGAGCCTAGCCAGGTGCCACGGCTTTTCGCACGAGCACCGGCGCAGGCGTCGAGTACATCGCTGAAAACGCGGTCGAAGGTGATGGCGTAATCCTTACGCGCAATGCTTTTGCCTAGGGAGCGCGACACTTTCATTTGATCCGGCTGCAATACCGCACGAGGATCGGGACACCACCAGAGAATCGGCTCGTCTGGGTTGTACCAAGGGAAAATACCTTGGCTGTAAGCGCGCAGCATGCGTGTGATGCTCAGGTCTCCACCAATGGCCAGCAGACCATTAGGGTCGCGCATCGCTAAATGCGATGGCGGAAAATGCTGATCAGGATCTCGTGGATCCAACCAGTGCAGACGGATCGGGTTGTCCATCTCGGCTCATCCTTCGACGCGATAGGGGCTATGTTGCCTCAACTCTTCTAGTCTTGTCGCTACCATTTGCCGCTCTCTACGCAAATAACTGGCAACGGCTTGTGACAGTCTCGGCTCGCTGAGCCAGTGCATGGATTGCGTAAGCTGAGGTTCAAAACCCCGCGCTAGCTTGTGTTCGCCCTGTGCGCCTGCGTCGTAATGCTGCAAGCCTTCGCGAATGCAGTAGTCAATGCCTTGGTAGTAACAAGTTTCAAAATGCAGGCTGTTGTAATGCTCAGCAGCGCCCCAGTGACGACCGTAGAGCGTATCGCCTCCGACAATGGTGATCGCGCAGGCCACGAGTCGTTCGCCATCGCGACACAGAATCATGCGCAGCGGTGTGCCTGCGCGCATGCCGTAGTCGAGAAAGAAACGCAGATTGAGATAAGGCGCTTGGCCGCGTTCTTCGTAAGTATTAGCGTAGAGCGTGTAGATGTCTGCCCACAACGATTCGGTGATGTCATCGCCTTTGATCGTTTCAAAGCGAAGGCCCGCTTCGACAATGCGACGACGTTCGCGCTGAATCTTTTTGCGCTTGTCAGCGCGCAGTTGCGCGAGGAATGCGTCGAAGTCGGCGTAGCCACGGTTATGCCAGTGAAACTGAATATCGTTGCGTGGCAAACCGCCGGCTTTTGCAGCTAGCTCTTGATCTGCTTGCTGCGCAAAAAGCAGATGGAATGACGAAGCGCCGAGTTGAGCGGGCAGTTGCGTCAGCGCGGTCATCAGTTGCTGGCGAGTCGCTGCGTTGCTCGCGCCAAGGCGAGGTCCGGCTGAAGGCGTAAACGGCGTGGCACACAGCAGCTTGGGGTAATAGCCGATGCCCGCACGATGGCTGGCTTCCGCCCACGACCAATCAAATACAAACTCGCCGTAGGAATGATCTTTGAGATACAGCGGCGCCGCGGCGACGATGCCTGCGTCTGTTTCTAGCGTGATGTGATTCGGATGCCAGCCGGTACGTGCACCGACACAGCCGCTCTCTTCCAAGGCTTTGAGAAAATCGTGGCGCGTGAATGGGTAGCTGGAATCAAAAAGGGCATCCCAAGCTTGAGCCGGGATGCCCGAAATACGCTGATGCAGCCGAAGCTGCGGTATGGGGTGCAGGGCGGCGTCTGGCGCGCCGATCAATGAAAGATCGGCGCCACGGTCGGGATATCGCGCAGCGCCCACTGCACCACGGCGTCATGCTCAAAGCGGGTGATCTGTTCGTTTTCACCCGGCGCGGTGGTTTCTGTGACGCGGCCATCGGCGTCAAAAAGCACGCAGGCACCAGCGGACTGAACCTTAAGCTCGCCTTTGCTGCTGGTGTCATCCAGGGTCAACTGCAAATAGCGCAGGCGGCTTTCGGCGAATTCCGGCAAGGGGCTGGCGCCAGCAGCGATCAACGCCGCCTGATCCGTGCTGAATTCACGGATGCCTCCATCCTGCGTCAGAAGAAAGTGCCTAACCTGCGTGCTCATTGCTGCTTCCGGTAAATGTGTATTTTTAGACATGAGCTATTAGTGAAGGTTTCTGACGATTTTTCAAGTGCTTTAGGCAACAAGATTCCAGCATAGGGGCTGTTATGATTGGGAGGATGAAAACTATTCAAAAAATGGCCCAGCCTCGTGTTTAAAAGCAAGTCTCAAGCCACCGACGAAACCGCAGGCCCTAGCTGGTTAGAGCGCCTACCCGGCGAGGCAGCGCTGCTGGCCTGCACAGGCCTGGCGCTGTTTCTGCTCGGAACCCTGCTCAGCTATAACCCTAATGATCCGGGTTGGTCGTCTTCTGGCACCGGCGAGCCAGTACGCAATTTGATGGGTGCGGCCGGCGCTTGGTTTGCCGATGTGTTGTTGTCGCTATTTGGCTACGGCGCGTTTTTCCTGCCCTGGATTGCACTTTGGACAGGTATTCGTTTCTTCCGCGGCGATGAAGATGATCATCCCTTGCCGCAATCACTGCGCGTGCTGTGCTGGATTTTGGCTTTTGCGTGCTTGGCATCGCTGTGCTCCATGCATGTCGGTGCGGTGCAGGATTTAGCACCGCAAGGCAGCGGCGGTATCACCGGACAAGCAATCGCGCACCAATTGGTTTCGGTGTTGAGCGCAGTTGGAACTACGCTGCTTTTATTGACCGTATTGCTCGTGACCTTGCCGCTGGCGATGCGCTTTTCATGGATGGAGATTCTTGAACGTATCGGCGCTTGGGCACTTCACCTGAACGAGCGTTTCAGTAAGAAGCAGCAGGGCGCTGATTCTGAAATTGAAGAAGTGGCCGAGAGCGAAAGCGAAACTACGGCGCCTGCGCAAGGATCATCTCCGTACGTTTCTGCGCTGCGTGCAATCGAACCGGCGCTGAGCAAGACACGCAAGCGCAAGGCACCGCAATTGGTCGGAAGCGAAGAAGAACAGTCCGACATGTTTACGCCGCCGCCACCGATTCCGGAAAAGCCGGCAAAACCAGTTAAAGCTGTGAAAGTGGATGTGCCGAAATTTGATGGTGATCCACTGCCGCCCTTGTCGATTCTTGATGCAGCCAAGCCTTCTGGTAAGCAGTACACCCCAGAAGAACTGGAACGCTTGTCGCGCGATCTTGAGCGTCACTTGAATGACTTCGGCATTAAGGTGCAGGTTGTCGAAGTGGCCCCAGGCCCTGTGATCACTCGCTTTGAATTGCAGCCCGCACCTGGTGTGAAGGGCTCGCAGATCACCAATCTTTCAAAAGATCTTGCGCGTGCACTATCGGTTTCAAGCGTGCGTGTGATTGAAGTGATCGAAGGCAAACCTTATGTTGGTCTTGAGATTCCCAACCAGAAGCGCGAGATGGTGATGTTGCGCGAAATTCTGGATTCTGCGGAATACAAAAACTCTACATCGCCACTCACGATGGGCCTAGGTAAAGATATTGCTGGTCGGCCCGTCAGTACAGATCTTGGCAAGATGCCGCACTTGCTGGTCGCCGGTACTACTGGCGCAGGTAAGTCTGTCGCAGTGAACGCGATGATTTTGTCGATGCTCTATAAATCGACCAAGGATGAACTGCGCTTCATTCTGGTCGATCCGAAAGTGGTTGAGCTTTCAGTTTATGAAGGCATCCCGCATTTGTTGACGCCAGTGGTTACCGATATGAAAGACGCGGCGAATGCGCTGCGTTGGTGCGTGGCTGAGATGGAACGTCGCTATCGTTTACTTGCTGCGCACGGCGTGCGAAATCTCGCGGGCCTCAACAAGAAAATTGAAGAAGCACATGAAGCAGGCGAGCCGCTCAGAGAGGCGGTAAAGAAAGAGAAGGAATTATTTGATACGCCTGCCGAGCCCGATATTCTGAAGCCGATGCCGCATATCGTTGTCATCATCGACGAGTTGGCTGACTTGATGATGGTGGTCGGCAAGAAGGTTGAAGAGCTAATTGCTCGTCTGGCGCAGAAAGCGCGTGCGGTTGGTATCCACTTGATCGTTGCGACGCAGCGACCATCGGTTGATGTGATCACCGGTTTGATCAAGGCGAACGTGCCTTCGCGCGTGGCCTTCCAAGTTGCATCGCGTATCGACTCACGCACCATTCTTGATGAGATGGGCGCTGAGACGCTGCTGGGTCACGGCGATATGTTGTTCCGTCCGATCGGTGCGCGTCAGCTACAGCGCGTCCACGGGGCATTCGTTGGTGACGACGAAGTAAAGAACGTCGTGGCTTACCTAAAACAGGTCGGCCCGCCGGAATACATTGAAGACATCGTTGCAGACGAAGTGCCAGCCAATGTGGCGGGTGAGGGCGGCAATGATGCGGAATCTGATCCGCTCTACGATCAGGCCGTGGCACTGGTGATCGAAAGCCGCAAGGCATCTGTGTCTTGGGTGCAACGTCGTTTAAGTGTCGGCTACAACCGTGCAGCACGCATGGTTGAGCAGATGGAGGCCACAGGCATCGTTGGCCCCAGTGGTCCAGGCGGCAATCGTGAGATTTTGGTGCCAGGCGGTCGTGAGTGAGTGAATTCACCGCAGGTTCAGCTGTCTGAGTGCAAGCTGTCCTCACGCTATTTCCGAGAATGTTTAGATGATTTCTAGTTCAAGATTTTTTGCTTTGCTGCTGGCGCTGGTTGCTGCGCCAGCATTTGCTGCAACCACCGCGCAAGATGAGCTCAAACGCTTTGTCGATGGCGTGCAGACCTTGCAGGCTGATTTCACGCAGATACAGGTCGATGATCGCGGCAAACAGATTTCGATGACAAGCGGCCATATGTGGCTATCGCGTCCAGGCAAATTTCGCTGGTCTTATCAGAAGCCTTATCAACAGCTGATGGTTTGTGACGGCAAGAAAATATGGTTCTACGACAACGATCTTTCGCAGGTCACGGTGCGTCCTGTTGACGCAACGCTGCGCGGTACTCCTGCAGATTTGTTGTCGCAAAAAGCAACTTTGTCAGACGGCTTCAATATTGAAGACGGCGGCATGGATGGGGGCAATCGACTGATTCGTCTCAAGCCGAAGTCGCAAGACAGCGATTTCAAAGCGATCGAACTTTGGCTGGGTGCTGGCGGCGCACCAACACGCATGAAATTTCTCGACCAGCTTGGCGGCAACACCGACGTGAGCTTTTCGCAGATCGTTACCAACAAAAAAATCGATGACGCGCAGTTTCGCTTCACGCCACCCAAGGGCGTTGAAGTCATTGATGGTGCGGCTCAGTAAATCGCGTGCAGGCACTGCATAAACCCCTAGCGGAGCGGATGCGGCCACGGTTGCTGGACGAGGTTGTCGGGCAGGAGCATTTGCTGGGTCAAGGCGCACCTTTGCGAGCCTTGCTTGAGGCCGGAAAAATTCCTTCAATGGTTTTCTGGGGCCCGCCTGGCGTAGGCAAAACCACATTGGCGCGATTGGTCGCGCAATACGTTGATGCAAATTTTTTGACACTGTCAGCAGTGCTGGCTGGTGTTAAAGATATTCGCGAAGCAACAGCGCAGGCACAGATGGCTTTGGAGGCTAAGGAGCCGCGCCGCACGGTTTTGTTCGTCGACGAAATCCATCGTTTCAATAAAAGCCAACAAGATGCGCTGTTGCCGTTTGTCGAAGACGGCACACTGGCCCTGATTGGCGCGACGACAGAAAATCCATCATTCGAATTGAATGGCGCTTTGCTTTCACGACTACGTGTATTTGTGCTGCGCTCACTTAGCGAAGACGCAATTCTGACGTTGCTGCAGCGTGCGCTCGTTGATGTTGAAAAAGGTTTGGGCGAACCGGAGGGTGCAATTCCCGATAGCTGGCTGACGCGCATTGCTCAAGCAGCAGATGGTGATGCGCGTCGAGGCTTGGTGCTGCTGGAAACGGCTGTCGAACTTTCTCGCGCTGAAGCGTCGAAAGACGACAAGCTGCTGGAGAAATTAATCGGACGCGGATTCCGTCGTTTCGATAAGCAGGGCGAGAATTTCTACGATCAGATCTCGGCCTTGCATAAGTCTGTGCGCGGCAGTGATCCAGATGCGGCGCTCTATTGGTTTGCACGCATGCTCGATGGCGGTGTTGATGGTGGCTATGTCGCCCGTCGTCTGACACGCATGGCCTATGAAGATATTGGCCTGGCCGATCCCCGCGCGCTGCAGATGGCGCTGAACGCCTGGGATGCTTTTGATCGCATCGGCAGCCCTGAGGGTGAGTTGGCGCTGGCGCAGGTCGTTGTCTATCTGGCTGTGGCGCCCAAGAGCAACGCGGTTTACACCGCCTACGGCAAGGTGAGGGCGACCGTGGAAGCTACCGGCACGCTCGATGTGCCGATGCACATCCGCAATGCGCCGACCAAGCTGATGAAGGATCTGGACTACGGCAAGGGCTATCGCTACGACCATGACGAAGCAGATGGTCACGCGGCAGGCCAGCAATTCCTTCCCGATGGTCTGCAGGGCACGGTGTTCTACGAGCCTGTTCCGCGCGGGCTGGAAATCAAGATCACCGAGCGCCTGGCCCAGCTCCGCAAAAAATCCTGACCAGGGCGGGTATTGGGCTGAGGTGTCCCGGCTACAATAGCGGCCCTCAAACAAGCTTCAGGAATGCGGTAATGCTCGATCCCAAACTGCTACGTGCCCAGCCGGAACAGGTTGCCGCACAACTCGCGCGCCGCGGCTATCAATTTGATCTGGCCAAATTCAATGCGCTGGAATCCAAGCGTAAGGTTTTACAGACCGAAACCGAGAATCTGCAGGCAGATCGCAATTCGCGCTCCAAGCTGATTGGCCAGGCTAAAGCCAAGGGGCAGGATATTGCGCCACTGATGGCGGATGTCGACCAGCTCGGCAAAACACTGGATAGCAAGAAGGTTGAACTCGACGCGCTGCAGATCGAGATCGACGACTTCCTCGCGCGTCTGCCCAATATTCCACATAGCTCAGTGCCGGACGGCAAGAGCGAAGACGACAACGTCGAAGTGCGTCGCTGGGGCACGATTCGCGAAATTGCCAATCCCAAGGATCATGCCGATCTTGGCGAAGCGCTCGGCTTGATGGACTTTGCCGCAGCAGCAAAAATCACCGGCGCGCGCTTCACCGTGCTGCGCGGTCAGCTGTCTCGCATTCATCGCGCGCTGACGCAGTTCATGCTCGACGTACACACGCAGGAGCATGGCTACGAAGAACTCTATGTTCCGTTCATCGTCAATGCGGCAAGCCTGCGTGGAACGGGGCAGTTGCCCAAGTTTGGTGAAGATCTCTTCACGCTCAAGGGTGAACAGGAATGGAGTCTGATTCCTACTGCTGAAGTTCCTGTGACCAATCTTTTGCGTGATGAAATTCTTGCGGGCGAATCACTGCCCAGAAAGTGGGTCGCGCACACGCCATGTTTTCGCTCGGAAGCGGGCTCGGCCGGTCGCGATACCAAGGGCATGATTCGTCAGCATCAGTTCGAGAAGGTTGAACTGGTTCAGGCCGCAACGCCCGACAAATCTTACGAAGCACTTGAAGCGCTGACGGGGCATGCTGAGAAGATCCTGCAGAAGCTGGAATTGCCGTATCGCGTCGTTGCGCTCTGCACCGGCGATATGGGTGCGAATGCTACGAAGACTTATGACATTGAAGTCTGGCTACCTTCACAAAAGCGTTACCGTGAAATTTCTTCCTGCAGCAACTTCGAAGATTTCCAAGCGCGTCGCATGCAGGCACGTTATCGCAATACTGCGGGCAAGCCAGAATTGCTACACACCTTAAACGGTTCAGGGCTGGCTGTTGGACGTACGCTAGTCGCGATTTTGGAGAATTATCAGCAAGCCGATGGCAGCATTGAAGTGCCTATGATTCTTCGCAGCTATCTCGGTGGCTTAGAGAAACTGGGTTAACTCTTCTATTGTGAGCTCACGTATTCGGTAAGCGTTTTACACCAACAAAAAGGCCCGCATTTGCGGGCCTTTTTGCGTAGTTCAGAAGAACTGAACGATTACACTTTCTTACCATCTTTAAACACTTCACCGGTGAGGGTGGTGCCGGTAAATGGCTTGCCACTTGGATCAACCAAGATGCCGTTGGTATCGAAAACGAGATCAACGCCGCCGAAGAAAATCTTGCCCAGGCTAGCAGACAAACCGTTAGGACCGCGACCAGCGGCGTTAGGATTGCTACCAATGGTGCTGCTCAGCGTGAAGCTGTCAGTGCCCAGAGCGCCCGAGCCAATGTTTCCGCTGTTGCCGCTTTGAGCAATGGCGCCAGAAGCATAGCTAGTAGCAACAAGCAAAAGGCCAGTCATGATGTGTTTACGCATGTTCATCTCCAATTGAGTGGCCAATTATTAAAATTGAAAACCGTAGCCGAGTGTCACGGCCACTTGAGGGTCATTGTTATAACGACTGGTCAGGTTTACGCCGCCCAAGGTAACGGTGAAGGGCAGGGTGCGGAACGGAGCAGCTGAAATGCCAGCATTCAGGAAGCGGCCGGTGTAGTCAGCAACCACCGACACTTGTGGTGTCACGTAGAAAGCGAGCGATCCGAAAACGCCTGCGCCGTCTCTGCCAATCTCTTGAAAGCCTTTGTCGCCGATACCGATGTTAGCTACGAGGGCGCGAGGGCTGCTTGTGCCGATCTTGAATACTTTGGTGGCAACTGCGTAGACGCTTGCTTCATTTTGCTGTCTACCCCAGCGCGCTGTGTTGGTAACGCCTACAGCAAATGCCGCACCGCTGCCCAAGTTGGTGTGCAACTTGAAGCCCATGGAGCCGACATCGCCAAAATGGTCGCCGCTGGTGCCGGAAAGGCTGGAAATCGAGACTTGAGTTTCCAAGCCAACGTAACGATCTGCATCGCCGAGGCCAAATGCTACGCCTGCGCTACCGTCACCATCGACGCCTGCGATATCTTTATCCAGCGTTTGAGCGAAAAAGCCGACGCCGACTGAACCCCAGTCAGCACCAAACGCGATAGGAGAGCCAAACGAAGCGCCTGCAAAGCTGCTGGCTGCTTGAGCGCCAGCGTTTGAGGCGACTAGAGTTTGAGCTTGCGCCTCTGCACTAACAAGTGCGAACAGCCCGAGCGCAAAAAGACCTGATTTCATCTGATGCTTCATAAGTTCATTCCCATCCTAATTAGATTTTCTGTGCTTGAAACTGCGGCCGAGTGTACGACGCATTGCTGACACTGTAAGCGTTTGCGGACTAAAAAAACAAGCTTTGATACCACTTTATAAGTGATTTTATGCTCACTATTTGAATGAGATTCCAATATTTACAGTTTGCCTGCCCCTTAGGCCAAAAAACAGCTCCAAATAATGGAAACAGGCTGTCATTGCAGGCTTCTGAATTCACCTAGGTGTTTTAAACGCTACTACTACGGCGCTGCTCCCGCGGAATAGACATTTCGCTGTCCGTAGCTCGCTGATACGCCGAGGCAAAGTCACTAAAAGCGGTTAAACAGACATTCGGATCTTGGTCGGCACGGAGCAAGAAGCTGTTGATGCCCGAACGTTGCATGCCTTGGATTTGATCACGTACAACGGCAGCGCCGATTGCCAGAATCTCGCCTTTAAACCCGTAGCGATCGCGCAGTAAGCGCGCTTGAGAGTAAGCGCGGCCATCAGCAAAGCCCGGAAAGTCGAGAGCGATCAGTTTGCGATCCTGAATATCAGCCCAGATCGTTGTCAGGTCTGCGGTGTTGGGCAGGCGTACGCCAATTTCGGCGGACAGGCTGCGCAATTGCACGTTGTCTTTCTGCCAGCGTGCGAGTGAAACGATGAAGTTTCCCGCCTGCGGCACGACAGCTTCGTCATCCAGAATGACCACATCGTTCGGCACGATCTGGTGATTGCGAATCAGCGCGCTCATGCGATGGCCTCAGCAGTAGTAGCTGCCGTGTTGTAGATGCGTTCTTTAAACGGCTGCATGCCAATGCGGCGATAAGTTTTCAGCAGGCTTTCATCTTCGTCGTGTCGATTTTCGAGGTAGACGTTGACGATTTTTTCAACCACGCCAGCAATGTCTGCGCGCGAGATAGAAGGGCCTGTGCGGTCGCCCAAGCTCGCGTCATTTTCAGCAGAGCCGCCAATCGTCACCTGATACCACTCTTCGCCTTTCTTATCGACGCCGAGGATGCCGATATGGCCAACGGTGTGGTGACCGCAGCCATTCATGCAGCCAGACATTTTGATTTTGATTTCGCCAATGTCGTGCTGATAGTCGAGATTTTCGAAGATGTCGAAAATATCTTGCGCCACGCCGATGGAGCCTGCGTTGGCGAGCGAGCAGAAATCGAGACCAGGGCAGCAGATCAAATCAGTGAGCAAACCAATGTTTGGCGTTGCCAAACCCAGTTCGCGCAAACGCAGCCATACAGAATAGAGATCCTGCTGGCGCACATCGGCGAGTACAAGATTTTGTTCGTGCGTAGAGCGGATTTCGCCAAATGAATATTGATCAGCCAACTCAGCGACAGCATCCATTTGTTCGGCAGTGATATCGCCTGGCGCAACGCCAGAAGCTTTCAGCGAGACAAAGGCAATGCTGTAGCCCGGCTGACGATGTTCTTTGAGATTGCGTTTGGCCCAAGCCGCAAATGCGGAGTCTTCGCGCAGGCGATCTGCATAGGTCGTATCGGCGGCAGCGTTCTTGTCATAAGCGAATTCAGTGAAGTG
>JAZKEM010000057.1:0-20521 GCA_040387055.1 Pseudomonadota bacterium | reverse complement strand
CTTCATGCGCTCAAGATCTTGCGGTTGCAGTTTGAGATCGCCGTCTTTGATATGCGCCCACTCGGCTTCCACCATTTCGGTGAATTTGGCGAGGCCAGTTTCTTTGACCAGAATCTTGATGCGCGCTTTGTACATATTGTCACGACGACCGAGACGGTTGTAGACGCGCAGTACGGCTTCGCAGTACGAAAGCAGATCGAGTTCTGGCAGAAACTCGCGAACCAAGGGTCCAATGATCGGTGTGCGACCCAAGCCGCCGCCGACATAAACCTGATAGCCCAGTTCGCCCTTGTCGTTACGCACAATCTGAATGCCAATGTCATGCACGCGGATCGCAGCACGATCAGCAGTCGTTGACGAGAAGGCAATCTTGAACTTGCGGGGCAGCCAGTTGAATTCCGGATGGAAGGTGGCCCACTGGCGGGTAATTTCGCAGTAAGGACGCGGATCTACGAGCTCATCTTTGGCAACGCCAGCGAGATGATCCGAGGTCACATTGCGTATGCAGTTGCCGCTGGTCTGGATCGCGTGCATTTCAACGCTGGCCAGATCCGCCAGAATGTCTGGCACTTCTTCCAGCTTGGGCCAGTTGTACTGAATGTTCTGGCGCGTGGTGAAGTGGCCATAACCTTTGTCGTACTTGCGGGCGATGTGCGCCAACATGCGGACCTGCTTAGACGACAGCATGCCGTAAGGCACGGAGACGCGAAGCATCGGCGCAAAGCGCTGGATGTAGAGGCCGTTGCGCAAGCGCAGCGCACGAAACTCGTCGTCTGGCAGCGTGCCGGCAAGGAAACGTTGCGTCTGGTCGCGATATTGCGCGACGCGCTCGTTAACCAGCGTTTGGTCGTATTGGTCGTAGCGATACATGGTGTTGATTCCCGCTTAAAAATTGAAGCTTCTGCTTGCCACCGGGTACGGTAGCAAGCAGACGGCGCTAGCAATGGAAGATATCGTTATAAGTTTATAACGTTCCTCGCTATTTAGGCGGTTTTTAAGGTCGCCATGAGCGCTTGGCTTCGCTGCGTACGTTCACCAGAATCGGAAATGGCGGCGATTTCGTCGACCTTCTCCTGCGTCAGGTGTCCAGCAAAAATCCGCATGAATTCGTACATATAGCCGCGCAGGAACATGCCGCGACGGAATCCGATGTGGGTCGTGCTGGGCTCAAACAGGTGGTCTGCGGGCAGGCGTAACAGGTCTTTATCTGTGCGCTCGTCATAGGCCATGTTTGCGATGATTCCGATGCCAAGACCCGCACGGACGTAGGTTTTGATGACGTCAGCATCGACGGCGGTCAGCACCACATCCGGCTTGAGGCCGTGGGCAGCAAAGGCCTGGTCGAGTTTTGAGCGACCTGTAAAGCCAAAGGTATAGGTGACGATGGGGTGCGCTGCGACATCTTTTAGCGTTAGCTTCTTCTTTTCAGCCAGCGGATGGCCGGGCTTCACCAGCACGCAGCGGTTCCAGTGATAGGTGGGCAACATCACCAACTGCTCAAAGTGCTCCATGGCTTCGGTCGCGATTGCGAAATCAGCCTGACCTTCAGCCGCCATCTTGGCGATCTGCGGAGGCGAACCCTGATGCAAGTGCAGGGTGACTTTAGGGAAGCGCGTACGGAATTTCTGAATCACCGGCGGCAGCGCATAGCGCGCCTGCGTATGCGTGGTGGCAATGATCAGATCGCCACGATCGGTGTCGTGAAATTCTTCGGCAATATTCTTGATGTTCTCGGCTTCGGCCAGCAGGCGCGAGGTGTATTCGAGAATGCGCTTGCCTGCCGGAGTGACTTCCGACAGGTGCTTGCCATTGCGTTGAAAGATGTCGACACCCAATTCGTCCTCAAGCAGGCGAATCTGCTTGCTCACGCCGGGCTGTGACGTGAACAGGGCCTCTGCGGCCGCGGTCACATTAAGTCCGCGCTGGGCGACTTCATGAATGTAGTGGAGTTGGCGGAGCTTCATCGCAACCTCATATGCGTTTACGTTATGTAAATCTTATTCTCTTAGCACTTATTGCACCACCGGCCATAGCCACCAATCGCTTCTTAGAGTTGATGTGGGTTAGTAGGCGTGTTTTCTGCTCCAAATTTCAGCAAGAAACGTTCATTTCCCTTAGCTCGAAACCTTATATGGACGGCTCAATTGGCTAGGCCTTTCTGCTAAGGTGCGCGTCCTAAATTGGGGGCAATATGCAGGATTTTGGTTTCTCGGTTGCTGGCCTCGTCGTAGGCATTGCCGTGGGCGCAACCGGCGTCGGCGGCGGTTCGCTGATGACTCCCATCCTGATCATGTTTTACGGCATCAACCCGGCGATTGCGGTGGGTACAGACCTGCTCTACGCCTCCGCTAGCAAATCTTTTGGCGTGTTGCTCCATGGACGGAACGGTTCTTTAGACTGGCGTATCGTGCGTTGGATGGCTTTAGGAAGTGTGCCGGCGACCTTGATAACGCTGGCATTTCTACACAATTTCCCCAAAGGCCCCGGCCTTGATGGGCTGATCAAGTTAACGCTGGCGATTGCGATCATTGTCACCGCGACATTCGCCTTGTTCCAAGACCAATTGATGCGTTTGATCAAGCGTGGCAATCAGAATGTCGTGGTCGATATCAGCGAGCGCAAACAATTTCAGCTGACGATTCTGTCGGGCGTTCTGATCGGCACTTTGGTCACCATCTCGTCTGTAGGCGCGGGTGTGATTGGCATGATGTTGTTGTTGCTGATCTACCCCAAGCACGCACCAATCAGGCTGGTGGGCAGCGATCTGGCCCATGCGGTGATCATCACCGCGATTGCCGGTGCCGGCCATGCCAGCCTTGGCACGGTGAACTACAGCTTGCTCGGTTATTTGTTGCTGGGCGCTTTGCCGGGCATATGGATCGGGAGCAAGATCGGGTTCAATCTGCCCGAGAAACTGCTCAAGCGCGTGATTGCTGGCTTTCTCATCTTCATTGGCGGCACCATGCTGCTCAAGGCCATGACCACCGGGATTTGAACTCAAATCTCGTTCACACAGCACTTTAGATAAGACATGGAAGCAACTGATTCACTTTATTTTCCGATCTTCATGCGCTTGCGTGGTCAACGCGTGCTGGTTGTTGGTGGCGGTGAAGTCGCCCTGCGCAAGATTCGTCTGCTGCTGACCTCGGGAGCAGCGATTCATATCGTCGCCAAAGAACTCTGCGGTGAGTTATCAGAACTCCATGTGGCTGCAAAAGTAGTGCTGCTGGGCGCTGAGTTTGAAGCGAATCAGGTTGATGGCTGCCGCCTTGTTGTCGCTGCTACCGATAACCTCGACGTGAACCGAGCCGTAGCCACTGCGGCGGACGCATGCGGTATCCCGGTCAACGTGGTCGACAATCCTGGCCTCAGCAGTTTTATCTCGCCGTCGATCATTAATCGTGACCCTGTACAGATCGCCGTATCGAGCAGCGGTGCTGCACCCGTGCTGGCACGCCGTCTTCGCGAAAAGCTGGAGACGATGCTGCCCAAGCGTTATGGCGATGTCGCTGGCTTTATGGGCCGCATGCGCGAGCGTGTGCGCCAGGTTGAACCGCAGACCGCGCGTCGTAGCATCTGGGAACAGTTTCTCGATGGCGTTGGCGCAGAACGTATTTATGCAGGCGATGAAGCAGGCGCTGAGCGCGAACTGCTACGCATCATCGACGGCAAGCCTGTGCGTGGCGAGGTGTATCTCGTTGGTGCAGGGCCGGGCGATCCTGATTTGCTGACCTTCCGCGCGCTGCGTTTGATGCAACAGGCTGATGTAGTGCTCTACGATCGTTTGGTCTCACCAGCAATCATGGATCTGGTGCGGCGCGACGCTGAGCGCATCTTCGTCGGCAAGCAACGCAATCGCCACACCGTGCCGCAAGACGAGATCAATCAAGAACTCGCGCGCTTAGCGCTAGAAGGCAAGCGTGTACTTCGCCTCAAGGGCGGTGATCCATTTATCTTTGGTCGCGGCGGCGAAGAAATCCAAACACTCGCTGCGCAAGGCGTGCCGTTTCAAGTGGTGCCAGGTGTTACCGCGGCGAGTGGTTGCGCAGCGTATGCAGGCATTCCACTCACGCATCGTGATTACGCGCAGGCTTGTGTATTTGTCACCGGCCACGCACGTGCTGACGGCACACTCACATTGAATTGGGACATGCTCGCGCGTCGTGGTCAGACGGTCGCAATTTACATGGGCTTGAGCACGCTGCCGCATCTCTGCGCGCAGTTGATCGCACATGGTTTGCCAATTGACTGGCCGGCTGCATTGATTGAAGAAGGCACTTCACCTTCGCAGCGCGTGATCGTTGCAACGCTAGGCGATCTGCCGCAGCAAGTGGCAGCCGCTGGAGTTAGCGGCGCCAGCATGTTGATCGTGGGGGAAGTGGTGAAGCTACGCGAACAGTTGCGTTGGTTTGGTGAGAGCCAAGCTTAATGCCTAGTTTAGCGGTAGAAATTTACTAACCTTGGTCTTGAGTAACTTTACCAAAGCGGGATCCATGAATTTGTAGTTGTCAGCGATGTTCAGACACACCACGCGCTTGCCGTTGAGGTGCGCAGAAAATTCCTTGGAAAGTTTGGCCTTGTGATCGCGTTCCATCACAAAAATAAGTTCGGCCCACTCCAGCAACTCCGGCGTAAGCGGATTGTCTGCCCCGCGATTCAATCCGGCTGACGAACACTCAAGACCGGGATATTCAGAAAATATCTGCTCCGCGGTGGGGCTGCGCCATCGGTTCATGCTGCATATAAAGAGAACTCGCCGCAAAGTAAGTTGCGCTCTAACGCAATTTTAAGAAACGTGCTTCTTGGCAATCACTGATTCGTCGAGATCTTTTGCACGCAGACGTTTCTGAATGCTGCGCAGAATGCCCGAAGCATCCAAGCCAATCTGTGCCATCAATTCTTCGCGCGTGCCGTGCTCGATGAAGTGATCAGGCAAGCCAAGATTGAGCACTGGCACTGTCATGTGCTGAGCCATCAAGACTTCGTTCACGGCGCTACCAGCGCCGCCCATCTTGACATTGTCTTCGATCGTTACTAGCAGATCATTCTCGTTGGCAAGATCGTGAATCATTGCGACGTCGAGTGGTTTAACGAAGCGCATGTCGACAACCACGGCGTCAATAATTTCTGCGGCTTCAAGCGCAGGTTGCACCATGCAGCCAAACGCGAGAATAGCAACGCGTGGACGACGACGACCAATCGCTTCGCGTGCAATCCGTGCCTTGCCAAGCGTCAGAGGTTTGATTTCTGCGTCGACTTCAAGGCCGCTGCCATTGCCGCGCGGATAGCGCACAGCACTAGGGCCGTCGATGTGCAGGCCAGTGCTTAGCATGCGGCGGCATTCGTTTTCATCCGACGGCGCCATCACCACCATGTTGGGTATGCAGCGCAAGAAGGACAGATCAAACGTGCCGTGGTGCGTAGCGCCATCAGCGCCCACCAAGCCACCGCGGTCGAGTGCGAACACGACCGGCAAGTTCTGAATCGCAACGTCGTGAATCAACTGATCGTAGCCGCGTTGCAAGAACGTTGAGTAAATCGCAACAACTGGCTTGAGGCCCTCGCAGGCAAGGCCTGCGGCGAGTGTGACGGCGTGCTGTTCGGCAATGCCCACGTCGAAATAACGTTCAGGGAATTGCTTGGAGAATTCGACAAGGCCAGAACCTTCGCGCATTGCCGGCGTGATGGCGACGACTTTTTCGTCTTGCGCTGCAACTTGGCAAAGCCAATCACCAAACACCTGCGTGTAAGTGGGTTTGCCGCCAGATTTTTTCGAAGGGAATGCGCCAGTAACCGGATCAAATTGGGTGACGCCGTGATACTTGATTGGGTCTGCTTCGGCAGGGCCAAAGCCTTTACCTTTGGTGGTGACAACGTGCAGAAGCTGCGGGCCTTTTGCATCACGCAGACGCATCATCACGTCCATCAATGCATCAAGATTGTGGCCATCAACCGGGCCGTGATATTTGAAGCCAAAGGTTTCAAACATTGAGCCCGGATTATTCAGGTGCGCTTCGTTTTCGTGTTCGGTTTGTGGCGCTCGCAGATGATGTGGAGCCTGCGCCATCTCCAACTTCTTCATCAATCGTGCGGAGTGGTCGCGCATGGCGCCGACGTTTTCCGAGATCGACATGTCGTTATCGTTGTATATCACCAGCATGTCGAGATTGAGATGGCCAGCGTGGTTCAGCGCTTCAAATGCCATGCCTGCGGTCATGCCACCATCGCCAATGATGGCTACAGCGCGACGTTTCTCTTTCTTGATGCGCGCAGCGGCGGCCATGCCGGCAGCTGCGGAAATTGAAGTGCTGGAGTGACCGACGCCAAAGCTGTCGTACTCACTCTCTGCGCGATGGCAGAACGGCGCCAAGCCACCGAGACGACGAATCGTTTCGAGTTGCTCGCGGCGACCCGTCAAAATTTTATGTGGGTAGGCTTGATGGCCGACGTCCCAAACAAGGCGGTCATGTGGCGTATCAAAACAGTAGTGCAGCGCCAGTGACAGTTCGACCGTGCCGAGATTGGCGGCAAAGTGCCCGCCAATACGGCCCAGCGTTTCAATCAGGTAACGGCGCAGCTCCACAGCCAGATGAGGCAACTCGCCAACAGGCAGGCGGCGCAGGTCGGTGGGCGTCTTTACGCGCCCAAGTAGGGCGTATCCGGGGATGTCGGTCATGGAGTGATTATGGCGTTAATGCACAATTATCGTGCAAATTGTGCAGTGCGGCAAAGTGAGCCAAGGAATTTAGCCAGAAATTAATGGTTACGGCTTTGGATGTGCTTGGCCAGCCAGCGCAATGCTGCGGCGCTCTCGCCAAAGACGGTTAGGGCTTTATCTGCGTCGCTAAATAATTCTGCAGCACGTTCTTTGGCGGCAGGCAGGCCCATCACGGACGGATAAGTGGACTTGAGGCTGGCGCTGTCTTTGCCGGCGGTCTTGCCCAAATCTTCGCTGCTGCCTTCGATATCCAGCACATCGTCTTGAATCTGAAAGGCGAGGCCAATGCATTTGCCGTAGCGGTCCAGCGCATCTGCTTGCGCGCTATCCAGTGCAGGCGAGGCGAGACAAGCCAGCTTCAAACTCGCGCGAATCAATGCGCCGGTTTTGTGAATATGCAGATTTTCGAGTTCTGGTAGCGACAGATTCTTGCCTTCAGACTGCAGATCAATCGCCTGACCGCCGACCATGCCGCAAGAACCGGAGGCTTCAGCCAGTGCCTCAACCATGCCGAGCTTTTGCGCTGGATTGAGTCCCGCGCCACGCGTGAGTACGGTGAAGGCCAAGGTTTGCAGCGCGTCACCAACGAGGATGGCGGTGGCTTCGTCGTAGGCTTTGTGCACGGTAGGACGGCCACGGCGCAAATCGTCATCGTCCATCGCGGGCAGGTCGTCGTGCACCAGCGAATAGGCGTGTATCAATTCAACTGCACTGGCAGGGGCGTCGAGTGCTGATGCTTCAAGGCCCAGCGTTTCACCCGCGGCGTAGACCAACAACGCACGCAAGCGCTTGCCGCCATCACAGGCGTAGCGCATGGCTTCATGCAGGCGCGCAGGGTAATGCGTGGCTGCGGGCAGGGATTGGTCGAGATGCGTGCGCAGGCGCTCGCGATAAGCGTCGATACGCTCAGCAAAAGGTTCGGTATGACTCAAGCTTAGGCGTCCTGGTTATCGCTGCTGCGTTCCAGAAGGTTTTGCACCTTGAGTTCAGCTTTTTCCAGGGACTGACGGCACTGCTGCGCCAGCGCAATGCCGCGCTCAAACACCTGCAGGGATTCTTCAAGCCGCAGATCACCGCGTTCCATCTTCGAAACGAGCGCTTCCAGTTCTTTCATGGCCTCTTCGAATTGGCCAACGGCGTCCAAATTGGCGCTTTCCGTGCCTTTTTCATCCACCCGTTTGGGCATGATGACTCCTGAATCTGTTTGTAAATAATGTATGGAGTTATAATTAATAATATATTATAACTATATAAAGCCGCTGCGAGACCAGTTTGGGCGGCCTCAAAAAATCTTTGCGAACCTTATTTTACGTGTAGCGGCGCGACAATAGCGCGCCTGCGTCAGCTGTCAATCTTGCGACGGGGTAGACCATCCGTTACCTTGCCGCCGCTCTAGGCGTGCTTCCCCTTATTCACGTCTGCTTATAAATCTGACCTATCGAATGGCAACAACTAATAATTACAGCGCAGAAGCAATTGAAGTCCTCTCTGGACTAGACCCGGTGCGCAAGCGCCCCGGCATGTACACCGACACCACGCGTCCGAACCATCTGGCGCAAGAAGTCATCGATAACTCAGTCGATGAAGCGCTGGCAGGTCATGCCAGTCAGATTTCTGTCGTCTTGTTTGAAGACGGCTCGTTGCAGGTTTCAGACGACGGCCGCGGTATGCCCGTCGATATTCACCCGGAACACAAAGTCACCGGCGTTGAACTGATCCTGACCAAGCTGCACTCCGGCGCCAAGTTCTCCAACAAGCAATACCAATTCTCCGGTGGTTTGCACGGCGTGGGTGTGTCCGTCGTCAACGCGCTGTCGACTTTGCTGGAAGTGCGCGTGTGCCGTGGTGGCACCGAGTACATGATCACGTTCAAGAACGGTGAGAAGGCCAGCGAACTGAAGCCGATTGGCACCGTTCCGAAAAATCGCACGGGAACAACCGTCCGTTTCTGGCCCGACGCCAAGTATTTCGACGTCTCCAAGTTTGGTATTCCACGTCTCAAGCAGGTGCTGCGTGCCAAGGCTGTTCTGTGTCCGAATCTCAAGGTCACGTTGGATGACCAGATCAACAAAGAGCAGAGCGTCTGGCAGTACGAGAACGGTCTGTCTGATTATTTGAAAGATACGCTGGCCGGTGCAGAAACTGTTCCGCTAGAGCCTTTCATCGGCAAGTTCTCTGCGCCGCGTGAAGAAGCTGAGTGGGCATTGTTGTGGCTCAACGGCGGCACTGATGTGGTTGCTGAGTCTTACGTCAACCTGATTCCAACGGCGCAGGGCGGTACGCACGTTAATGGTTTGCGTACAGGTTTGACTGAAGCGATTCGCGAATTCTGCGAGTTCCGCAATTTGTTGCCACGCGGTCTCAAGCTGTCGCCAGAAGACGTTTGGAATGGCTGCGCCTACGTGCTCAGCATCAAGATGCAGGACCCGCAGTTTGCAGGCCAGACCAAAGAACGTTTGAGTTCACGTGAGTCCGCAACGTTTGTTGCAGGTGTGGTGCACGATGCGTTTTCACTGTGGCTGAACCAGCACCCAGATCAGGGTGAGTTGGTTGCGCAGCTGGTTATTGCCAACGCTAACGCACGTCTGAAACTCGCGAAACAAGTCGTTCGTAAAAAAATTACCAGCGGCCCAGCGTTGCCGGGCAAGTTGGCGGATTGTGTTTCGACTGACTTGAAGCAAACCGAACTCTTCCTCGTCGAAGGTGACTCCGCAGGCGGCTCCGCCAAGCAGGCGCGTGATCGCGATACGCAGGCGATCATGCCGCTGCGTGGAAAAATCCTGAACACCTGGGAAGTCGATTCCAACGAAGCTCTCGGCTCACAGGAAATTCACGACATCAGTGTTGCGATTGGCGTTGATCCCGGCAGTTCCGATATCTCAGGCCTGCGCTACGGAAAGATCTGCGTGCTGGCTGACGCCGACTCTGACGGTCTGCATATCGCCACGCTGCTTTGCGCGCTCTTTCTCAAGCATTACCGTCCGTTGATCAACGCAGGACATATCTACATCGCGATGCCTCCGCTGTTCCGTATCGACGCCGGTAAGCAGGTGTTCTACGCATTGGATGAAGCTGAGCGCGACGGCGTGCTCGATCGTCTCATTGCTGAACACAATCGCAGCAAGGTACAGGTCACGCGCTTCAAAGGTCTCGGCGAAATGAATCCGCTGCAGCTGCGTGAAACCACGATGATGCCGGACACGCGTCGCCTCGTGCAGATGACGCTGGATGACGAAGTTGAAGGCGAAATCAACGCGGCCGATAAATTGATGGACATGCTGTTGGCTAAAAAGCGTTCCAACGACCGCAAGGATTGGCTTGAGCTGAATGGCAACAAGGCAGACATCGAGGTATGAGCGAGTGATAGCCATCAACGGTAAGCGGGTATTGCTGACCGGTGCTGCTGGTGGACTCGGCCGTGCAATTGCCAGAGGCTTGCATGCACGCGGCGCCAAGCTCGTGCTCAGTGGGCGCAATGCGGTTGCACTTCAGGCACTTGCGAACGAACTTGCTGCACAGGTGATCACCTGCGATTTGGCAGATGCTGCTGATATCACCCGCATGGTTGCTGCTGCTGGCGATATTGATGTTCTCGTTGCTAATGCCGGAATTGCAGGCACAGCGCCGATCACGGATTTTTCTACTGCTGAAGTCGATCAGTTGCTGGATGTAAACCTTCGTGCGCCAATCCTCTTGAGCCAGGCGCTGATCGCGTCGATGAAACAGCGCGGCGGTGGTCACTTGGTGTTCGTGAGTTCAATGGCAGGCAAGGGTGCTTCGCCGTTCTCGGGGCTTTACAGCGCGAGCAAATTTGGTCTGCGCGGATTCACGCAATGCCTACGTATGGATTTGCGCTCATCGAACATCGGCGTATCGACCATTTTCCCCGGCATGATCCGCGACGCCGGCATGTTCGCGGACGCTGGCGTTCCACCGCCTCCGGGTGTTGGCACCAACACCTCGGCAGAAGTCGCGCAGGCGGTTGTGCGTGCGATTGAGCGCAATCTTGGCGAAGTGGCAGTGGCGCCCTTGATGATGCGCATTGCGAGTGTGCTGGCCGCGCTCGCGCCTGAGGCTTCTGCAGCGATGGTGCGTGCTGCTGGTGCTGAGAAATTTGCAGAGAAATTCGCTGCTGGACGTCGTAAGTCCTGATGTCCTTAGAAACCTGATTCTGTGTTGTCGTCATGCACGACAGCGTTTACCAAAATTTATTGAGTTAACTCATGGTTCAAGAAATATTAGAAACCGAACGCCAACCGCTGCGAGTCTTCGCAGAAAAGGCGTATCTGGATTATTCGATGTACGTCGTACTCGATCGCGCGCTGCCGCATGTGGCGGACGGTCTTAAGCCGGTACAGCGTCGTATTGTCTATGCGATGAGCGAGCTGGGCTTGTCGTCGACTTCGAAACACAAGAAATCTGCACGTACCGTCGGTGACGTCATCGGTAAATTCCATCCGCACGGTGATACCTCCGTGTACGAAGCGATGGTGACGATGGCGCAGTCGTTTGCGTATCGCTATCCGCTGGTTGATGGTCAGGGCAACTGGGGTTCGCAAGACGATCCTAAGTCCTTCGCTGCGATGCGTTACACCGAATCACGCCTTGCGCCTTACGCGCAGTCATTGCTGGCGGAGTTGGATCAAGGAACTGCGGACTGGGTGCCGAACTTTGACGGCACCATGAACGAGCCCAAGCTGTTGCCTGCGCGTATGCCGAACGTGTTGGTCAACGGCACGATGGGTATCGCGGTCGGTATGGCCACCGATATTCCGCCGCACAATCTGCGTGAGTTGGCACAAGCGTGTTTGCACCTGCTCAAGCATCCAAACGCGCAGATCGAAAAACTTTGTGAGTTTGTGCCGGGCCCAGATTATCCAACGGGCTGCGAAATTGTTTCTGAGCCACATGATCTGCTGAAGATCTACCAGACCGGCAACGGTCAGGTGCGTGCACGCGCTCGTTGGGAGCGTGACGAAGACACCGGCAACATCATCATCATCGCGCTGCCGCATCAGGTCTCGCCTGCGAAGATTCTTGAGCAGATTGCTGATCAGATGCGCGCCAAGAAGCTGCCGCTGGTTGAAGATTTGCGCGATGAATCGGATCACGAAAATCCGACGCGCCTCGTCATCATTCCGCGTTCGAATCGCGTGGATGCCGAACAGTTGATGGCACATTTGTACGCCACTACCGATCTTGAGAAGAGCTTCCGCGTCAATCTCAACATGATTGGTCTGGATGGTCGCCCCAAGGTTAAAAACCTCAAGGAAATTCTGACGGAGTGGCTGGACTATCGCTTCGCCACCGTTACACGTCGTCTGAATCATCGTTTGCAGAAGGTCAACGATCGCCTGCACATCTTGGATGCCTTGCTGATCGCCTTCCTCAATATCGATGAAGTGATTCGCATCATTCGTTATGAAGAAGATCCGAAAGCGGAATTGATGCGCACTTTCGCGCTGTCTGAAATTCAGACCGAAGCGATCCTGGATCTCAAACTGCGTCACTTGCAGAAGCTGGAAGAAATCAAGATCAAGGGTGAGCAGGCTGAACTCGCGATTGAGCGCGCGACGTTGGAAGAACTGCTGGGTGACGACGACAAGCTGAAGAAGCTGATCGGTGAAGAAATTAAGGAAGACGCCAAGAAGTACGGTGACATCCGCCGTTGCAACATTAACGCCAAGCCACCTGCGCAAGCGATGGAAGCGGCTGACATCACGCCGGCTGAAGCAGTGACGGTTGTGCTGTCGAAGGCGGGTTGGATTCGCGCAGGCAAGGGTCACGAAATTGATCCGCTTTCACTGAGCTACAAAGCAGGCGACGAATTCCTCTGCGCTGTACAGGGCAAGACCAATCAACTGTTGGTTCTGCTCGACAGCAAGGGCCGTTGCTACACGCTCAATGCACGCGAGCTGCCGTCGGCACGTTCGCAGGGTGAGCCGGTCACGACCAAGCTGGATCTGCAGGACGGTGCGCGCATCGTTTCGATGATGTTTGGTGATAACAGCGAACGTTTCGTGCTTGGAAGTGACGAGGGTTACGGCTTCTATGTCGGGCTCGGCGAACTGCAGGCGCGTAATCGTGCGGGCAAGGCTGTGATCACGGTGGGCAAGGATTCCAACGCATTGCTGCCTTGTTTGACGCGCGATCCGAGCAAAGATCGTTATGCATTGGCAACAGCAGAAGGTCGTCTATTGGTATTCCCATTGTCCGAATTGCCAGAAATGGCCAAGGGCAAGGGCAACAAGCTGGTGACGCTCAAGGGCGAAGATCGCATCTTGGCGGCTTGCGTGGTGCCAGCGGGTTCGTCACTGACCTTGGTCTGCGGCAAGCGCAGCTTGACGCTGAAACCATCTGATTTAGAAGGCTATATCGGTGCTCGTGCATCCCGTGGTGGGCATTTGCCGCGCGGTTTCCAGCGCGTCGATAGCATGAGCGTTTAGGACGGGGCGGCAGAAATATTTACAAAAACTTTATATTGAATTTGCAGTCCAAGCCCTCACTAATCCCTAACACCCACTGAATTACGGTTATATGAAACGCATCTTTCTACTGATTGCCACCAACGTCGCCATCATGCTGGTTCTGTCGGTTGTAGCCTCCGCGCTCGGCCTTGACCGTTATCTGACGGCCAATGGCATGAATTACGGCGCGCTGCTCGGCATGTCGGCAATTTTTGGTTTTGGCGGTGCTTTCATCTCGCTGGCAATCTCGAAGTGGATGGCCAAGAGAACGACGGGCGCTCGCGTGATTACGCAACCGTCCAACTCGGCTGAGATGTGGTTGCTGAACACAGTGGAGCGTCAGGCCCGCGCTGCAGGCATCAACATGCCGGAAGTAGCGATCTTTGATTCGCCAGAGCCCAATGCTTTTGCTACCGGCATGAGCAAGAACAGCTCGCTGGTCGCCGTCTCAACCGGCCTGATGCACACCATGCAGCAAGACGAAGTAGAAGCCGTTCTCGGCCACGAAATCTCGCATATCGCCAACGGTGACATGGTGACGTTGACGCTGGTGCAGGGTGTGGTGAACACCTTTGTGTTCTTCCTCTCTCGCGTCATCGGTTATCTGGTCGACAGCTTCCTCAATCGCGGGAATAGCCGTAGCAGTGGCCCTGGCATTGGCTACATGGTGACGGTGTTCGTGATGCAGGTTTTACTGGGCTTCCTTGCCAGCATGATCGTGGCTTGGTTCTCGCGTCAGCGCGAATTCCGCGCCGATGCAGGCGGCGCGCATCTGGCTGGCAAGCGCAAGATGATCGCTGCGCTGCAACGCCTCAAAGCTGCGCACGAAGTGCCATCAACGCTGCCCAAGCAGATGACGGCCATGGGTATTCGAGAAGGTGGTGGTGTGATGGCCTTGTTCGCAACGCACCCGCCGTTGGATGTTCGTATCAACGCGCTGCAGAACTCGGGCAGCGCCGTTCAGTAAATCTGCTTCAACGTGGTAATAAAAAAGGCGGCCATTGGCCGCCTTTTTTATCTGCAGACTAACTGCGCGGATCAGCCGTTAACTGAACCACTTCGGGTTCCTGCACTTGGAAGCCCTGAATGTAGTTAACGCCCATCTGCCAGAGGCGAGCCATGACGTTGGCATCTTCCACATGGCTGACGATGGTTTTCATGCTGCGTTGCTTTGCCGCTTCCATCAGCTGCGACATCTTTTTGAACTGCTCTTTGTCGTTAAAGTTGCGCGTGAAGTCAGGGTGGAACTTCACATAGTTGGCTGGGATATGTTCCAACATCTGCAGCGAGCCCGTGCCAACGCCGAAGTGCTCAATGGCAATATAAGCGCCCATCTCGCGTAGCGACTTGGTCAGCGATTTGGCTTTGCGAATATGGTTCTGCAGACGCAGTTCCTGGAACTCAAAAACCAGCTCATCCGCTTTTAGTGGGCGAGATTTGATGGCCTCAGTGAGCCAGGCAATAAAAACTTCTGGCTCTTTGAGCGTTTCTTCAGAAACTTTGACGAATACTGATGAGCCAACATCGGCGCTTTTGCGTTTCTCGATGAGTTTGAGCACGCGGTTAATGACCCAGCGATCCAGATCACGCATGAGCCCGAACTTTTCGGCGGAGTGAATAAAATCGCCGGCGGTAATTTCGTTGCCGCTTTCGTCAAGCATGCGCAGCAGTACGTCGTAATGCTGACGGGTATCGCCTTCGAGACTGGCAATCGACTGATAAGACAAGCGCATCCGATTTTCTTCGAGCGCTTTTTTAATTTTCTCGGCCTTGTCAGACTCAGCGCGTACTTCAACTGAATTTTGCGCGGTTGCGCCGATGATCAGATGTTGCTTGCCGCCACTGGCTACAAGTTTACGTACGGCGCGAGCAGTCTCGTTGGCAATATTGAGTGCTTGTTCTGTTTCGTTGTAGGGATGTGCGGCAATGCTGACAGTGATCTGCGCTTCATGGTTCTTCGTTGCAAAAATCTGCTGCCGGCATTCGCGGCAATAGCTGTCGCAAAACTTTTCAAGCTCGGCAAGATCATTGCGCTCAACCAGCAGCGCTAGTTCGCCTGTAGAGGCACGGAATAACTGGTCTTGTGGCGTTAGGCGCGTGCGCGTCCATTGGGTCAGATGGGCGAAGGCTTCTTCGGCATCATGAAAACCAAGGCGCTCTTCAAAGCTGTCGTGGGCGTCGACCGCAATAAACACAGCTGCGCTGCACTGCGCATGGGGTGCAGTCAGCTTTTCGCCTAAAGCATCAAGGAAAGCAAAGCGGCCGGAAGTGGCATCCCCACCTGAGCCATTAGGCTTGGCGCGACGTTCCGGGCGAATGGTTAATTCGATGAAGGTTTCGCCATTGATTTGATTCTGTTCAATTTGCGCGACGACAGGTGCTTTGGCGCCGCCTTCCTTGAGCAAATTGAATTCGACAGGACCTTTCTTAGCCTTGCCTTTATTGAGCAGTTTTAGATGCTCTTTGATCTTGGCCTGTGATTCCGGGCTGACGAGATCCATCAGCGGCAGGCTGATCAGATCTTCTTCCGAGGCATAACCTAGCAACTGTGCGAATGCAGGGTTAACGGTTGCCAGAATGCCTTCTTGAATTTGAGCGACAGCATCGACGCTGCTGGCCAGTAGTTCGTTATGGCGCGACTCAAAATCCTGCAGGCGCGCGCGCGAGGTTTTCAGTTCGCGCAGATTGTGATGATTGCTGAGCTCACGCAGGCAGATCAGTTCCAGATGGCGCATGTGGCGCTCATCTTCATACGACACTTGATCGCGGGCGCCAGAGGCCAAAGCCTGCAAAGTAGCGTTGTCTGAATACTGATCAGCCAGCAGAAGCACGGGCAGGTCGGGGTTTAATTTTGAGCAGAGCCCAACAACATCGGGCAAAGGAGCGTGCTGAAGGCCTTGCGCACACAGCAGCAAGTCAAAGAAGCCTTCGCTCAGCGCGTCTTCGATTTCTTCAATTGTTGTGGCCCATGCAACGCGGACGGGATGGCCCGCATTACGCATGTGGCTTTCAATGCGTTTGGCTGTATTTTCAGAATCGCTCGCAACCAATATGACGGTATTGGTGACAGGATTCTTGGCAGGAGGATTCCCTACCATGGCAGTAGCGTCTTCGATGGTGCACCCGCGTCCTCACGAACCAAGCGTGGGACCAGATAACCGGAGAGTCGTGAAGAAAGCGCTTGCATCAAGGCTGTAGCCTCCTCTAATGGGATTTCGAAATGAGCCGCCCCCGCGACCCGATCGAGCATGTGCAGATAGTAGGGCAATACGCCGCAATCAAACAGTTTTTTAGAGAGGTCCTCTAAGGCGACGACACTATCGTTAACGCCTTTGAGTAAAACCGCTTGATTTAGCAGTGTTGCGCCAGCGTCGCGCAGGCGTTGCAGCGCTGCGGCGACGGTGCCATCCAGCTCATTGGCGTGGTTTGCGTGGATTACCACGGCCACTTTGAGTCTGGTGCCACGGATCCATTCCAGCAGGTGATCGTCGACCCGCTCCGGCAATACGACGGGCTGGCGGGTATGAATGCGCAGGCGACGTAGCTGCGGCAGGGCATCTAGGGCCGTAACCAGTTCGCTCAGCTTCTCATCGGACAGCGATAGCGGATCGCCACCGGACAGAATCACTTCCTCGATGCTGGGGTCGCTCTCCAGCTGGCGCAGGGTTTCCTGCCAATGGCCACGCGCAGCAATGGCGTCGGAATATGGGAAGTGACGGCGGAAGCAGTAACGGCAGTTGATGGCACAGGCGCCGGTGGCCACGACCAGGGCCCGGCCTTCGTATTTGTGGATCAGGCCGCCGGGTTTGAGCTTGTGCAGGTCGCCAACGGCATCTTCTGAGAATCCTGGGGTGTCATCGGCTTCGCGCGCCTGTGGCCAAACCTGCAAGAACAGGGGGTCGGCTGCGTCGCCTTTCTTCATCCGCCCGGCAAAGCCATGCGGCACCCGCAATGGGAAGTCCCTGAGGCGTTCTAGCTGGAGGGCGGGCAGGGCTGGATCTAGCTGCAAGAACTCCAGCAGGTCAGCAGGACGTGCAAAAGCCTTGCGCAGTTCGTGTTGCCACAGCGGGGCCTGCTGTCGCGAAAATGTTGGTTTAGGTATCATGCGCGCCGCATTGTGCCATCCAGCACAGCTCTCATAACAGTATCTATTTTCCTACAAACCAAGGCAGACCTTTATGGCCACCGTTAGCACTAATGAAATGAAGTCGGGCACCAAGGTGTTGATCGACGGCATACCGTTCTCCGTTATCGACAACGAATATCACAAGCCGGGCAAAGGCCAGGCCACCAATTCGATCAAGATCCGCAACCTCAAGACCGGTCGCGTTCTCGAGCGCACGCTCAAGTCCGGCGACACGCTGGAAGTAGCGGACATCGAAGAAATCGAAATGCAGTACCTCTATAACGATGGCGAGTTCTGGCATTTCATGAACCCGGCTTCGTTCGAGCAGATCCAGGCTGTGAAGGCGGCTGCTGAAGAAGCTTCCAAGTGGATCAAGGGTGAAGAAACCTGCCGCGTGCTGTTGTTCAACGGCGTCGCCATCGGCGTGACTCCTCCTAACACTGTGACGCTGCTGATCACGGAAACCGATCCTGGTCTGCGCGGTGACACCTCGGGCGGCGGTGGCAAGCCAGCAACCCTGGAAACCGGCGCAATCGTTCGCGTGCCACTGTTCGTGCAGCAGGGCGAAATGGTCAAGTGCGATACGCGCACTGGCGAGTACATGTCGCGCGCAGGCAAGTAAGCCAGCGCATGAAGGGCGAGCAGCACTGGCGCCCTTCGGCAACGCTTGAAACACTGAAGGCGCGGGCGGAACTGTTCAGTTCCGTCCGCGCTTTTTTTGTTGCGCGAAAAGTTTTGGAAGTAGATACGCCGATTCTGTCGGCACACGCCACAGTCGATCGCCATATTGAAAGTTATGGCAACGCCAGCGATGGCTGGCTGCAGACTTCGCCAGAATTTGCGATGAAGCGTCTACTTTGCGCAGGCAGTGGCCCGATCTATCAGATCTGCCACGTTTTTCGCCGCGAAGAATCAGGCCGTCATCACAACGCCGAATTCACGATGCTGGAGTGGTATCAGCCGGGCTATGACCATCACAGGCTGATGAGTGAGGTTGAAGAACTTTTGCATGCAGTGGGTGTGTCTGGTGCAGGCTTTGAACGCCTCAGTTATCGCGATGCCTTCCTGCGCTACGCCGGGCTCGATCCATTTGCTGCGAGTCTTGAGCAGCTGCGCAACGCTGCTAGTTTCGATAGCGATGCAGGTGCACAGGCACTGGAACGCGACTTCTGGCTTGACCTGATCATGTCGTACAAAGTCGGTCCACAGTTGGGTCGTGATTCGCCGGTGTTTCTATACGATTTTCCTGCATCGCAAGCCGCACTTTCGCGCATCAATGGCAATATCGCAGAGCGTTTCGAATTGTTCTGGCAGGGCATTGAACTAGCAAATGGTTTCCATGAACTGGCTGATGCTGCTGAGCAGCGTCGTCGTTTTGAATCGGATCAATCTTGGCGTAAAGCGCAGAGCCACATCGTGCCGCCTTACGATCAGAATTTGATTGCCGCATTAGAAAACGGTTTGCCGAATTGCGCAGGCGTCGCGCTAGGCTTGGATCGTCTGTTGATGCTGATGCAAGGCTTGCCGAATGTTGCGGCAACGATGAGCTTTTCTGGTGATCGCGCGTAGGGTGCGCTGTGCGCACCGTGGTCTTTGACATCTGAGAGAGACGGTGCGCACAGCGCACCCTACAAAGCATCCCAAGCAAAGCGCGCGATCAAGGCGCACACCACCACGATAAACAAGATCCGCACAAAACCACTGCCTTTGCGCAGTGCCAAGCGTGTGCCAATGATTGATCCCGCGATATTGCATGCGGCCATCGGCAAAGCCATTTTATAGAGCACGTTATCGGTGTAAACGAAATATCCGACTGCAGCGAGATTGGTTGTGGCATTCACTGCTTTGGCTGAAGCAGAGGCGGCCAGAAAACTAAAACCAAACAAGCCGACAAAAGCGAAGATCAAAAAGCTGCCAGTGCCCGGGCCAAAGAAGCCATCATAAAAACCCAGCACGCAGCCCACGACGATGCCGGTAGCGATTTCATGATTACGTGTCAGACGAGGTGCATGCAGCGCGCCGAGATCTTTCTTCCACAAGGTGTATGCCAGCACCGCAATCATCAGCACAAGAATGAGCGGCCGCAGTACATCAGGCTGTAAAGCCGTCACCGTGTGTGCGCCATAAAAGCTGAAGATGAATGCTGCCGCACACGCGGGTAGTAAGGCGTGCCAAGGCATGCTGACGCGTCGCGCGTACTGCGCGGTCGCAATGCTGGTGCCCCAAACACTGGCGAACTTGTTGGTGCCCAGCAGCGTTGCTGGCGGCACCTGTGGCAGCAATACAAAAAGTGCAGGAACTTGAATCAGTCCGCCGCCACCCACCACGGCATCAATAAAGCCCGCAAGAAATGCGAAGCCACAGAGTGCGGCGAGTGTCAGTGTCATGACTTGGTTTGTTGCTTACAACAATGCGCCGATTGCCGAAGGAATTGAGTAGCGTTTCCCAGCAAACAAGCTGTTCAGCAACGTCGTGACCCAAGAGCGTGAGCTGCTGAATTCCAGCAGCAACACAAAAGTGCCTTCGCTGTCGCGCTTGATGTCGTAACGCTCAACCGCCACGGTCACTGGCGCTGATTCTCCATGCAGCAAAGCATGCAGACTCATGCGCGTCGTGACCGTGTCGATTTCGCAGTCCAGCACTTCTCCGTAGGCTTTGAATTTGTCGTTCAAGTAGGCCTTGAGCGCGATGGACATCGCACCATCTTTGAGGCTAGTTAGGCTCACAAAACCTCGGAGGCGTGTGCGGCCAGACGTGAACGTTCGCCGCGGGCGAGGGTGACGTGGCCGCCATGTGCCCAACCTTGGAATCGATCCACTACATTGGTCAGACCCGATGTGGTCTCAGACAAATAAGGTGTATCGATCTGCGCCAAGTTGCCTAGGCAAACCATCTTGCTGCCCGGGCCGCAACGTGTGACCAGTGTCTTCATCTGCTTGGCCGTGAGGTTCTGCGCTTCGTCGATGATGACTAAACGATTAAGGAAGGTACGACCGCGCATGAAGTTGAGCGAGCGGATCTTGATACGTTTGGCGATCAGATCATTCGCCGCTGCACGTTCCCAATCGCCGCCGCCACTGTTCTGCGTCAGCACTTCAAGGTTGTCCATCAGTGCGCCCATCCATGGCGTCATTTTTTCTTCTTCCGTACCCGGCAAGAAGCCGATGTCTTCACCAACCGGCACGGTGACGCGCGTCATGATGATTTCGC
>JAZKEM010000056.1:0-4495 GCA_040387055.1 Pseudomonadota bacterium | reverse complement strand
CGCATGGATTGTTCGATGTGTGTTTGCGCCTGATCCGCTTCATCAAACTCGTAGGCCACAGCCGCCAGAATGGTGTGTAACAAACTGGAATGCGCACGATGGCCATTAAGATGCCGGTCGATCAACTCCAATCCTGACAAGCAAACCTGTCGCGCTTCGCGATAAGCGCCGCGTTTCAAGTGCAAGAGGGCCTCGACATAAATGCCCCAAGCCAGTCCGTAATGCCCCTCGCCCTGCTCGTGCCAACGACGGCCTTGAGCGGCCACCGCCAATCCAGCGGGAATATCACTGGCCGTTTTATAGCCAAACGCCAATACGTTGGAGATGTGACCTTTCTGTACCGCAGGCGCATCTGGCCAGCGTTTGATCCATGCCAGTGCCGCGTCTCGTGCCGCGATGCCCTCATCACGCAAGCCGTGTGAAATGGCAACCTGCAGCTCAGTAGCACTGCGAATGCCATCAATCGCCTCTTGATCCGGCTCTGGCGATTTCTCCAAACGCGCAAGAATTTTTCTGAGTCGATGCAGCTGCGCTTCAACCTCTGCCTGTCGCGGATAAAACGCCAAAGCAAAGGCATAGTTGATACGGATGGTCGGAAAGCGATCGACCCATTCTTCGGGCAACTCCTGCATCCAGTGCATCAACGTTTGGTGATAACCGCGGCGATAAATCAGTTCTTCAACCGATTGCGCCACCCACTCGGTGGCATCTTGCCAAGCACGGGCACGTATCGCGCCATTGATCGCCTCTTCAACATGACCCTGCTCAAAGAACCAACGTGCGCCTTCAATTTGGATTTCGCGACAATGATCAGGCTCACTGCGTCGAAAGTGTTCACGGAAAAAATGGCCGACCAAATGATGGAAACGAAACCACTCGCCGTGGCGATCCAGCGGAATTAAAAACAGATTGCGCGCCTGCAGCTCTGCCAACAATCGAGCCGCATCCGGAACACCAGTGACCTTCGCCGCCAACGCGGCATCAATGCGATCAAACTGCGCGATGTGCTCAACAAAGCTACGCATGCGCTCATCGAGGCCACTCAGCACCACCTCGCCCAAATAATCGACCATGCTGCGGTCAGTACCGGTAAAGCGCGCGATCAACTCATTACGTTGTGTCTGGTTGCTCAGCGCTGCTGCGACTAACTCCAGCGCAGCGGCCCACCCTTCAGTCTTGTCCATCAACTGCTGCACTTCTGCAGGGGCCAGTGCGTCGCCCAAACGAATTGCCAGAAACTGTGAGGTTTCGTCCAGACTGAATTCCAACTCGCGCGCGCCAATTTCAATTAGCTTGCGACGAACGCGCAGACCGCTCAGCGGGAGATTAAGCGCAAGACGACTGCCCAACACGTACTGAAACTGACGCGGCGAGTAGTTGATCAGCCAGTGAACGATCTCTAGAACTTCTGGGTGCGTGACTGAATGTAGGTCATCAAGAAACAGTACGGTGCGCGTTTCGACGCGACCCAAGTCTACGGCCAACGATTCCAGCAATGGTTTGATGCCGCCAGTGGGCGCGCCAACCAACTGCGCCAACACGTCGCGGCCAATTTCGCGGCGAATACTCTGGAATGCGGCAACCAAGTGGCGCAGAAAGCGCGCCGGATCATTATCTTCCTCATCCACCGAGAGCCAAGCACAAGCAACATCTGGCGAACGTAGAACCTCGTGCCAGCGCGCCATCATGGTGGATTTGCCGTAACCCGCCGGCGCACAGATCACAGCAACGCTGGCCAAGCCATCGATCAACTCACGAGGAGGATCAAGCTTGGGCCGCGCTAATAGCTGTCCAGTGCCGACGCCGGGATAAAGCTTGGCTTCAACGACACTGGTTGTCCGCACCCGTGGGGTCGGCATTGGCAATAGTTTCCGCTCTGTTCTATTTGTAGAGCGAAATCCTATCCGCGATCTGAGTCACGTGCCAATCCTTAGTAAAACTTATTGATGCCTTAAGCCAAAGCCTTCTGCGCTGGAGGAATAAATGACATCGCACGCTCAGCCAAGGCCGTAATCGTGAGACTGGGGTTGACGCCGAGGTTGGCCGCAAGCATGGAGCCATCCACCACGTACATTCCCTGATAGTTGAACACGCGGTTTTGTGCGTCAATCACGCCCTTGTCTGGCGATGCTGCCATGGCGCAACCACCCATGCAGTGAGCAGTCATCGGCACGTTGAACAAGATTTCTGTGATCGTGCTCAGACCGATACCACCGGTAGCCTTGGCTGCTTTTTCGGTGAAGCTATTGGCTTCTGGGATGAAGGTCGGGATGCGCTCACCATGCGTGCTCAGTGTTTTGCTGAACGGCCAATACCAAGGACGCGTCCAACGCATGTCGAGATGACCATCCAGCGTCTGCATCACGAGGAAGATCACGGTTTCGCTGGACCAACGATAGGGCAGCGCGTTGCGAATCGTATCGATTGGCCGCGTCACAAACAGCTTCAGGATCGCCATCAGCCAAGTGCCAATACGCGTGATGCCGGGACGACCGTTGGTCAAAACAGTAAACAGACCCTTCATCAAGTTAGAGCCTTGCGGATAACGCACCGCTTCAATGTGCGTGTGCTCGTCGATATAGATGCCAGAGCCAATCGCGATGCCCTTGGACATATCATCCGAGGTGCCAGGATAACGAACACCCAAAATGGATTCAGCGTTGGTGCGTACACGCTTGCCAAGGTCGTCGGAAATATTCGGCAGTGAACCACCGGTCTTGAGCTTGAACAGAAGTTCCTGCGTGCCCAGAGACGAACCCGAGAAAACCACATGCTTAGCGGTGACGCGTGAGCGCTTTTTAAAGAAGTGGACAAACGTTGGCACGGTAAAAATTTCGTAGCCGTCGGAACCATCCGCCTTACCATTGAGTGGACGCACATCAACCACTTTTGTTTCAGCTTGCACTTTTGTGCCACGCTTTTCTGCGAGGTACAGATAGTTTTTATCGAGCGTGTTCTTGGCATCGTGACGGCAACCGACCATGCACGCACCACAGCCAACGCAGGACTTTCGAGACGGACCTTCACCGTTGAAATAGGGATCCGGATACGAAATGCCGGGCCTGTCACCGTCCTTACCGAAGAACACGCCGACGTCGGTGTAGTAGAAGCTGTCAGCAACACCCACCGCCTCTGCCATCTGCTTGAGGCGCGCATCCGCAGGACCCGGTCGACGATTCTCAGTGACGCCGAGCATGCGTTTTGCGGTGGCGTAATAACCGGGCATTTTTTCTTCCCAGTTATCGAGACCCGCCCAGTTGCCGTCATTCCATACGGACTTTGGTGGAACCAATAGCGTTTGTGCGTAGGTGATCGAACCACCACCGACCGCGTTGCCATGAAGAATCATGACGTGGCGGAACAAACGCAGACTGAGAAAGCCACGCAATCTTGCGAACGGCATCCACAGGTAGTCCCAGAATTTCCAGTTGGTAGTAGGCAGATTTTCAGGTGTCCAACGACGGCCCTGTTCAATCACCTGCACGCTATAACCTTTTTCGCTCAAACGATACGCCGAAACGCTACCGCCAAAACCAGAACCTACAACGACATAATCCTTGTCATATTTCATTCGGTACTAAACCTATTAACCGCGCAGTTCGCGACGGAGAATTTTCCCTACAGGAGATTTGGGCAGCTCGGCGAGAAACTGAATCTGCCTAGGCACTTTGTATGCCGTGAGATTTTTGCGGCAGTGATCAATCAATACCTGTTCGGTCAGCGCCACATCACGCTTGACCACAAACACCTTCACGGCTTCGCCGGTCTTTTCATCAGGAACGCCAATGCAAGCGGATTCCAGAACGCCGGGATGCTCAGCACACACGGCTTCAATTTCATTGGGATAAACGTTGAAGCCAGAGACCAGCACCATGTCTTTCTTGCGATCAACGATGTGGAAATAGCCATCTTCATCCTGCATCGCCATGTCGCCCGTGCGGAAGAAGCCATCTTCAGTAAACGCCTTGGCATTCTCTTCTGGCTTGTTCCAATACCCACGCATGACCTGTGGGCCGCGAGCGCAGAGTTCGCCCGCCTCGCCTTGCTTCACTTCATTGCCATCATCATCGCGGATGGAAATTTCAGTCGATGGCAAAGGCAAACCAATACCTGCGCGAAATTCAGGAATGTCGGTGCGATTAACGGTCAGCACTGGCGAGGTTTCAGAGAGGCCGTAACCTTCAACCAGTTTCTTGCCCGTGACTTCTGCCCAACGACGCGCCACCGCAGGCTGCACAGCCGAACCGCCACCCATGGAGAGATTCAGCGTAGAGAAATCCAGCGCATCAAAACCCGGCGTGTTGAGCAGGCCGTTGAATAAAGTATTAACACCCGTGATGGCCGTGCAGCCTTCGCACTGCATCGTCGCAACGAGACCCGGCATATCGCGCGGATTGGCGATCAACACGTTCTTGCCACCCAAACGCAGGAAGCTCAGTGTATTCACCATCAAGGCAAAGATGTGATAAATCGGCAGCGCCGTAATGATCACTTC
>JAZKEM010000055.1:0-8720 GCA_040387055.1 Pseudomonadota bacterium | reverse complement strand
GCGTGCGTGTCTGGACACGGACGTCCTGTCACGCACCCCGGCTAAGGCGAGAAGCACAGGGAACCCGCACAGCTTCATCGTGCGGGCGCGTACGCTGGGTGTGTGTTTTCTTTGGTTACTTTCTTTGCACAAGCAAAGAAAGTAACTCGCGCTCCAGCGCGAAATACGCCATCTCAAAGAAGAACAGGCAGTAGTCCGCGAAGCGCGTATGGGGTATTCCTTCGAGTTGCTGTACTTCGTCTGTTCTAAGAGATTCCGACCAAACTGTGCAAAATATTGAATCCTGTATCTGATGTGAACAGGATTAATCCGAGGGTATTGACGACGACAGTAGTCCAGAACGCATCCTGAAAAGTTTTCTTCTTTGTCTTATGGCGAAGAAGACGCTGTGCCATCAATGCGCCGGGCCAACCGCAGATAAGCCCGAAAAAAAGCAGTGTTGATTCGGAAGTTCGCCAATTGTTATTAAGAGCCGATGACTTGTCCCATGCATAAACAATAAATGCGAGCAGACTGGCACCTGCATAAATGAATAGGATGTATGGCGATATGTATCGTGCAAAAACCGAATAGCACAAGAGAATAAGAAATAGCAGAGTAAAAATAAGGGCAAACCAACCTGGTTCGGATTGGATTGTATCGAGGGATGAGGATTTCTTAGGGAATGCAACTTTTACGGCTCGGTCGCGGCCGTTTTCATCCTTGCCTAATTCATAGGTAATGATGTCGCTCTCAACCGGTCGAGGTGATCCTTTCGCAAATGCTTTGATATGAACGAAGACTGGAGTTTCATCTCCATGTTTCTTAACAAAGCCAAATCCTTTGTCATCGTTCCATTTAGTAATTCGTCCTTGATAACGCATGCAGCTATTCCGTTCGAGCCAACCGCTCCGCAATCGTCTTCAACACCTGCGGATTAACGCCAAGCCCAAAGTGACTGCTGAACACTTCCACGTTCTCAGTATTGTCCGCGGGTTCTTCAAGTGAGCACTGCCACGCCACAACACCATCGCTCTTGCTGTAGATCGCTGTGCAAGGAACTGGCGGCGGTGTGCGGCGGCGCTGGAATCCATCCCAATCTAATTTCGGCGGAGCCTTGCGATTGGCAAGGCGGAACAGGCCTTCGACATTATTGGCGCTCGGATGCCCGTTGATGGGGCTGCCCAGAGTAATGACGCGACGGACTAATTCTGGCTGCGCACGTGCCATCTCTCGAACAAAAACGCCGCCGAGACTCCAGCCAATCAGTGTGACTTTGCGGTCATCGTGTCGTAGGTGAATGTCTTGCAGGTGTGAGGCAAGTTTTTCTCGCATGCCTTTGCGCATGCCGAGGTTGCGGCCTTGGTTCCAGCCATAAACTTTGTAGCCAAGCATTTGCAGCAGGCGTCGCATCGGCTGCATGGAAGCGTCGGTGGTGCCAAAGCCCGGCACCAGCATCACCGGATGGCCGTCGCCGTGCGGCAATTTTCGTAGCCATGGCAGTGTCAGCATCATCGTGCCGAACTCGGCAAAGGCGCGCCCTTCTAACAGGAGCAGGAGCTTGGAAGGAGCGGCGACAGAAACTTCATCTTCGCGTTGTGCTTGAACGGCCATGTTCATTTTCCTGAGACGGAACGATGGCGGCCATTATGCGGTCAGATCTTTGCGCTTGTCGCGGCCCAAGCGCGGGCCTAGCATGGCCCCATCGTCAAACGGAGTGTCCTGATGCAGAGCTACAACGGAATCGCCAAAACCCTGCACTGGCTGGTGTTTGCGCTGATGAGTGGCGCCTTTGTGGTCGGCTTTTATATGCATGGGCTGCCATTGAGTCCGGGTAAGCTGCAGCTGATCTCTTGGCATAAGTGGACCGGCGTGACCATTTTCGTCTTGGTTTTGCTGCGCCTGACATGGCGTCTGATGAATCCGCCGCCAGTCTTGCCCTCACATATGTCTCATTTGGAACGCCGGGCGGCTGAAGCGATGCATCGCGTGCTCTACGTCCTGATGTTGGCGATGCCGCTCAGTGGCTGGTTGATGAGCTCAGCCAAAGGCATTCAAACAGTTTGGTTTGGTGTGATCCCGCTACCTGATCTGCTCCACAAGAATCCACCGCTGGGCAAGGCGCTGTCGGAAGTCCACGAAGCGCTGGGCTTCATCATTCTGGCTTTTGTTGCGGTGCATGTATTAGCGGCACTCAAGCATCATCTTATTGATCGCGACGATGTGCTGGCGCGAATGGTGCCCGGCATGAAGCCGCGGTCTAAATAAAACGGTTCAAGGAGTTACAGATGCGCGCATTAATTTTTGCATTAGCGTTATTGGCGAGTGCGCCGACGTTTGCTGCGGAACGCACATTGCAAGCGGCAGGCAGTCGCATCGCATTTGCGTTCAAGCAAATGAATGTGTCGATGGATGGCAGCTTTAAAAAATTTAGTGGAAAAATTAACTTCGATGCGGCCAAGCCAGAAACTTCCAGCATCGAGATGTTGGTGGATGTCGCCAGCATCAGCGTCTACGAAGAAGCCGATCCTGAAGTGATCAAGCCCATCTGGCTCAATGCCACCGCGTTTCCGCAAGCGCGCTTCGTCAGCAAAAGTGTCAAAGCTTTAGGTGGCGGACGTTATCTAGCGAATGGCACGCTCAGCATCAAAGGTGCGAGTCGTGAGGTGGCGGTGCCTTTTGAATATAAAGAGCAGGGCGCCAATGCTGTTGTTGATGGACAGTTCACCCTCAAGCGCGGCGATTATAAGATTGGCGAAGGCGAGTGGAGTGCTGTGGATATTGTCGCCAATGATGTGTTGGTTAAATTCCACCTTGTTGTTGGTCCCGCTGTCGCAATGAAACGTTGATAGCGCTTACTCAAATAGTTTGGCTTGTACTTCTTCGGTTTCGCTGAAATTACTCAAGCCGACGCCGACCAGACGATAGCGTTGCTGCGGATCCTCTCCCACACGCTCTAACAGCGATAGCGCAATCTCTGTCAGCACTTCACAAGAGGCAGGCGGTGATGTTGGGGTATGGCTGCGCGTGAGGCTGCGAAAATCCGAAGTCTTGAGCTTGAGGACAACGGTGCGGCCGATGCGAGAAGTTTTTCGTGTGGCCTTCCAGGTTTTCTCGGCCATGCTGCGAATCGTTGGTTCAAGCGCAGTGATCAAAACGTCTTCCGCAAAGGTATCTTCAGCGGAGATTGATTGTGTTGGACGATCAGGCCGTACCTCGCTGTGATCAATGCCAAGCGAGAGATTGTGCAGGCGGATGCCGTATCTGCCGAAGCGTTGTTCCAGCGTCACTGCAGTCAGCTCACGCAGATCGCCAACGGTGGAAACGCCCATTTCTTTGAGTTTTTCTTCCATCACTTTGCCAACGCCTGGTAAGCGACCGACTGGTAGTGGCGGTAGGAAGGTATCGATGTCCGTCGGTTGAATCACGAACTGGCCATCGGGCTTGCGCCAGTCCGATGCAATTTTGGCGAGAAACTTATTCGGTGCGATGCCTGCGGAAGCGGTGAGCTGTAGTTCTTCGCGTATCTGCGTGCGGATTGAACTCGCTACACGTGTCGCCGTCGGCAGGCCGGTCTTGTTCTCGGTAACGTCGAGATAAGCTTCGTCCAGAGAGAGCGGTTCTACTAATTCAGTGTGCTGCAACATAATCGCGCGTACTGCGTTTGATACTGCGCGATAGCGAACAAAATCGGGTGGGACGAAAACAGCCTCCGGGCATAAACGCTCTGCGCGCACCGCGGGCATCGCAGAGCGCACGCCAAACTTGCGCGCTTCATACGATGCTGCACAAACCACCGAGCGACTACCGCGCCATGCCACAACGACAGGTCGGCCGCGCAACGTTGGGTCGTCGCGCTGCTCCACCGATGCGTAGAACGCATCCATGTCGACATGAACGATTTTGCGTTGAGACATGCGGATGTTGGCGAGGCTTGGTCAGCGTTTAAAGGCAGGCCTATGGTAAGCCCTTGGCGTTGTAATGCGCTGATGAAATGATAGTCTCGCGCCATTAACAAAGGGAGCGCATGCCATGGTGGTTCAGTTTGCACTCGACTACGCAGGTGTCGCGGTTTGTGCGATTTCTGGTGCGCTTGCGGCGGGTCGTCGGAGTCTTGATTTGCTCGGCGTGGTGGTCATTGCTATTGCGACTTCGATAGGCGGCGGCACCCTGCGTGATTTGTTGCTGGATCGTCATCCGGTGTTCTGGATCGCGCATACCGGTTATCTGACGGTTGCCATTGCGGCCGCACTGTTCACCTTGCTCTATGTACGCTTCTTCAAGCCGCCAGAACGTTTGTTGTTAGTGGCAGATGCTTTTGGTCTTGCGCTATTCACCATCTCGGGTGCACGCATTGCTTATGACACCGGTGTCGATGGCGTGATTGTGGTGATGATGGCGGTCATCACCGGCGTGTTTGGCGGCGTATTGCGTGATGTGCTTTGTGCGGAGATTCCAATGATCCTGCGCAAGGGACATATCTACGCCACCGCAGCCATCGCAGGCGCAACAGCATTTGTCCTGCTGAAGAACTTTGATCTTGATCCTGCGGTGCCCGCGCTGACAGGCATGGCGATCGTGGTGGGCCTGCGCCTGGCCGCGATCGTCTGGAATTTAGAATTGCCGGTATTCAGCTTGCAGGATCATGGCCGTCATGGCGATGACAAAAAAGGCGAAGACTAGATCAAGCCTTTTTCCGTCAGCGTGTCTTTGGCAAAAGCGTAGAAGATTGGTGCGGCGATCAGGCCGGGGATGCCAAACATCGCATCCATGATCACCATCGCAATCAACAATTCCCAAGCCTGTGCGCGGATGTGTGAGCCGATGATGCGTGCGTTGAGGAAGTATTCCAACTTGTGCACACTGACAAGAAATATCAAAGAACTGACGGCGACTTGAACCGACACACTCAAGCTCACTAGCACGATCACAGTGTTGGAAATCAGATTGCCAAGGATGGGCATCAGGCCCGCGAGGAACGTTACCGCGATCATGGTTTTAACCAGCGGCAAGTGAATGTCTAGCATCGGCAATACGATCGCCAGATAAATTGCGGTGAACACGGTGTTGATGGTGGCGATCCACGCTTGTGCAAATACCACGCGGCGGAAAGCGTTGCCCAGGCGCGCGGCACTATCCGCAATTGCACGTGCGACGGGGCGACGTGCTTCCAGCGACATCGTTGGCTTCAAGGCCAGCAGTGCGCCCACCACCATGCCAATCAGAATGTGCGCAGTGATTTTTGCCAGTGTGGTGCCAGCGAGCGGTAATGAGCCCGAGTGTTTGCGCAACCATTCTGTGATGGTGATGCGTAGCTCATCAGCGTCTGAAGGAATGTATTCCAGCGACCATTGCGGCAATTGCCCACGAGAAGCTTCAATGATGTCGGCCAATTTCTGTAGCAGTGCAGGCAAGCTGTCATTGCCGTTACGCAGAAAGGTGATGATGCCGAGTACCGCTGCAGTGATTGCGGCGACGACAAAGATCGAGATCAAACCTACGGCCAGCAGTTTGGCGCGGTCGCTGCCCACTTGGCGCTGACGCAGGCGCGAGGCCAGTACATGCACCAGCTCATACACCAGTAGGCCAGCGATCAATGCGGACAACAGATGCAGTTGCAGCGTCAGGCCCAGCACCACTACAGCGGCGAACCATGTGAAGAGGTCGGTGCGGGTGATGCTGTCTGGGGAGAGTGAGGTCATGGAATCTGTTGCAGGTTATATAGGGTCGTCAGACAGCTAAAGGGCTGCTGAGTTTCGGCCAAAGCTAACACAGTGGGTTGGGCCGACGATCGGCGCTTGAGATGCGTCAGGTCACGCGGCTATACTGCGCGCCCTGCATACCTTAAGCAGCCGTAATTTAAATGAATCGCAAGCAGCATATTGTAGTCGTCCTCGCACTGGTCGTCGTTACCGACGCACCGTAGGGACGCTGCTTGCATTAAACAGCCCCCCGCCGGTGCAAACCGGCGGGGGGTTTTTTCATTTCCGCGCCGGTTTTCTCCTCGGGGTTTTACTCGAAGTCAGGAAACAAACATGGAACTCTCAGGCGCAGAACTCATCGTGCAATTGCTGGAACGTCAGGGCGTAAAGATCGTCGCTGGCATCCCGGGCGGCGCTGTGCTGCCGCTTTATCAGGCCTTGGGCGCGAGCACGCAGATTCGCCACGTCCTCGCACGTCATGAACAAGGCGCAGGCTTTATTGCGCAGGGCATGGCGCGTGTTAGCGGCCGCGCTGGGGTGTGCATTGCCACGTCTGGTCCTGGCGTGACCAATGTTCTGACCGCGTTGGCTGATGCCAAGCTCGATTCGATTCCGATGGTTTGCATCACCGGTCAGGTGTCACGGCATCTGATGGGTACTGATGCGTTTCAGGAAGTGAAGACGGGCTACTTGGCTGAGACCATCACCAAGGCCAACTTCATTGCGCGCAGCGCGAGTGACCTGCTCGACTTAATTCCAGAAGCCTTCCGCATTGCCGAAGGTGGGCGTCCGGGCCCGGTGTTGATTGACGTGCCCAAAGACGTGCAGATCGAGCGCATCACGATCAGTGATTTGCCCGCGCCAGGCCGCGCTTACGCAATGCCAACATTGGATCACGCACTGATCGCACAAGCAGCGGCGATGATTGATGCTGCCAAGCGTCCAGTGTTGTATCTCGGTGGCGGTGTGGTGAAAGCACGTGCACAGGCGGATGCCTTGGCTTTGGCTGAGCGCGCTGCATTGCCAGCCGCCGCAACATTGATGGCCTTGGGCGCAATGCCGTCGGGTCATCCACTCGCACTCGGTATGCTGGGCATGCACGGCGCGCGCTTTACCAATCAGGTGATGGACGACGCTGATCTCGTCATTGCTGTGGGTGCGCGCTTTGATGATCGCGCAACCGGGCGTGTGGATCGTTTTTGCCCTAACGCCAAAATCATTCATATCGATGTGGATCGCCGCGAGTTCGGAAAAATCAAAACGCCAACACTCGCGATTGAAGCGGACGCCGGTGAAGCTTTGCGTGCGTTGTGGCCTTTGGTGAAGGCGCAGTTGCGTAACGACTGGTTATTGCATGTTGCCGCGTTACGACGGCAGATGCCGCTGCGCACGCCCGGCTTGCATGATCCACGTACGCCTTACGGCATCGTGCGTGCAGTTGCTGAAATCGCAGGGGCTGATGCAGCGGTGAGCACTGACGTGGGCCAGCACCAAATGTGGGTGGCGCAGAGTTATCCCTTTCAGCGACCTGATCGTTGGCTGACGTCGGGTGGCCTTGGCACGATGGGCTTCGGTTTGCCTGCAGCCATCGGCGCAGCTTTGGCTTTGCCCGATACCTTGGCCGTTTGTTTTAGTGGTGACGGAAGCTTGTTGATGAACGTGCAGGAGTTGGCAACGTTGGCCGAGCTGGATCTCAATGTGAAGATCGTTGTGCTCGACAACGCGGCACTCGGCATGGTGCATCAGCAGCAGACGCTGTTCTATGGCTCTAATACGGCTTCCCAATTTCAGCGGCCGACGGATTTGTGCGCTTTGGCGCAAGCCTTCGGCGTTCCCGCAATTGATCTGGGAGAAGCTGAAGATGCGCGTGCCGCGTTGCAAGAAGCCTTCGAAGTGCCGGGCCCTTGTCTGATCCGTGTGCCGGTGACGATGCAGCATCATGTGATGCCGATGGTGTTCGCGGGCAAGGCAAATACGGAGGCGATGGATGCTTAAGCTCTATACTTCAGCATGAGTACTCAGTCGTCCACTGCATCATCCTCTGCAATAGCAAACAATCACAAGACGAAAATCTTGTTGGCCTTCGCCATCGTCTACATTGTCTGGGGTTCCACCTATCTCGGCATCCGTATCGCGGTAGAAGCGATTCCGCCTGCGCTTTGTGCAGGGCTGCGTTTTGATATTGCCGGAACCTTGATCCTGCTTTACGCCTTGTCGCGTGGGCATCGTTTGCCTTCGAGCGGGCGTGACTGGTTCAACATCGCATTTACTGGCTCGATGATGTTGATTGGTGGCAATGGCCTGGTGACTTATAGCGAGCAATGGGTGCCGTCGAATCAGGCGGCACTGATTGTCGCGACTGGTGCTTTGTGGATCGCGTGGTTCGGCACATTTGGTATCAGTGGCGAAAAACTGCGGCCATTAACGATTGTTGGATTGTTGATTGGCTTTGCGGGCGTAGCGGTGTTGGTTGGCGGTGGCCTGTCAGCCCGCTCTGCGCCACTGATGGCGTATGCGGCGCTGTTGTTTGCGCCGATTACATGGGCGGTGGGCTCAGTGCACTCGCGTCGACATCCTGTTGCGAATACGCCGTTGATGACGGCGGCATTGCAGATGCTGACGGCTGGCATTGTGATGACCATCGCGGGTTTGCTGATGGGCGAGCAGGAGAAAATTCGTTGGGAGCCACGCTCACTGATGGCCTTGGCCTACCTGATCGTGTTCGGTTCCTGCATTGCCTACGCTGCTTATGTGTGGTTGGTGCAACAAGTAACCCCGGCGCTACTCGGCACTTATGCCTATGTGAATCCAGCGGTCGCGGTGTTGATGGGCTGGCTGGTTCTGGACGAAACGCTGACCAAAACGCAGGTCATCGGCACTTTGATCATTCTCGCTGCTGTGTTACTGGTGACGTTGACCCCGACACGACGTCTTAAGGCGTGACTTTCGGGCTTGTGGGATGTTGGCGGCTCTGGCAATTTACCCGTGAGTGCCAAGCAATGATGTGCGGCATAACAGAAGTGGAAATAATCTAGTCAT